>JAJYCT010000552.1 GCA_021778125.1 Myxococcales bacterium
CGTGCGGATGGTGCACTCCAAGGCGTACACGAGCGAAGGCCGGGGAGCCATCGAGCGCGTCAACCGCACCGTCGCCGACGGCTTCGAGCCCGAGGTGCGCGCCGCCAAGATCGAGTCGCGCGAGCAGCTCAACCTCTTCTGGGACGCCTGGCTCGAGCGGCGCTACCACTTGGCTCCGCACGGCACGACCGGCGAGCCCCCGGTCGATCGCTTTGCCCAGCCGGGCTTCGTCCCCGACTATCCCGACCCGGTGCTCCTCGCGGACACCTTCCGCGTGCGGGGCAAGCGCAAGGTCCACCCCAAGACCGCCACCGTCGAGGTCGAGGGGCGCGCCTACCAGTGCGAGAGCTTCCTGCGCGGCCGCTGGGTGAGCGTCCACTTCGATCCCTTCGACCTCAAGGACGTGCTGGTCTTCTTCGGAGGCAAGCGCGTGCAGCGCGCCTTCCCGCAGAAGATCAACGCGCCGCAGCCCGTCCCGGAGCGGCCCGTCGCCACCCCGCCGTCCTTCGACTACCTGGGCGCGCTGCGCGCCGAGTACGACCGGCGCATCGCGCTACAGGCCAGGCACCTGCGCCTCTCGGAGTGGAAGCCCTCGGTGGACTTCACGCTCAAGCCGTTTCTCGACCTGTGCGCGCAGATGCTCGGCAAGGACCTGTCGCCCTACGAGAAGGAGGACCTGACGCGCTGCTTCAACGGCGTCGGCCCCTTCGCCGAGAAGACCGTGCGGCTCGCGCTCGAGCACGCGCTGAAGCTGCAGGGCCGCGGCCTGCACGTCTCCGTCTACACGCACTACCTCAAGCAATTTCACCTCGCCGCCTTCAACGCCAACCAGGAGTGACCATGTCCGCCACGCCCGTCGAGAAGCTCTTGCGCCACTTCGGCCTGACCTGCCTGCCCTTCGCCCGGTCTATCCCTCCCAACGGGCTGCTCGAGCACAAGCGTTTCGTCGAGGCGCTCGAGCGCCTGCGCCTGGCGGTCGAGTCCAAGAGCGCGCTGCTGCTGACGGCGGAGCCGGGCTTGGGCAAGTCCACGCTCTTGGGGACCTTCGCCGACAGCCTCGACAAGGCGAAGGTGCGGCTGGTCTCCACGCCGCTGTGCTCTTGCGGTCCCTTCGGGCTCATTGGCCAGCTCGCCCAGCGCTACGGCATCAAGACGAAGCGCTCCTCGGCGCAGACCGCGCAAGCGGTCCTCGACGAGCTCGGCAAGAGCGACAAGCAGGAGATCCTCGTCCTCGACGAAGCGCACCGGCTGCCTCGCGAGAGCCTCGACGAGCTGCGGCTCTTGTCGAACCTCGACTTCGACCGCACGCCGCCCTTCACGCTCATCCTGGCCGGGCAGCCGCCGCTGCGCGAGACGCTGGCCCTGCCCGAGCTCGCTTCGCTCGCCCAGCGCTTGCCACTGCGGACCTCCCTCTCGCTGCTCACCGACCGGGAGACCGTCGACTACCTCGACCGCCGGCTGCGCGCCGCCGGCGCCCAGGCGACGCTCTTCAGGCCCGGCGCCTCAGACAAGGTCTTCGAGAAGAGCCGCGGGGTGCCGCGCGAGATCAACAACGTCGCCACCGCCGCGCTCCTGGCCGCCGCCGCCGCGGGCAAGAAGCACGTCGACGTCCACGAGGTCGAGGTCGCGGTCTTCGACCGGGAGAACGCCTGATGAGCGCGAAGCCCTACGCCACGCTGCACGCGGGCAAGCTCAAGAGCCAGACCGCGCCGCTCTCGTGGGTCGTGGAGAACCTCTTCCTGGAGGCGGGGGCGGGAATCCTCGGGGGCGCCCCCAAGAGCTGCAAGAGCTTCTTCGCCCTCGACCTCTGCGTGGCGATCGCCTCGGGCACCTCCTGCGCCGGGGCCTTTCGCGTCCTCTCGCCGGGGCCGACCGTCGTGCTCTGCGCCGAGGACCCCCACGCGGTGATCAGCGAGAGGCTGTCGGCGCTCGCCCGCGCCCGCGGACGCGAGCTGGACGACCTGCCGATCGAGGTCGTCGTCGAGCCCGTCGTGCGGTTGCCCGAGGGGCTTGAGCGGCTCGAGGCCACGATCGCCGCCTTCCAGCCGCGCCTGCTGCTCCTGGACCCGCTGATCCGCCTGCACCGCGCCGACGAGAACTCCGCCTCGGAGATGAGCGTCATCCTCGACGGACTGCGCAAGCTCGCGCGCAGCTCGAAGACCGCCATCCTCCTGGTGCACCACTCGCGCAAGGCCGCCGCCGGCAACGGCGGGACCGGACTGCGCGGCTCGTCCGACCTGCACGCCTTCGGCGACTCCAACCTCTACCTGCGCAAGCTCTCGCAGGACTCCGCGCTGGAGCTGAAGATCGAGCACCGCGCCGCCGCTGCCCCTGCGCCGGTCCGCCTCAAGCTCAAGGTCGACAAGCAGGTCGAGCCCTTCGCGCGCTTCGAGGTCCTCGACGCTGCCCACCGGGAGGATCCCGCCGCGAAGCGAATCCTCGAACTGCTCGCCAAGTCCGACGCGCCGCTCTCGTCTGCGGCGCTGCGCGAGAAGCTGGGCATCCGCAACCAGACCGTCGCCGAAGCGCTCAAGCTCCTGCAGACCGACGGCCGCGTCCAACGCGCGGGCCGCGATGGCTGGAGCGCCTCGGCGCCGAAGTGACCCATCCCATTCCCCATCTATATGTGCGGAACGGGAACGCGAATTCGGACCGGCAGGGAGTGACCTCTCAAACCGGGCAACGCTGGAGAGCGACCCGGGCCCCCGACCGGATGCTCCCTGCCGGTCCACCTCGCCCGTCACTGTCGCGAGTCCCTGCATCCGGGAGGGGGGACAAACTCCGGGGTCTGGGGCAGCGCCCCAGGGCGGCGGAGCCGCAGTCGCTCTCACTGAAGCTTGGCGCGAGCCTCACGCTGAAGCCCCGCGCGCGCGGCTACACCTGAAGCGAATGACGCTGTGCGG
>JAJYCT010000001.1 GCA_021778125.1 Myxococcales bacterium
GCGCCGGTGCGCGTGAGCCTCGCGTCGCCTGCGGAGGCGACGCCGAAGTCGACCAGCTTGGCGTCGAAGTCGCCGGTCTTGCCCGGCCCGCTGCCGACGAGCAGGATGTTCGACGGCTTGACGTCGCGGTGCACGATCCCCGCGGCGTGCGCGGCGGCGAGCGCCTCGCACACGCGGATCGCCACCGAGAGGCTCCGGGTCAGGTCGAGCGGCGCGCGTCGCTGCCGTTGCGCGAGGTCCTCGCCCTCCAGCCACTCCATCGCGATGTACGGCTGGCCCTCGTCGAGCTGGCCAAACGCCACGACGCGCACGATGCTCTCGTGGTGCAGCCCCGCGAGGATGCGCCCCTCGCGCCGGAAGCGGGCCTCCTCGCCCGCGTCGACGCCCGGCAGCGCGATGACCTTGAGGGCGACGGGCTGGCCGCTGACCTGATCGTGCGCGCGGTAGACGATGCCGACGCCGCCGCGGCCCACCTCGCGCTCGACGGCGAAGCGCCCGGCAAGGAGGGACGGCGCCGGCAGGGTCAAGGCCGCCGCTCCAGGCCGACGGCGAAGAGCTCCGTGCTCACCGCGCGCGTGCCCTCGGGGCGGATGAGCCTCTCGTGGGCGAAGAGGCGGCGCAGCTCGGCGCGCGCCTCCGGCAGATCGTCGCTCATGAAGAGCTTGCCCACGAACGAGCCCCCCGCCGCGCACAGCGTACCCGCGACGGCGAGCGCCCGCATGAACAGCTCGAAGCTGCGGGCCTGATCGGTCGGGCGGTTGCCCGTCGTGCGCGGCGCCATGTCCGACAGCACGACGTCGTACGGGGCGAAGCGCGCGAGGTCCTCGTTCGCGAGCGACAGGGCGTCGCCCTGCACGAACGCGGCGTGCGGCGGCAGGGCGGCCCCGAGCGGCTCGAGGTCGACGGCGAGCAGCTTGCCCGAGGGGCCTATCTTCTTGGCCGCGTACAGCGACCAACTCCCGGGGGAGGCTCCGAGGTCGAGCACGCGCATGCCGCCCCGGAGCAGGCGGGTTCGCCGGTCGATCTCCTCGAGCTTGAAGACGCTGCGCGCCGGGTAGCCCGCCTCCTTCGCGGCGCGCGTGAAGCGGTCGGGCTTCGCGTACGGGTTCTTGGAGCGGGACATGCGTCGGCGCCGGCGGCGGAGACAAGACTCTAGCGCGCCCGCAGCCGCAATGCCGCGAGTCGAGCGCGAGCCCGAGCCCGAGCGCCTCGAGAGAGGCGCCGGCGCCGGCGTGACGCTAGCGCTTGGTCGAGCGCTTCTTGGTCTTCACGGCCGTGCGGATGAGCACGAGGCCGTGGGTCGTGCCCGGCACGCCGCCGCGCACCATGAGGAGGTGCTTCTCGGCGTCGACGCGCGCCACCTTGAGGTTGAGCGTCGAGACGGTCTCGTTGCCGTACTGGCCGCCCATCTTGACGTTGGGCAGCGTGCGGCCCGGCGTCATGTTCGTACCGATCGATCCGCCGTGCCGGCGGTACTCGTGGGTGCCGTGCGTGGCGCTGCCGGCGCCGGCGAAGTTCCAGCGGCGCATGACGCCCGTGAACCCGCGGCCGCGCGTGGTGCCGCGCGCGTCGACGTACTGGCCCGGCTGGAAGATCTCGTCAAGCTTGAGGGTCTGGCCGACCTCCCACTTGGCGGCGAAGTCGGGCTCGCAGCGGAGCTCCTTGACGACGCGCTTGGGGGTGATGTTGACCTTCTTGAAGGCGCCCGCGATCGCCTTGCTCGTGTGCTTCTCCTTGCGATCCTCGAAGCCGAGGACGAGGGCCGTGTAGCCGTCCTTCTCCGGGGTGCGCTTGCCGACGACGACGACGGGGCCGGCCTCGATGACGGTCACGCGGGTGACCGAGCCGTCCTCCTCGAAAATCTGGGTGCAGCCGAGCTTGCGGCCGTAGATACCGGGTTGCGTGTTCATGGGATTGTCCTTGCATCGCCCGTCGGTGCGCGACGTCTTCCCGGTCGAAAGACGTGTGGAGCGGAGGCTCCACGGGCTCCTCGAGGCGCTATTGGGGGCGGCGGAATCTACCCGGACGAGGCAGAAGGTCAAGGTGGCGGCCGGGCGGGCCGGCCCAGGGACCGGGTCCGGGTCGAGGCGAGGCTGAACGTCCGTGCCGGCGCCCGCGCCCGCGCTCTTGACGGCGGGACGGCGCCGCACGCGGCGGATCCGACCGCCGGGGTGGCGCGCGAGCCGCGTTGCGCTACGGACAGACGCCGTGACCCTCGTCGAGATCCTCTACTTCGACGGCTGCCCGAACGTGGACCTGGCCGTCGCCCGGGCGCGCGCGGCCGCGGTCGCCGCCGGCGCTTCCGTGGACCTGCGCATGGTGCCCGTCGAGGGGGAAGCCGAGGCGCAGCGGCAGCGGTTCATCGGCTCGCCGACGGTCCGCGTGGACGGTGTGGACGTGGAGCCCTCGGCGCGCGCCCGAACCGACTTCGGCATGCAGTGCCGCGTGTACTCGGTGGGTGATCGCCTCGAGGGGGCTCCGCCGGTGCGCTGGGTCAAGGCCGCGATGCTCGGCGAGCCGGGCGAGGCGCCGAAGGCCTCGCACGTGGAGCCGGCGTGCGGCTGCTCGCCGGCCGAGAAGGGCTGACGCGCACCTAATCGTGGTCTCGGTACCGTCTCGCCGCGGGCGCATTGACAGGCCAGAACCTGCGTGCTTTAAGCCTCGCCCCCGCGAGGTTTGCCATGCTCACGTCCCCCAAGCTCGCCGAGATTGAGTCCAAGGCCCTCCGGTCTGACCTGCCCGACTTCCGCGTCGGCGACACGGTGCGCATCCACTACCGCATCGTGGAAGGCGACAAGGAGCGCACCCAGGTCTTCCAGGGCGTCGTCATCAAGCGGCACCGGGCCGGCGCGCGCAGCACCTTCACGGTGCGCAAGGTCAGCTTCAGCGTCGGCGTCGAGCGCATCTTCCTGTCGCACTCGCCGCGCATCGAGAAGGTCGAGATCGTGAGCAAGGGCGTCGTTCGCCGCGCTCGCCTCTTCTACCTCCGCGACCTGGCCGGCAAGGCCGCCCGCGTCCGCGACCAGAAGGACGTCTGAGGCTCGCCCGGGTCGGGCGCCCGTAGGGCTCCCGCCGCGCGCCTCCTGGCAAGCGGAGCCGCAGCGTTTCAAAACGCTGTCCGGCGTCGCCCTGTACCATCGGGGGCGTGACCAAGAGCACGCGCCCCGAGCTCCCGTTCAAGCGCCTCGGCGAGTACGAGATCCTCGCCCCCATCGCCGAGGGCGGCATGGCCACCGTGTGGCTCGGCCGGTCGACGGTGCACCCCGAGGAGCTCGTCGCGCTCAAGGTCATCCGCCCTGAGCACTCCCGCAACAAGGAGTTCGTGGCGATGTTCCGCGACGAGGCGCAGATCGCCTCGCGCCTGTCGCACCCGAACATCATCAAGATCCACGGCCTCGGCCACGACGGGAAGCGCTACTTCCTCGCGATGGAGGTGCTGCGCGGGCGGTCGCTGCTCGACCTCTGGCAGCTCGCGCACGCCCGCGGCAAGCGCATTCCCTACGAGGTCGTGGCGTGGATCGGAGCGCGCATCGGCGACGCGCTTGAGCACGCGCACGGGGCGCGCGACGAGCATGGCGCCGAGCGGCAGGTCGTCCACCGCGACGTCAACCCCTCCAACATCTTCCTGACGAGCGACGGCGTGCCGCGCCTCATCGACTTCGGCCTCGCCAAGGCGCGCGATCGCCTCTCGGCCACGGCGGTCGGAGTCCTCAAGGGCAAGCTCGCGTACCTGGCTCCGGAGCAGGCGCACGGCAAGCCGGCCGACAGGCGCGCCGACGTGTTCGCGCTGGGCGTGACGCTGTGGGAGATCTCGCTCGACCGCCGGCTGTTCCGCGAGGACAGCGACGTGGAGACGGTGCGGCGCGTGCGCGAGGGGCAGGTGCCCGATCCGGTGGCCCTCGACGCCGACTATCCGCCGCAGCTGCGCGACGCGGTGATGCGCGCGCTCGCCGTGGACCCCGCCGAGCGCTGGCAGACGGCCGGCGCGCTGCGCGACGCGCTCGACGTGTTCGTGCGCGAGCGCGAGGTCCCCGTCGACGCGGCGCGCGTGCGCACCCTGATGGAGGAGCTGGCCGGCCCGCGCGTCCGCCCCGAGTGGGAGCGTCTGGTCGACGAGGCCTCCGTCGGCTCCGAGCGCATCCGCGTCTGGGACGACGAGCGTCAGAAGCTCACGTGGATGAACGCCTCGCTCGAGACGATGCTCCCGGACGCGGCGTCCGGCCCGGGCCCCGAGAGCGCACCCCCGCCCGCGACCCTGGCTGAGCGGCTCGATCGGGCCCTGGCCGACCGCGTCGCGCGCCTCGATCCCGCGCACGACGGCGTGGCGCGCGCGCGAGCCCACCTCGAGCGCGCGCTCGTCAGCGAGCTGCTGGGCGATGGCACGAACGCGGCGACGTACGCGGCCGCGTCCCTCGCGGCGTCTCCCTCGAGCGCCGCGCACGGCGTGCTGCGTCGCGTCGGACACACCCGCAAGGGGGCGCGCGCGCTGCTGCCGCACCTCGACGCGGAGCTCGCCGAGTGCGCGAACGACGCGGTCCGCGCGAGCCTGCTGGCGGAGCGCGCGCGCGTGCTCGAGGCGGTCGGGGAGTCGCTCGACGCCCGGCGCGCCGCCTGGGAGCGCGTCCTCGCCGTCGAGCCGCAGCACCCCGCGGCCCTCCGCGGTCTCGAGGCGGCGCTGACGGCGGATCCCTCGGCTCGCGCAGCGCTCGCCGCCCACCTGGGGCGCATGGCCGAGGCGTGCGAAGGCGAGCCCGCGCTCGCGGCGTGGCACCACGCGGAGCGCGCGCGCCTGCTCGACGTCGATCTCGGTCAGCCCGACGCCGCGAAGGCGGCCCTGACGCGCGCACTCGAGCTCGACCCCGGGCTGGGGCCGGTGCGCGCTGCGTGCGTGGCGCACGCCGTGGCGCACCGCGACTCGTCGTGGCTGGTGGAGCTGCTGGAGCGCGAGGCCGCGCTCGAGCGCGACGCGGCGCGGGCGGCGGCGCTGGAGGTCGACGCCGCGTGCCTCGCGCGCGACCGTCTGGGCGATGCCTCGCGCGCGATCGCCCTGCTCGAACGGGCGGCCTCGCGCGCGGGCGCCGCGGTGCACGTGCGGCGGCGTGCCCTCGACGATCTGGTCACGCTCCACGAGGCGGCCGGTCACACCCCCGAGGCGCTCCGCGTCCGCGCGTCCCGCCTCGGGATGCGGGTCGAGCCGCGCGCGCAGGCGCACGAGCAGCGCGCCATCGCTGCGCTCCAGGAGGCGCTGGGCGATCGCCGCGCGGCCGCCGCCGTCCTGGAGCGAGCCCTCGAACTCACGCCGGACGACGTCGCCCTCGCCGAGGAGCTCGACCGCCTATTCGAGACGCAGTCGATGACGGAGCGCCGGATCGACCTGTGGACGCGCCTGGCGGCGGCGACGCCCGACGCGGCCGAGCGTGCGCGGCGCCTGGTGCGTGCTGCTCGCCTCGCCGAGTCGCTGGGCGACGGCGCGCGCGCCGTTGACACCCTGAGCGCGGCGCTCGTCGCGCAGCCCGCGGATGTGCGCGCGATCGATGGGCTCCTCCGCCTGCTCTCGTCGCCCCGGAGCGAGGCCGCGATCGCCGAGGCGCGGGCCCGGATCGCGGTGCACGTGCACGCGGCGGAGCACGCGGTCGATCCGGCGCGCCGCCTCGCGCACCTCGAGGCCATCGCCCTCCTCGAAGAGGAGATGATCGGGGCTCCGGCGCGCGCCGTGGCGGCCTACGAGGCGGTCCTGCGCCTCGAGGGCGACCGTCGAAGCGCCGTCCTCGGCCTGGCCCGCAACGCAGAGCGCGCCGGGGATGGCGAGGCCCTCGCGCGGGCGCTTTTGCTCGAGGCGGCGGCCGCCGCCGATCCCCGGGCGGCGGACGATCTTCGCGTCCGCGCCGCCGAGGCGCTGGCGTCTCGGGACGCCGAGCGTGCGCTCGCGCTCGTGCGCGAGGTGCTCGCGCGCACGAGCCACAGTCCCGACGCGCGCCGCCTCGAGCAGCGCATCCACGAGGCCGCGGGTCGGTGGGCGCAGGTCGATGTGGTGCTCTCCGCGCGCATCGAGCACGAGGCGTCGACCCCCGCGCGGGTCGATCTCTGGCTCGCGAGGGCCGAGCTCCAGCGCGCGCGGCTACGGGCCCCCGGGGAGGCGCTGGCCTCGCTGCGCGCGGCGCTCGAGCTCGATCCGGCTCACCCGGCGGTCCGCGAGGCGCTCGTCGCGCAGCTCGAGGCCCTGGGCGACGCGCGCGCGCTGCGCGACGGGCTCGTCGAGCTGGCGCAGAACGAGACGACGGCGGAGACGCGCGCCGGCCGGATGCTGCGCGCCGGCGAGATCGACGAGCTGATCCTCCTCGACGACGCGCACGCTGCGGCGCTCTACGCCCGGGCGCTCGGCGAGCTCCCGGGAGACGCGTGGATCGAGGAGCACCGCGCGCGCCTCGCGCAGCGCCAGGCGCGCCCCGGGCACGCCGCCGATCTCCTCGCGATCCTGCAGGCGAGGCTCGACGCCGCGCCCGCGAACCCCGCTCGGGCGTTCGAGCTCGCCCAGGCGCTCCTGGACTTCGGCGGAGACGTGGCCCGCGCGACCTCGCTCGTCGAGACCGTCCTCGCGCAGGCCCCGGCCGCGCCGCACGCGCTTCGCGTGCTCGAGCGTGTGGCGCGCACGACCGGGGCCGCGGCCCTGCTCGGCAACGCGCTCGACCAGCAGGCCGGCTCGTTCCGCGCGCCCACGCCCAGGCTGGCGGCGCTGTGGGCGGAGGAGGCGCTGGTCGAATGGACGCTGCCGGACGCCGACCCGGCGCCGATCCTCGAGCGCATCCTCGAGCACACGCCCGGGGACCGCGCCGCGCTCGACGCGACCGTTCGCCTTTCGCTCCCCGCCGCGCGGACGGGTGACTCGGCGGCGCGCGCGCGCCTGATCGGCGCATGGCGCACGCTGCTCGCGCAGACGGCGAGCGACATCGAGACCGCGGTGCGCCGGCTCGCGCTGGCGATGACGCTCGAGCCGGGGCAGGGGGCGCGCGCGGGTGACGACGCGCGGGGCGCGCTGGGCGAGTACCGGGAGGCGCTGCGCATCGACCCGCGCTCGCTGCTCGCCGCCGAGGGGACGGCGCGTATGGCGGCGCTGCTGGGCGACGCCGAGGCGACCGTGGCAGCGTCCCTCTCGCAGGCCGACCTCGCGCCGGACGCGAGGCAGCGCGCGACGGCGCTCGTGCGCGCGGCGGGTCTGCTCCTCTCGGCCCAGGACGCCCGCCTCGGGGAGCGGCCGGAGCGCCTGTCGCGCGCGTCGGAGACCCTCGAGCGGGCCCTCGACGCGGATCCCGAGGCGCTGCCTGCCGTCGGCCTGCTGATCGCCGCGCGCACGGAGGAAGGCGCGCGGGACCGCCTCCTCGACGCGCTGCGCGCCGCGTTCGAACGGGTCAGGTCGGACGACGTCGTCGTCCACCTGGGGTCCGAGGTCGCGCGCATCGCCGCGCTGCCGCCGGCCCACCACGTCCTGGCGATCGAGGCGCTCCGCCGCGTTCTGGCCGTCGCACCCCGGCACGCGCCGACGCTGCGGATGCTCGCCGATCAGTACGTCCAGCAGGGGGCGTGGGCCGAGGCCGTCGAGGCGCTCGAGGCCCTCGCCGCGCAGGCGCGCGACGCGCAGGCCAGGCTCGCGGCGCTGTTTCAGCTCGCCGACGTCTACACGAACACGCTCCACCGCGCCGGGGACGCCGAGCGTGTCCTGCGCGCCGCGCTCGACGTCGATCCCGCGAACCTGGACGCGCTCCGACGCCTGCTCGCTCACCTCCGGGCCGCAGGCGCCGACGCGAGCGAGATCGCGAAGTACCTGGCGCGGATGGCGGACGCCGAGGGCGAGCCCGCCGCGAAGGCCGCGGCGCTGGACGAGCTCGCGGAGAGCTCTCTCGCGCGCGGAGACGCCGGCGCGGGAGAGCGCGCGCTCGTCGAGGCGACGGCGCAGGCCCCGACGCCCGAACGCCTCGCGCGCGTCCTCGCGCTGCACCCGGGCGCTCCCGCCGAGCAGGCCCGCGTGCTCGCGGCGGTGGTCACCCGGAGCGAGGAGCTGGAGCGCCCCCACCCCGCCACGCTGGCTGGCCTCGGCCAGCTCGAGGTCGGGCTCGGCCGCTGGAGGGACGGCGTGGCGCACCTGCGCGTCGCGGTCGGCCTGGCCCCGGCGCTGGACGAGGCGCGCGCCGCGCTGGCGGCGGGGCTCACGCGCCTGCGCGGAGCGGCGGAGGCGATCGGGACGCTCGTGCCGATGCTCGTCCCGGATGCGTCGCCGCTGCTCTCCCTGCGCGATCCGGCAGGCGCTCTCGCGACCCTCGAGATCGCCCTCGATGCCGAGGGGCGGCGCGACGAGGCGCTCGTCGCCCGCGAGCTGCGCGCCGTTGCCGGGGGCCTCGACGACGGGGCTCACGTGGCCCTGCGGGCGCGACGGCTGGCGATCGACCCGAGGGCGCCGATCCCGGTCGCGCTCGACCCGGCGACGCTGCGCGCCGGCGTCCTGCCTCACGACACGTCCCGGCTGCTGCTCGACCTCGCGACCGCGCTCGTCGGGGCGGAGGACAAGCTCGCGCACGTCGACCGCGACGAGGCCGGCATCGGCCCGCGCGACCGCCTCGCGCCGACCGGAGGGCACCCGCTCCTCGTCCTCGTGCATCGCCTGGCGACGATGCTCGCCGTCCCGCGGCCGGAGATCGCGATCGTGGCGACCGCCGCGCCGCCGCGGATCGTGCTGAGCGACGGGCCGTGGCTGGTCGTCCCCGAGTCGCTCCTCGAGCAGCAGGAGCCGACGCAGACCGCGGCGCTGGTGCGGCCGCTGGTGCGCCTCGCCCTGGCGGTCCCGTGGCTCGACGCCCTGCGGGGCCCCTACGCGCAGGCAGTCCTGTGCGCGGCCGCACGGCAGGTCGACCCCGGCTTCGCGTCGGACCTGCCCGCGGATCCGCTGGAGCTCGTGGAGGACTTCACGAAGAGGGTGGGGCGCGCCGTTGGACGCCGCAACAAGAAGGCGCTCGCCGAGCTGGCGCCGGCGCTCGCGCAGGTGCGGGGTCCAACGCTCGCCGACATCGCCGCGTTCGAGCAGGCCATCGCGCGGGCCGAGCTGCGCGCCGCCTTCGTCCTGACCGGCGACTTCCTGGCGACACTCGATTCGGCGCGTGCCCTCGACGCGGACCTCGAGAGGGCGACGGCGGACGTCGGCCCCGCGGCTCTGGCGGCCATCCTGCGAGACCCGCTCACCAGCGACGTGGCGAGGTTCGCGCTGTCCCCGGCGGCGACGGCCCTGCGCTGGCGCGCGGGGACGGTGTGGCCCGCGGCGTAGGCGCGCCGGCCGCGCCGCGCCGGGTCGCTACTCAGCGGTCTTGGGCGGCGGACCGAGCTGGATGCGCTCGCCGATGTACGCCCCGATGAGCGTCAGAAGGATGCCGATCGCGGCGAAGATGAGATAGAGGAAGAGCGGCATCGTCCGCACCGTCTGGCTCTGGATGAGCAGGAACGTGGTGGGGATGGCGACCAGCAGGCTCGCGACGGCCGGCTCGATGAACGTGCGGCCCGGCGAGATCATCCCGACCAGCAAGCCTCCCAGGAACCAGACCGGGATGCAGACGAGCATGCCGTTCTGGCCTTCGAAGTCGAGCATGGGTAGGACCATCGGCAGCCCGAAGACGAGCGCCGCCGTGAGCACCCCCTGCACGAGGAAAGCGATGAGCAGCCACTGAACGCTCACCCCCTCCTGCTGGTAGCGCGTGGCCAGCTCCTCCTCGCGCGTGCGCTTGGCCGCCCTGCCGAGGTCCTCCATCTTGGCGCCGCACGACGCGCAGCGGGCCGACCCGGGGGGGTTCTTCGCGAACCCGCACGACGGGCACACAACAGGCTTTCCAGCGGCCATCGGCCCTACGCTACCGCCCACGGGGGAAGCCGCCAAGCGGGAACAACGGCGCAGGGGCGGTGTCGGGGTATGATGTGGACGGCGTGCCGCGCGAGGTCATCCCGGGAGCTCAGTCGCCCATCGCGCTCCGGGGGCCGGAGTCGAGCGAGGAGCTCGATCCCGAGCTCCTGGCGCTCCCGGATCCTCCGCGCGGGGGGCGGACGCTCACGGTGGCCGTGCTCGCGGCGGCGGCCGCCCTCGCGCTCGCGCTGGCGTTCGCGCTGCGTCGAGACGTCGCGTTCGCCCTGCGCGGCGGGGCTTCCGACGACCTCGGCGACCTTCATCTGACGCCGCTCGCGAACCTTGCGAGCGACGAGAATCGTCTCGTACGGGCCGAGGCCCTGCTCGGAGCCGCCGGGGGCATTCGCTACGAGCGACCGCTTGTCGACGACACCTTCCGCACGCTCCCCGTGGCGGGGCGCCCCGACGTCTGGGTCGATGTGCGCGTGCCTGCGGGGCAGGAGACGGGCCGCTGGGAGCCACCGCGTTCGTTCGTCGGCCGCCTGGTCCGCTTCGGCGCCGCGGGGCCGCGTCACAGGGGGCTCGCGGACGCGATCGCCCGCGTGTCCCGTACGGACGTGCCCGCCGGAGCCTTCCTTCTCGTCGACGGGGAGGCGCCGGAGGACGTGAGGTGGACGATCCTGCTCGCGGCCACGTTCGTCGCGTGCGCTGCGTGGAACCTGATCTCGATCAGCCGCATCGTGCGCCGCGTGAAGTGAGCGCCCTACGCGAACGTCGGCATCCTACCCGCACGTCGGCGGAGCTGCTAAGCCCGGGCGCGTGAAGGTCGCCATCATCGGGGGCGGGATCATGGGGTGCGCCACCGCGCTGGCCCTGGTCGAGCGCGGCTGCGAGGTCGTCGTGCTCGAGCGCGCGGTCCCTGGCGCCGAGGCGTCGAGCGCGGCGGCGGGGATCCTCGGCGCGCAGCTCGAGCTTCACGGTCGGGGCGAGGACGTCGAGCTCTACCTCCGCGCGCGGACGGCGTGGGCGCCCTGGGCGCGGTCGCTCGGCGAGGCGACCGGCATCGACGTCGGGTACCGTGCGTGCGGCGCGCTGCGCCTCGCGTTCAACGCCGAGCAGCACGCGCAGCTCGACCGCGACGTCAGCTGGCAGCGCGAGCACGGCCTGCACGCCGAGAGCGTCGACGGTCACCGCGCGCGCCAGGTCGAGCCCGCGCTGTCCGGCGACGTCGTCGCCGCGGCGTACTTCCCGGACGACGCGCAGGTGGACCCGCCGTCGCTCCTGCGGGCGCTCATGGCGGCGCTCGCGCGCGACCCGCGCGCAGAGGTGCGCGGAGGCACCACGGTGGAGCGGCTGCTCCTCGACCGCGACCGCTGCGTGGGCGTGAAGCTCGACGAGGGCGAGGTCCGCGCCGACGCGACGGTCCTCGCGGCGGGTAGCTGGTCGTCTCTGGTGCCCGGCGTCCCGCCCTCGATGCCGGCCGTACGCCCCGTGCGCGGCCAGATCGTGCAGCTCGACGAGCGCCCGCCCAGCGTGCGCGCGATCGTGTTCGGCGCGGGAGGCTACCTGGTGCCGCGCGGGGACGGACGCGTGCTCTGCGGGTCGACGATGGAGCACGCCGGCTTTCGCAGGGAGGTCACCGCGTCCGGCGTCCACGCGATCCTGGGCAGCGCGCTCGCGTGCGTCCCCGGCCTCGGCGGCGCCCAGGTCGTCGCGACGTGGAGCAACTTCCGGCCTCACGCGCACGGCGACCGCCCCCTGGTGGGTGCCTCGGCGCTACCGGGGCTGTTTCTCGCGACGGGACATCACCGCAACGGCATCCTGCTCTCGAAGGTCACCTCCGACGAGGTCGCCGCGGCGATCACGGGGAGCCTCCCCGTCACGGGTTGAAGTCCTGCGCCGGGGGCGGTGACGCGGGCGCAGGCGGAGCCGGCGGCAGCGCAGGCGGAGCGGCGTGCGCAGGCGGAGCGGCGTGCGCGGGCGGAGCGGGCTTGGGAGACGCCGGCGGAGGCGAACTGGGCGGATGCGCCGGCTTCGCCTCCTTCTTGTCGACCTTCTTCTCGTCCTTCTTGTCTTTGTCGTCCGGCTCCGCGGGGGCGAGCGTGTCGCCCTTGGTGACGTCGAACGCGGGCGGCGTGTTCGGATCGCATCCAGGGGCGAAGCCGGTGGCATCGAACTCGCTCTTGAGGCTCCCCTTCTGCTCGCCCTTGCCGTCCGCGTCCTTGGCGACGGCCTCGATGCGCACCTCGTGTCGCCCGGCGCGCGCGGGCGAGCAGTACGAGAGCAGGTAGTAGCTCTTCGTTCGCGCCTCGACCTTCGCGCCGACGTCGTCGAACGCCTTGACGATCGCGCTCTTGTCCTTCGCCAGCGCCGTGCCGCTCTTGCCGACCTCCTGGAGCTGGGTCGGCTGGATCTCTGCCCCGAGGCCGATGGCGAAGACGTCGAACGGCTTCTCGCGGATGTGTTGCTTCATCTCGGCCTCGGTCACGCGGTTGGCGCGATCCGAGCCGTCGGTGAAGACGACGAGGGTGCCGAACTTGAGCGGCTGGCTCGCCTTGCCGAGCGCGCGGTCGAGCTCGTCGACGGCCTTCACCACGGCGCCGTACAGGTTGGTGCTCGGATCCTTGGGCTTGAAGCTCGAGAGCTGCGCGACGCCCGCCTTGGCGCTGCCCGCCTGATCGGTGAACGGCACGATGGGATAGAGGTCGGGGCTGCCGTCGAAGGCGTAGATGGCGACCTTCTGCTGCTTCTCGACGCGCTCGCTGAACGTGCCGACCGCCTGGACGAGGTCCGGCGTGGTGCCGCTCTCGCTCACGCTGCCGCTCATGTCGACGAGGAGCAGCGTGTAGTGCACCGCCGCGACCTCGGGGTTGAGGATCGTCTGCTTGCTCTCGTACTGCGAGACGAGCTGGCCGTCCTCGTAGATCCGGAACTGGTCCGACGTCAGCCCGCCGACCGGCTCGCCGGACTGCGTGCGGACCTTGAAGTAGACCGCCACATTGCTCGGCTTCTGCTGCGTCATCTTGATGGTGTTGAGCTGCAGACCGGCGCAGCCGGTGGCGGCCAGAAGCAGCGGCAGGATCAGCGACGAGCGCGGGAATTTCACGGGCCGCAGTCTAGCCCCGAGGGCGAGGGGAGCCTGTGCTATTTCGAGCACGGGCGCCGTGCGCGCCCGCCGCCGGGGACTTCACCGCTCCACGGCAAACGAGCGGACGATCGACTCGCACGTCGAGCGGTAGCGCTCGAACGCGCTCGACGACACCGCGCACGTCACGACGTACCCGGTCCCGTGCGACGCGAGGGCCGTCTGGATCGTGCGGTACGCGAGCGGCGCAGGGGACGCCGCCGTCCATCGGGACTCGAGCATCAGCGTCGGATCCCCGTCGACGACGTCGTCGCGCACGGCGTCGACCGTGGCCAGGTTCTGCTCGCGCAGGCCCGCCTCGTTGGCGCGTGCGAAGTCGTACGAGTCGCCGCTGAAGGGCTCGGTCACCACGTTGGCGTTCGCGTGGTAGTCGTCGACCGATTGAGGGTCCGAGACGGACCAGGCCGCCGGCCCTTTCTGGGCCGCGACCCTCCACGTCGACGGGACCGCGATGCGCCAGCCGGCCCCCGTCTGCTCCACGAAGCCCGCCGGGAGGGGCGGAGGCGTGAACGCCGAGACCCTCGCGTGCTTCGAGCGCCCGCAGCCCGGAGCGAGCGCCACCGCGAGCACGAGCAGCACGACGGCGGCGGAGCGCGGCATGGACCCATCCTAACCCAGGTCTAGTGACCACCCCTTCGCGTGGTCGACGGAGACGGCTGCAGCGGCTCGATCGGTTCGAACGGCGCGTTCGGCGGAGGGAGCACGACGCTGCCCGGCGCGATGGACGTCGGCCCGTCGGCCGCGGCGTCGCTCGCCGGCATCGGGAGGTCGCCCGTGGGCGTCGTCCGCCCGCCCAGATCGAGAAGGTGCATCGCAAGTACAATCCCGAGCAGGATCACCGCCACGATCGCCAGAGCGAGGGTGATGACCATGCCGGGGCTCACTCCGCGTCGCGTCCGGAGCTCGCGCGCCAACGGAGGCGGCGGCGCGGGAGCCGGCGGCAGGACGACCGGCGCCGCGACGAGCGGTTCGGTCATGCGCTCCGCGCGTCCCTGCGCCATCGCGGGCGGGGCGTTCGGGATCTCGTCCGGGTCCGCCATCACGCTCGTCTGCGCGACGGTCGGCGCGACGGGAGCCGCGACGGCCGCTGCGGCCTCGCGCGTGCGCAGGATGATCACGGTGATGTTGTCGTGGCCTCCGCGGGCGTTCGCGAGATCGACGAGCTTGCCGGCCGCCTGCGCCGCCGGCTCGCTGCCCACGATGCCCAGGATCTCGTGGTCCTCCACGAGGTCACTCAGACCGTCCGAGCAGAGCACGAACGCGTCGCCCGGTACGTGCAAGACGGGCTCGGGCCGCAGCTCCGACTCGACCTGGGGCGCCATGCCGAGCGCGCGCGTGATCCGGTTGGCGTCGGGGTGGTGGGCGGCCTGCTGGGGCGTGAGCAGGCCGCGATCGACCATCTCCTGGACCATCGAGTGATCGCGCGTGATCCGGAAGATCTGCCCGGCGTGCACGAGGTATGCGCGGCTGTCGCCCACGTGCACGACCTCGGTCCCCTGCGCGTGCACGACGATCGCGACGGCCGTGGAGCCCGGCCGTCCCATGGCGACCTCGCTCGTCGCCATGACGTGAACGCGGCGGCTCGCCTCCTCGACGGCGCTCTTCAGCAGGGCGCCCGCGGGCGTCCCCTCCGGTGCCTGCGCGAACACCTCGAAGATGGTCGCCAGGGCGAGCTGCGCGGCCTCGCGCCCCGACGCGTGGCCGCCCATCCCGTCGCACACGACGCAAAGGTGCCCGAAGCGCGTCTCGCGGTGACCGCAGGCGTCCTCGTTGACCTGCTTGTCCGGATCGCGCCCCGGATCGGAGCGCTCGGCGTACTCGACGACCGGGAGGTCGGGCGTCGTCTCCATGGGCCTTCGACGCTCACGCCTCGAGCTGTACGGCGAACTCGATGGGTCCGAAGCGCAGCGGCGCACCGGAGGGGACGCTCGTCCACACGCCCGGCGGGATCCGCGCGCCCCCCACCCACGTGCCGTTGTTCGATGTCTCGTCGCGCACCAGGAGCTGACCTGCGTCGAAGCGCAGCGTGGCGTGCACGCCGCTCACGCGCGGCTCGCTCAGCAAGATGGGGCACTGGGCCGGATCGCGCCCGACGCGCATCTCGGCCCCGGCGTGCACGGTGAACTGACCCAGCGCGCCGCGGATGGTGGCCGCGCCCGGCAGCGCCGCCGGGGGAGGCCCGTAGGGGCTCGGTGGGGGCATGAGCGGCGGGGCGTTCATGGCGCCGGTGAGAGGAAACCCGGGGGCAGCGACGCCCCCACCTCCCTTCACCACGTCGGCAGGCAAGGGCTGGCCACACGAGAAGCACACCGAGGGCTGACCGGGGGTCGCCATCGTGCTCATCCCGCAGGCCGGACAGGTGACCTGGACCGGAGGAAGCGGCACCGCGGGACCCGTTTCCCGCGGTGGCGATAATGGAGTGGGAGGCGGCGCGAACATCGCCGGCGGCGGCGCGAAGGCCACCCCCGACATGCCGCCGGGTGCGGCGGCCGTCGCCGCGAGCGGGTCCGCAAGGCCCTGCCGCATGCCATAGCCGCCCGGCGGGGGAGCGCCGTAGCCGCCACCCGGAGGCGCGCCGTACCCGCCCGGAGGCGCGGGCTGCGCCGGCGGAGGCGCGCCGCCTCCACGCTTCTTTCCGCCGCCGCCCTTGAGCAGCACCATGACGAGCAGCACGATCACCACCAGCAGCCCCGCGATGCCCGCAATGAGCGGCCACGACACGGGCTTCTTGGTGGCCTTGAGCGTGAGGACGGTCTTCGCGTCGAGCGACGATGCGCGGTGCGCGTTGTTGTCGTAGACGACCAGCCGCGCGACCATGTTGTCGCCCGTGCCGTCGAGGACCTTCGCGTCGTCCGGAACCGTGAACGTCACGTAGCCCTGCGCGGCCTGCACGGCCTGGCCGACCATGTTCTCCTGCTGGAGCGTCTGCATGGCCTGCTGCGCGACCTTCGGATCGCGGCTGTTGGCGTTGGCCGGCGGCGTGGTCCCCGCGGGGATGAAGTACGACTCGGCCCGGGACTTGTCGCCGTCCCAGCAGAAGTTGCCGTACACGGTGACCTGGCCGCCGGGGTAGACGGGGGTGGTGTTGGACGCCTCGAGGGTCTTCTTCACGTCGACGTCGAGCGGCCACTGCGTCGGATCGATCCCCAGCGGCACGTCCTTGAACGTCCCGTCGGGCGCGATCATCGGCTTGGTGTTCTCGAACACCAGGTTGAACGTCTGCTCGACGCTCGGGTTGATGCACGACAGCTGCCAGTGCACCAGCCACATCGCGTTGAAACGGGCGCGCACGAGGTTGACGATCGTCTTGCCCTTGGCGCCGCCCTCGCCCTCCTTGACGACGTCGAAGAAGCCGCCGATCTCGGGGTTCGCGAGCGACTGCATGAACTGCGCTTCGTTGTTCTGGTAGATGCTCTCCGAGAAGCTCGACGGGTTGGGGAACCAGATCGAGACCACCGGCAGCGGCGTCTTCGGCAGCGCCGTGTTGTCCGTGGGGAAGCGGCCGCCGTTCAGGTACTGGTGGAAGACGTCGGCGCTTGGCGACGCGCTCTCGGGATCGCCGCGGCCCGCTCCGTTCGAGAGCAACACCATCGACTGGTGCAGCGGCACTTGATCGGGGGCGTCCGAGTTGCCGAGGCTCCCGAACGCGTCCTGCGTCATGCGCTTGATCTGCGAGAACAGCGCGCGGTTGGCGCCGTGCGACGGCATCGGCGACTTGAACTCGTTGAGCAGCGACGCCAGGTTCGCGCGCTGCTTGTACGTCATCCACTTGCTGTCCTTAACGACCTGAACGTCGTCGAAGAACATCAGGTCCATCAGGTCGTTCGGCTGCATCGCTTCGATGAGCTCGTGCGCGATGGCGCGCGCGTCGCCGAAGCGAGGGCCCATGCCCGACGACGCGTCGATGGACACGAGCCACGCGGTGCCGACGTTCGGCTCGTTCTGCGCCTTGCCCCACGTCTGCTTGTCGACGAACGTCGTCAGCGTGTCCTGGCCCGCCACCTTCACGAGCAGGTGGGCGTTCGCCTCCGGGAACGGGAACGGATCCCAGAGCGCGCCCGGCTTCTCGAGCTGCTGGCTCCAGCACGAGAGCGTCGCGGCGCCCGTGGCGCCCGCGCACGGCTGCAGCACCTCGGACAGGCGCTTGAACTGCACGACCTCGAGGACGGTCGTGAGCGTGGGCTTGCCGTTGTTCATCCCCGCGCGGGGGTCGATCCGCAGGATGTGAGCCTCGGGGGCGGCCTGGGCGCCGCGCGCGAGGAGCAGGGACACACATGTCAGCAACAGCGAGAAGGCATGGGACAGTCGTCGGGTCATCTCGGCGTAGCCTCGGTCGTTGGCGCCACGTGGCGCGTGAGCATGGAACTAGACGCGGCCGATGACCTTGACGATGGTCGTGAAGCCGCCGAAGCGGACACGGTCGCCGTCGCGGAGCTCGCGCCGCCCGTTGAACCCGATGTGCTCGTCGTTGACGAACGTACCGTTGGTCGAGCCGGTGTCCTCGACCGAGATCCCGCCGCTCGACGCGTCGACCACGAGGGCCGCGTGGCGCGACGAGATCGTGGGATCCTGGATGGAAAGGTCGATGCCGTCGCTCGGCGTGAGGCGCCCGACCGTCAGCCGACCGCCCGTCAGGGGCCAGAAGTCGCCGCTCGGGTTCGCGCCGTACGCGACGAGGAAGCCCCGCACGATCTTCGGCGGGACCGACGTGTCGGTGGCGCCGGGCGGGGCGTACGCGGGGGGGGGCGCGCCGAAGCCGCCCTGCGGGGAAGGAGCGGGGGCGTACCCCGGCTGCGGGGGCGCGCCGAAGGGAGCCGGCGGGGCGCCGAACTGCCCACCCTGCGGCGGCGGAAAGCCCGGCTGCGGAGGCGGCGCGCCGAACGCGGACGCCGGCGGAGGGACGCCGTACGGGCTCGCCGGAGGCTGCGGGGCCCCATAGCCCGGCGGCGCGCCGAACTGCATCTGGTCCATCGCGATCGGGTGGCCCTGCGCGCAGTAGCTCGCGCCGGGCGCAATCTCGTGGCCCATCTGGCAACGGGGGCCAGCGGGGGCACCGGGCGCGGCGCCGTAGCCGGGGGGGGCGAAGCCCCCCTGTGCCGGCGGTGCGTAGGCGGGCTGGCCGTACCCGCCGCCCGGCGCCGCGGGGGGAGCGGCCGCCAGGGGCGTCCCGCACACGTTGCAGAACTTGTCGGTCGGTTTGGCCACGGTGCCGCACTGTGCGCATGCGCTCATGGGATCGCCCTTGGTCGCCTTCTGCGCGCCGCACGTGGCGCGCAGGGGGCAGCATATCGAAAGTCGCCCGGAAAGGGGCGATCGACGCGCCTACCGCCCCGTGGCGGCCGCAGCCAGCGCCGCACGGACGACCTCGCGGACGGGCACGCCGTGGGCTCGCGCCGCGGCGGCGCAGGCGTCGAACTCCGGCTTGACCTGCGCCGGCCCGAACGGCCCCTCGGCCACCTTCACGGGGATGGTGCCGTACGGCGTGTCGACCTGGATCATGCGGCGCGGCCGCTCCGCGCGCGTGACGTCGACGCGCCGCACGCCGAGCGACGAGGTCTCGCGCAGCAGCGCGTGCGCCACCGCCTCGGCCCGCTCGACCGGAGCGAGCGCCGAGATCGTCAGCGCCGGGCGCCCCTTCTTCATGGTGATCGGCGTGGCCCACGCGTCGAGCGCGCCGGCGGCGAGGAGCGCCTCGATCCAGGCCGCGGCGAGCTCGCCGGTCGCGTCATCCACGTTCGCCTCGAGCACCGAGTGCGTCGCGGCGCCTTCGAGGCCCCGCCCCGCGGCGGTCGTGGCGCCGAGCACCGCGCGGAGCACGTTCGGCCGATCGGCCAGGTCGGCCGTCCCGGCGCCCCACCCGACGCGCTCGGGGGACATCGCGGGCCAGCGCGCGCTCCCCGAGGCCTGCGCGCCGACGATGGCCGCGCCGGTGGGCGTGACCAGCTCGAACTCGATCCCTGCGTCGTACGTGGGCAGCCCGACGAGGCACTCGACGACCGCCGGCGGCGGCAGCGGCAGCGTGCCGTGTGCCGCCTTCGTGTAGCCCCGTCCCATCGGCAACGGCGACACGACCAGCTCCGCGCCCAGGTGCTCGAGCGCCGCGGCGCTTCCGACCACGTCGACGACGGCGTCGACCGCGCCGACCTCGTGGAAGTGCACGTCGTCGATCGCCGTGCGGTGCACCTTGGCCTCCGCCACGGCGAGCCTGTGGAACGTGCGCTGGGCGCGCGCCTTGACGCCCTCGGGCAGCGGCGCCGCGTCGAGCATCGCGCGGATCGCCCCGTACGTCCGCTGCGGCTGCGCGCCCTCGACGTGCACGTCGAACGACGACGCGACGATCCCGCTGCGCACCCGCGTCCCGAAGTGCACGTGGTAGCCGCGCAGGGGCAGGGCCTCGAGCGCTTCCTCGACGGCGCGCGCCGGGACGCCCAGATCGACGAGCGCGGCGATGATCATGTCCCCGGCGAGCCCGCTCGGCGCGTCGAGGAAGAGCACCTTGCCGCGTCCGGCGCCGCGGATCAGGTCGTGCGCCGGGCCGCGCCCGCTCTCCGCGCCGTGGGCGTGCGCCGGGTGCGCGTCGGCGTGCTCGCGAGCGTGCTCGTGACCCGGGTGGGCATGGCCATGCCCGTCCCCTCCGTGGTCGTGTCCGTCGTGCGCGTCGTGCCCCATCCGTCGCCCTCAGTACTGCTCGCGCGTCCGCAGGATGCGGGCCGCGGCGTACGCCGCGCCGAAGCCGTTGTCGATGTTGCACACGACCACGCCCGAAGCGCAGCTCGAGAGCATCCCGGCGAGCGCGGCGAAGCCGCCGAAGCTCACGCCGTAGCCGACCGACGTCGGCACGGCGATGATCGGACCGGACACCATCCCGCCCACCACGCTCGGCAGGGCTCCCTCCATGCCCGCGACCACGATGACGACGCTGGTGCGCTCGAAGACCTCGCGCTTGTGCAGCAGGCGGTGGATGCCCGCGACGCCGACGTCGTAGACCCGCTCCACGCTCGCGCCGAGCATGCGCAGCGTCTCGGCGCACTCCTCGGCCACGGGCAGGTCGCTCGTCCCGGCGCTCACGAGCGCCACCGGGCGCGTCCCCAGCGGGGGGATCGGCGCCTGCTCGAGCGTCGCGGTGCGCGACAGCTCGTGGAACGTCATGGCGGGGACCGCCGCGCGCACGGCCTGCGCCTTGTCGGCGTCGAGCCGGGTGACGAGCACGTTGTCCCCGGCGCGCGCGAGCTCGCGCGCGATCCCGGCGATCTGTTCGGCCGTCTTGCCGTGGCCCAGGATGACCTCGGGCGCGCCGTGGCGCAGCGCCCGGTGGTGGTCGACCGCCGCGTAGCCGAGGTCGGCGTACGGCAGATCCTTGAGCTCGCGCAGCGCCGCCTCGACGCCGGTGGCGCCGCTCTGGACGCCCTCGAGGAGCTCGCGCAGGCGCTTGGCATCCATGGGCGGCGCGAGCCTAGCACCGGGTGCGCGCGCGTCGACGTGGCGCCTCGCCGGGCGCAAACCGGTGTACCCTGCGCGCGCCTTGCCAATCGCCTTCGCTCCTCTGCTCGGCCTCGCCCTCGGCGCGGCGCTCGCCTGGGTCGCCGCGCCCGAGCTCGTCCGCATCGACGGCCCCGTCATCGCCTGTCGTCCGTTCGCGGTCGTCGCGGGCTTCGCGGGGCTCGTGTGGCTGCCGGTCGTCGGCTACTTCGTCGCCTTCCACGGCGACTGGTCGTACCTGTACGCCGTCGCGTGGCAGCGCGTGCCGAGCGCCGTCGATCTCGGCCTGGTGCTGCTCGCGGGAGCGGCCCTCGTCGGCGGCTTCTGGCTGGCGGTGCGCCCGGTGCGGACGCGTCGCTCCGGCCCGGTCGTCGCGCTCGTCGTCGCCCCCGCGGCCCTCGCGGCGATCGGCCTCGTCCTCGCCGCCCATCGCCTCGGCGTGAGCGGCACGTACGCCCAGTTCCACGGCGACTTCGGCACGGAGCCCATCGGTTCGAGCGTCCTCGGCAAGGGCGTGCTCGTCATGGATGGGCTGCTCGCGCTCGGGGTTGGCTGGACCGTACGGGCGCTGCTGCGGATGGCCGCCGAGGCCCGCCGCTGACCTCCGCGCCGGTCCGCATATCCCCGCGGGTCTGCTAACATCGAGCCATGTGGGCCAGAGGCGCGGCGATCCGTCCCGTACCTCGCTATGCCGTCGTCGAGCGGGCCACGCTCGACGCGATCGAGCGGGAGCTCGCCGACGACTCTCCCCGCGCGCGCGGGGAGCTCGACGGCGCGTTCTGCCGCTTCGAGGCCACGCAGCCCCACCTCGCCGACTCGATCTCGCAGGTGCTCGCGCGCCCGCTCGACGAGACCGCCCTCGCGCTCGGCTACTTCCTGTCGATCGCCGTGTGGCTCGCCTTCGAGCGCACGTTCGGGGACCGCCGCCTGCGCGAGGTCTCGTCCGACGCGCTCAAGGCCACCGCCGACGCGATCGCCCTCGAGGAGGAGCTGCGCGCGCAGAGCGGGGCCGAGCCGTTCGATCTGGACGACGTCGTGTCCCACGAGCAGCCGCACGTGCTGTCGTTCGTGAACGAGCACATCGCCGCGGCCCTCGAGCCCGCGGACGCCGCCGACGCCGGCCGCGAGTCGCGCGACATCGACGTCGACGACGTGCACGCGGTCTACCGCGCCACGGTGCTGCTCACCCTCTGCCTCTCGCACGTCGTCATCCCCGTCGGCGACGCGCCGCGCGGGCACGACGAGCTCCTCGCATGACTTGACCGCGCGAGGGCGGGCGGGCATGGGTCGAGGACATGAAGACCGAAGCCGTCGTCCTGCGCGCGCACGGGGGCCCCGAGGTCCTGGTGCGAGAGACGATCGACCTGCCCGAGCCCGGGCCGCGCGAGGTCCGCGTCCGCGTGCGCGCTGTGGCCCTCAATCACCTCGACGTCTGGGTGCGGCGCGGCCTGCCGAACCTCACGCTCGAGTATCCGCACCGGCTCGGCAGCGACATCGTCGGCGAGGTCGACGCGCTCGGACCCGGCGCGCGCACGTCGCTGGCGGCGGGCGCTCGCGTGGTCGTGAGCCCGGGGACCTCGTGCGGCGTCTGCGAGCGGTGCCTCGCCGGCGAGGACAATCTCTGCAGGCGCTACGCGATCCTCGGCGAGCACGTGAGCGGCGGCTACGCCCGACACGTCGTCGTGCCCGACACGAACCTCTTGCCGTACCCCGGCGAGCTTCCCTTCGCGCAGGCCGCGGCCGTCCCGCTCGCCTTCCTTACGGCGTGGCAGATGGTGGTCACCAAGGGGCGCGTCCGGCCCGGGCAGACCGTCCGCACGCAGGCGGCCGGCAGCGGCGTGTCGTCGGCGGCGATCCAGATCGCGCGGCTGCACGGCGCCCGCGTCCTCGCCACCACCGGCACCGACGCGAAGGCCGCCCGCGCCCGGGCGCTCGGCGCCCACGAGGTGATCAACTACGCCACGCAGGACTTCGTCGCCGAGGTCAAGCGCCTCACGAGCCGGCGCGGCGCCGACCTCGTGATCGATCACGTGGGGGGCGACGTGCTCGCCCGCAGCGTCCTGGCCGCCGCGGCCGGCGGCCGCGTCGTGACGTGCGGGGCCACGGCGGGCTTCACGGCGAGCGTCGACCTGCGCCACGTCTTCTTCCGGCAGATCGAGCTGCTCGGCTCGACGATGGGGTCGAAGGGGTCGATGTTCGGCATCCTCGAGCACGTCCGCGCCGGGCGGCTCGTGCCCGTCGTCGACCGCGTGATGCCGCTCTGGGACGCGCGCGAGGCGCACCGCGTGCTTGAGGCGCGCGAGGCGTTCGGCAAGGTCGTGCTCGAGGTGGACTGACCGCGCGGCCCTCCGCGCTCAGGGCGGGCAGTTCGAGCGCTGCGTCAGCATCAGCGGCTCGACCGGCGCCTGGTTCCAGTCGAACATGTCCATCAGATCGTTGGCCTGCTTGTCCTGCGCCGCCGGATCGAGGTCGGCCAGGAACTGGGTCGCGTGGAAGTTCTCGAGGATGAACTTCACGATCGACGCCTGCTCGGCGACGTTCTTGTAGACGCCCGGCTTGACGTAGGGGCTCATCACGACGAGCGGGAGGCGGAAGCCCAGGCCGTACGGCGTGGCCGGGTCGCACCCGTACTGGCGCGGCGGTGGCACGTGGTCGTACCAGCCGCCGAAGTCGTCCATCGTGAAGAAGATGACGGTGTCCTTCCAGAGGGGGCTCTGCATCAGGTTGTTCAGGTGCCCCACGGTCCAGTTCTCGCCCTGGCACACGCCGCCGATCGTGGGGTGCTCGTCGCTGAAGTCCTGATCGACGAGCCAGGTGACCGCCGGCAGCTTGCCCGACTGCACGTCGCCGTCGAACTGCGTCACATTGACGACGTTGTTCCAGAGCGACGTCTGCCGCACCGGCTTGATCGCGTCGAACATCGACCAGATCTCCGGCAAGAGGTAGTAGTCGCTCCCGTAGAAGCGCCAGTCGGTGCCCGCGGGCAGGAGCGTGGGGACGCTCGGGATGTCGAAGCACGGCGCGACGTTCTGGGTCGTGCACGTGCCGTGGTCGAGGACGGGCACCGTGTACTGCGCGGCCTCGTCGCAGCCCCAGTAGGGGTTGAGCAGCGAGAGGCCGGGGTTGTCGGTGGCCCAGCCGGCCTGCGCCGCAAGCACGAACGCGTGGCCCGGGAAGCTCGGGCCGAGCACGTCGGCGAAGAAGTGATCGGCCAGCGCGTACTTGCGCGCGTAGGCCCAGTAGTTCGGGATGTCGCTCTCCTGGTACTGCGCGCAGAATAGGTTGTCGCCGTTCTGGCTCGCGCCCGAGACCGACAGCCACCCGTCCATCTTGCCCCCGTCCCAGTCGCCGAGCGCGCACGAGTGCTGGTGGCACAGATCGCGCGGGGTGCTGTTGGGCGCGTGCGGCGCGGGGATCGCGCCCGAGGTGGTCTGGCACGTCGTCGACCCCTCGGCGCCGGGGAACGTGCCGAAGTAGTTGTCGAACGTGTGGTTTTCCTTCACGACGACGACGACGTGCTTGATCGGCGTCATCGTCGACACGGGCCCGTCGTGCGCGGCGTCGAGCGCCGCGTCGACCGGGGCGCTGCTCGACGCGTCGACGCCGGGCGCAGCGTCGTACGACGTGGACGCGTCGCTTCCGCTCCCGGGGCCTCCGCCGGGGCCGCCCGGCCCGTCCGCGCCGCCGTTGCTTCCGCACGCGGCCGGGCCGAGGATCACGGGAACGGCGAGGAAGAAGGACCAGGCTAGGGGCCGCCGCATTGCGGCACACATTCTGCGAACGCCGAACGGCGGAGCCATGCAAATGCGCTCCCGAGACTCGTCCGGGACGACCGCGCGCTCCCCGCGATCTGGCCGTCAGGCCACCGCCGCGCTCGCCTCGATCGTCGCGTCGTACAGCGCGGCGATCGCCTCGCCGAGCTCGCGCATCGCCGCCCCGCCGAGCGCCCGCTCGAGGAGCGGGAAGATGCGGCCCTCGTCGTCGGCCGCGTGCCGGTCGACCAGGACGCGAAGCTCGGCGATCACGCGATCGAAGTCGTCCCCGTCGAGCGAGGCCGACAGGGCCCGACGCAGCGTCTCTCGTTCCCTCTCGCACGCCGCCCGGCCCTGGACGACCACGTCCTGCTCGCACAGCGCCGCGCTCGCGGCCGGGTAGAAGACCTCCTCCTCCACGGCGATGTGCGCGACGAGATCGCTCGCGAGCTGGGGCAGCAGCGAGGCGCGCATGCCCGCGCTCCCGCGCTCGACCGCGTCGAAGAGCACTTCGAGGTTGCGGTGCTGGTGC
Organism: Myxococcales bacterium; assembly: GCA_021778125.1. Classification (GTDB taxonomy): domain Bacteria; phylum Myxococcota_A; class Polyangia; order Polyangiales; family Polyangiaceae; genus Palsa-1150. Next base: position 24,786 of record JAJYCT010000001.1, read on the forward strand.
TCGAGCAGCGTCGTCGCCTTCATGGTCACCCCCCCGGGGGGATCCGATCGTGGCCACGCGCGGCGCCCGCCGCAATCGTCGGGCGGTGACTTTCTCGCGACGAGCGCGCTTCGTTGCGCCGCGTCATGCCGTGCGTCACCACACGGCGCAGACGCGCCCCGGGTTCATCGGCGTGCCCGGCTTGCAGGCGAACGCCTCGGCGAACCCCGGCACGTCGACGACCGGACCGTTGACGCGCCAGCGCGCCGGCGAGTGCGGATCGGAGTGTGCGTGCAGCTCCAGCGCCTGCGGCGTCTCCTTCATGCACCAGCTCTGCGCGTAGGCGACGAAGTAGAGTTGCTCGTCGCTCACGCCCGGCACCGTGCGGCGCTCCTCGGGGTGCGCGGCCTCCCACGCCTGGAGCGCGGCGAGCCCGAGCTTCACGCCGCCGATGTCGGCGATGTTCTCGCCGGACGTGAGCTCGCCGTTGAGCTTGACCCCCGGCACCGCCTCGTACTGGCCGTACTGCTCCTGCACGCAGCGCGTGGCCTCGTCGAAGTGGGCGCGCGTCTCCTTGCTCCACCACTCGCGCAGGTTGCCGTCGCCGTCGAACTGGCTGCCCTCGTCGTCGAAGCCGTGCGTCAGCTCGTGGCCGACCGTGCTGCCGCCGGTCTCGCCGAGGTTCACAGGCGCGTAGAAGTCGCGCGAGAAGAACGGCGGCTGCAGCTGCCCCGCCGGGAGCACGAACTCGTTGAGCGTCGGCTCGTAGTACGCGTTGACCGTCGGCGGCGTCATCATCCACTCGGTGCGGTCGACGGGCTTGCCGATCTTGTCGAGGTCGCGGTGAAGCTCGAAGCGGATCGACGCGGCGACGTTGGCCGCGTACGCGGCGCGCGTGACCTCGAAGTCGTACGTCCGCCACTTGTCCGGGTAGCCGATCTTGTCGTGCCGGACCTTGTCGAGCTTCGCGAGCGCGGCCTTGCGCGTGGCGTCGTCCATCCACGGCAGCGCCTCGAGGTCGCTGCGCATCGCCGAGACGATCTGCTCGACGACGGCCTTCGCGCGCGCCTTCGAGTCGCCGCCGAAGCGCGCCTCGACGTACGGCTGCGCGAGCAGCTCGCCGAGGCTGTGGTCGACGCCGTGCACGCAGCGCTTCCACCGGGGCTCGATCTCCTTCTGCCCGGAGAGCTTCTGCCGGAGCGCGAACGCCTCGTCGACGAGCTTCTTCGACAGGATGCTGGCGCGCGCGTGCAGCACCTGCCAGGCGAGGTAGTGGCGCCAGGCCGCCGGCCTCTCCTCCCGGAGCAGCGCCTCGAGGCCCGTGTAGTACGCCGGCTCGTTGACGGTCACGGCCTGGATCGCGGGCACGCCGAGCTCCTGGAAGTACGCGTCCCACGGGAAGCTCTTGAGCAGGCCCGGCAGGCCCGCGCGATCGACCCGGTGGTAGATCTTGTGTGGGTCGCGCCGCGCGACCTTGTCCTGCTGGAGCTTCGCGATCTTGGTCTCGATGCGCAGCACGTCGTCGACGGCGCCCTTGATCTCGCCGGCGCGCGTCCCCCCGAGCGCGAGCATCCGCCCGACGTGGCCCGCGTAGAACTCGCGCACGTCCTTCAGGTTGCCGTCGTCCTTGAGGTAGTAGTCGCGATCGGGCAGCCCCAGGCCCGCCTGGTCGATGCTGGCGATGACCTTCGTGGCGTCCTGGAAGTCCTGCTGCGAGCTCACGTCGAACAGCGGGAAGACGCCGGCCGCGTGGAGCCGGGTGACGGCGCTCGCGAGCGAGGGCACGTCCTTGACGGAGGCGGCCAGCGCGAGCAGCGGCGCGACCGGCGTCGCGCCGGCCTTGTCGACCCCGGCTTCGTCCATGCACGCCGCGTAGAAGTCGCCGATCTTCTTGAGCACCGGATCGTCGCCGGGGCTCGCGGCGGCCTTCTCGAGCGTCTCGCGCAGGAACTCCTCGTTCTTCTGCTCGACCTCGTAGATGGGGCCCCACGCCGAGCGGTCGGGCGGGATGACGGCGGTCTTCTCGAAGCCGCGGCACGCGTACGAGTAGAAGTCCTGGCAGGCGTCGGCGGTCGGGTCCACCCAGTCGGCGACGATGCCCGCCTGCGCGAGCGTGATCGACGGCGGCGGCGGGGGAGGGGGCCGGGGCGGCGCCGTCGTGAGCGGCGGCACGGGCAGAGGAGCGGCGGCGGCGGCGCACGCGATGACGAAAGGCAGCAGGGCGGAGAGGAGACGGGCGCGCATGGGGGCGACCCTAGCCCCACAAGGCGACGCAAGCCCGTGCCATTTCGAGCCCGGGCTCTCCGCCGCGAGGAGGGGAGCATTGCGCCACGCGCGCCCCGCCGGTAGAGACCCCTCTTGCCATGACCAACGTGCGCATCGAGACCGACAGCATGGGGCAGGTCGAGGTCCAGTCGGACCGCTACTGGGGCGCGCAGACGCAGCGCTCCCTGCAGAATTTCAAGATCGGCGGCCACCGCTTCGGCCGGCCGGTCATCCGCGCCTTCGGCGTCGTCAAGAAGGCCGCCGCGCTCACCAACCTGGGCCTCGGCAAGCTCGACGCGTCCAAGGCCGACCTCATCGCGCGCGCCGCCGACGAGGTCATCGAGGGCAAGCTCGACGCGCACTTCCCGCTGGTCGTCTGGCAGACCGGCAGCGGCACGCAGTCGAACATGAACGCGAACGAGGTCATCTCCAACCGCGCCATCGAGCTCTCGGGCGGGACGATGGGCTCGAAGAAGCCCATCCACCCCAACGACGACGTGAACCGCTCGCAGTCGTCCAACGACGTGTTCCCCACGGTGATGCACGTCGCCGCGGCGCTCGAGATCAAGGAGCGCGTCCTGCCGGCGGTCGCCAAGCTGCGCGCCGCGATCGAGAAGAAGGGCGCCGAGCTTGGCCCCATCGTGAAGGTGGGGCGCACGCACCTGATGGACGCGACGCCGCTGACGGTCGAGCAGGAGTGGTCCGGCTGGGCCGCGCAGCTCGCGTTCTGCGAGCGCGAGCTCACCCACTCGCTCGACGGCCTCTACGATCTGGCGCTCGGCGGCACGGCCGTGGGCACGGGCCTCAACACGCACCCGAAGTGGGCGCCGAGGGTGGCCGCGAAGATCGCCGAGCTCACGGGCGTGCCGTTCCGCACGGCGCCGAACAAGTTCGCGGCCCTCGCGGGCCACGAGGCCCTCGCGGCGACCAGCGGCGCGCTCAAGACGCTGGCGGTCGCGTGCTTCAAGATCGCCAGCGACGTGCGGCTGCTCGGCAGCGGCCCGCGCTGCGGCATCGGCGAGCTGCACCTGCCGGAGAACGAGCCGGGCAGCAGCATCATGCCGGGCAAGGTGAACCCGACGCAGGCCGAGGCGATGACGATGGTGTGCGTCCACGTCATGGGCAGCGACGCCGCCGTGGGCTTCGCGTCGGCGAGCGGGCACTTCCAGCTCAACGTGTTCAAGCCGGTCATCATCCACAACGTGCTCGAGAGCTGCGCGCTCCTGGCCGACGCGTGCCACAGCTTCACCGACAACTGCGTCGTCGGCATCGAGGCCAACCGCGACGTCATCGCGCGCCACGTCGAGAACACGCTGATGCTCGTGACCGCGCTGAACGAGGTCATCGGCTACGACAACGCGGCCAAGGTCGCCAAGCTCGCGCACAAGAAGAACATCACGCTGCGGCAGGCGGCGGCGGAGCTGGGGCTCGTCAAGCCCGAGGACTTCGACAAGCACGTCCGCCCCGAGAAGATGGTCTCGCCGGACTGAGCGGCGGATCGCCGGGCCGGGAGGGTGGCCGGGAGGGGGGCGATCGCGCGGAGTCGGGGCATCCCTTCGGTCGGCTCCGGTAACTAGCCGTCACGCGTCATGCGGGCGCTCGCTCTCGCGGGCACGGTCCCGAAGAGGGGACCCGAGATGAGAAAAATCACCTCATCCGAGGATGAGTCCGAGGGGAGAACCGCGCCGTTGCTGGCGTACCTCGACTCGCGTACATTCTACGTTTTCAGCGCGCTGTGAGAGTCAGGGGAGAATTCGAGATGGGTTTTCGGTCGCCGGTCAGCCGCGGGTCGCCAAGGTTGTGCCTGGGCGCCGCGATGGCGCTTCTCTCGTGGACGACGGGCTGCGGGAGCAGCAGCAACGGGGCCGCGGAGGACGCGGGCGGCGACGCCGGGTCGGAGGCCGCGGCCGACGCGTCGAGGGACTCTGCGGGCGACTCGTCCACGGGGCTCGACTCCTCGGTGACCGACGCCGCGCGCGACGCGCAGGCCGACGCCCCGGGCGACGGTGCCGTCGTCCTGCCCGCCATCTCCGGCCTCACGATCACCCCGAACCCGAACAACATCCTCAGCGCGACGGTTACCTTCACGACGAACGTCCCCGCGACGGCCGCCGTCCAGGTGACCAACACCGGCGACGGCGGCGCCAGCAACTCGTTCGCGGTCGGCCCCACCACGGGGCCCTCGACGTCGTTCAGCATCAACATCCTCGGGATGCGCGCGCAGTCCACCTTCGGCATCACGGTCACGGCCACGGACGCGGCGTCCAACGTCGCGACGGGCGCGGCGACCTACACGACCGGGGCGCTGCCCGCCGTGATCCCGCCCATCACCGTGGTCACCAGCGACCCGACCAAGACGTCGCCGGGGTTCACGGTGATGACGATCTGGAAGTGGGACTTCTCGCCCGTGGCGAACATCGACTACTCGGCCTCGTCCCTCGTCGCGCTCGACCCGGAGGGCCAGGTCGTCTGGTACTACCTGCCGAGCAACACGTACGCGATGGACCCGAAGAAGCTGCCCAACGGGGACCTCGCCTTCCTGACCGCCGAGGACGGCTGGGCCGAGATCGACATGATGGGCAACGTCGTCCGGTCCTCCACGTCCGCGGCGATGGGCCTCGACTCGATGCACCACGAGCTGTTCCCGGAGCCGTCGTCGCCCGACTACCTCACCCTGAGCACCGAGCTGCGCCAGATCCCGGGCTACCCCGCGCCCGACGGCGGAACGACGACGTACCCGGTCGTCGGCGACGTCGTCGCCGAGTTCAACGGCGAGGACGGCGGCGTGCTCCATCAGTGGCGCGAACTCGACATGCTCGACCCGATGCGCGAGGGCGACCCCTCGCTGTTCGGCGCGCCGTTCTGGAACGGCCTGTACCGCGACGCGGGCGCCACCAAGGACTGGTCGCACGCCAACGCCGTGGTGACCGATCCCAGCGACGACGCGATCGTGGTGTCGAGCCGCACGCAGGGCTGGGTCTACAAGTTCGCCCGCACCGACGGCGGCACCCCCGCCGTCCTCTGGAGGCTGGGCGCGGGCGGGGACTTCACGCTCACCAACGCGGGCGAGACGTTCCAGTACGGCCAGCACGGCGCGAACGTCCTGGCCAACGGCCACGTCATGCTCTTCGACGACGGCAACGACCGCCCCGCCGCCGACGGCGGCGTCAACCTCTACAGCCGGGCGCTCGAGTACGCGCTCGACACGACGGCCATGACCGCGACCATCGTGTGGCAGTACCAGGAGTCGCCCCCGTTCTACGCGCAGTTCCTGGGCAGCTCGTACCTGCTGCCCAACGGCAACGTCCTCGTCTGCGCCGGCGGGTTGACCGACAGCCCCACCGCCTCGCCGTCGAGCCCGAGCAACCTCAAGTCCGCCCGCATCATGGAAGTCACGCACGACGCGGTGCCGGTCAAGGTCATGGAGTACCAGGTCCGCCAGGAGCTCAACTCGATCCCGTCGGACCCCAACTTCTCGGGCTACTCGGTGTACCGGGCGACCCGGATCCCCTCTCTCTACTAGACGACCGGGCGTGACGCTGGAGGAGAAGCCCCTGTCTCCCGGCGCGGGCGGAGGGGCCCGCGAGGCGCGTGCCCCGGCGTGGCTCGCGAGCGCGCTGGTCGCCGCCGGGCTGCTCGCGATCGTGGTCACGCTCTCGGTCTGCTCGTACCTGCCGTTCCAGGACGTGCCCAACCACATCAAGGTCCTGACGCTCGACCGGGCGCTGCGAGCCGGCGCGACCTCGCCGTTCCTCGAGGCCGCCCCCGGGACCGCGTTCGGCTACTCGCTCGTCGCCGCCGTCTCGCGGTTCCTCGCCCCCCTGATGGGCGCGGCGACGGTCGTCCGTCTTCTGTGCATCGTCAGCGCCGCCGGCATCCCTCTGGCGGCCGTGCCGCTCGCCCGCGTGACCGGAGCCCCTCCGGCGTGGGCCGCCCTGCTGGCGCTGCCGCTCGCGCTGTCCTGGCCCCTCCGGGTCGGCCTGCTGCCCTACGTGGTCGCGCTGCCGCTCGTCGAGCTCGGGCTCGCCGCGGCGCTGTGGGCCGGCCAGGGGGGCAGGCTCCGCAGGGTGCTCGCGCTCGCCGGGTGCGCGGTCGCCTCGTACCTGGCGCACCCGATGGTCTTCGGCCTGCTGGCCGGGCTCGCCGGCGTGACGAGCGTCCTGCCCGCGCCCGGCGCGATGGGCCGCAAGGAGCGCGTGCTGCGCGTCGCCCTGGGGCTGGGCGTCGTCGCGCCGCTCGTCGGTCTCGATCTCCTCCAGCATCGCCTGAGCATGCTGCCCGACGCCGACGCGACGCTCCTCCGGTCGCCGGTGTGGTGGCGCCCGCTGCCTCTCGCTCTGGGCCACGTGATCACCCGTGGCCTCGGCGTGACCGGGCCCGACGCGCTCGTCTACTACGAGCCTTTCCTCCTCGTGCTCGTCGTCGGGACCGCGGTGGCGTGGCGGCCGCCGGCGAAGGGAGCGACGCCGTCCGGACGACGGGCGATCGCCGCCGCCGCGCTCCTGGGGACGCTGGGCACGGTGCTCTTGCCCGACTCGCGCGAGAACGTCTTCCTCATCGGGTCGCGCGTTGCCGTCCTCGGCATCCTGTTCTGGACCGCCGTGGCGGCGCCCGCCCTCGCGCAGCTGCCCTGGCTCCGGCTGGCCGCCGTGCCGGCGGTCGCGCTGGCGCTCGGGTTCCAGATCCACGAGGTCGCCGGCCGCGCGGCGATGCTGCGAGAGGTCCTCGGCCCGCAGCCCGAGCAGGTCGGCGGGCTGTACCTCCCGATGCAGGTGCCGCGCTGCCAGGGCGCCTCGTCGCTCGCGTGGGGCGACTACGACCCGCTGCGCCACGCCTGGGCGTACGCCCTCGATCACGACGGCGTGGCTCCGTACATCTTCGCGGGCAGTCGCTACCAGCCCGTGTGGTTCCGGCCCGGCGTCCTGAACGACGAGCTCCGGGCGCCCAAGGAGCACCTGCTGAACGGCAACGAGGACTATCGCTCCCCCGAGGCGTGCGAGCTCAACGCGCAGGAGCGCCTCGCGGCGGCCAACGCGTGGGCCGGCAGCTACGACGACATCCTGGTGACGGGCCGGGAGCCCGAGCTCGGCGAGGCCCTCGGGCGCTCCGGCCTGGCGGTCGGTCGGACGCTCGCTCCGGGCCTGGTCCTCGTGCGACGCAGCGGAGCGCGCTCGGGGCTGCGCGTGGAGTTCGGGCGGCTGGCGGGTACGGCCGCGCTTCGCTCCGGCTTCTACGGCGACGAGATCATCGACGGGCTGAGCGGGCAGTGGAGCGAGGGCAAGGCGTCGGTGCTGGCGTTCACCGAGGACCACCGGAGCCACGACTACCTGCTGCGCCTCGTCGCTCAATCCCCCGTGGTGTCGTCGATCGCGGTCACGGTCAACGGCGGCTACGAGGCGACGATCCCGGTCGGCAAGACCCCGTCGGAGACCGTGGCGTACGTGCCCGGCGGCGCGATCAACCTCGGGAAGAACGAGCTTCGCCTGAGCTACGCGCGGACGTTCTTCCCCGCCGAGCCTCTGGCCTCGGGGCCGCCGCGGGAGCTGTCGGTCCTCTACCGCGATCTCTTCCTGTCCCCGCTCGCCGAGACGGTGTCGTTGGACGTCGGGACGGCCCGCGGACGCAAGGCGCTCGTGAGCGGCTTCTCGGAGGACGAGGTCATGAACGACCGGACCGCGGCGTGGAGCGACGGGAAGGAGTCGGTCGTGGTGCTCGACGTGGCCGGGGGGGCGACCGAGTACCTGCTGACCCTCCGGGGCCGCGCCGCCCAGTCCCAGGCGGTGTCGGTCTCGTTCAACGACCGGTGGACCGGGGCGTTCCAGGTCGAGGAGGCCTGGGGCGACTGGAGCCTCGCGGTCCCCGGCAGCGCGGTCTTGCCGGGGCGAAACACGCTCCGCTTTTCGTACGCGTCGCCCGCGCGGCCCGTCGACCGCGGCCTCGGCGACGACGCGCGCCTGCTCGCGGTGGCCTTCGACACGCTCACGCTCGCGCCGGCGCCGGCCCGGGTCCAGGTCGACTGCGGCGTGCCCGAGGCTCGCGGCGCGCTCCGGTCCGGGTTCAGCCAGCCCGAGACGATCGACGGGCGCCGCGCGGTTTGGAGCGACGGCAAGTCGTCGGAGGTCGTGCTCAGCGCGGCGGGCGAACCGGTCGCACACGTGCTGACGATCGAGGCCACGGCGCGGAGCCCCCAGCGCGCGACGATCACCTGGAACGGCGGCCACGAGAGCCCGATCGTCGTCGCGCCGCCGTGGAGCGCCGTGTCGGTCGTCGTGCCGGCGGGGGTCGTCCGCCCGGGATTCAACACGCTCCAGATCACCTACGAGTCCCCGGGCCACCCCGACGGCGACTCGCGGCTGCTCGCCGTCGCGTACCACGAGCTGACGCTCGAGCCGATCCGTCCCTACGGGCGCGTCGAGTTCGGCACGCCCGCGGGACGACGGGAGCTGCGGGTCGGGTGGAGCGGGGACGAGGTCATCGACGGCCGCTCCGCGGTCTGGTCCTCGGGGCCGTGGTCGGAGATCGAGATCGCGCTCGAGCCGTCGCTCCTGGGCGGCGGAGGCGGCGGGGACGCCGCCGTGTCCGACGCGGGGGCGCCCGAGTACGACGCCTCGCAGGCGACGCTCGACTTCACGGCGCTGCCGCTGGAGCCGCTCGCGCCCCTGCCGGTCGAGGTCCGCGTCAACGACCGGCTCCTGGCCAAGGTCATCGTCGTGACCGGCTGGCAGTCCTACACGGTGCCGGTCCCCAAGGACGTGCTCCGGTCGGGCTTCAACTCGATCCGCTGGACCTACGAACGGGTCGGGCGTCCGCGCGATCTGCTGCCCGGCAACAGCGACGCGCGCGCCCTCGCGCTGGCGTTCCACGACGTCTGGCTGAGGTAGCGCTCGTCGCCGGGCGCCCCCCGGGACCTCAGCCCGCCCGGGTGGTCGCGACGGTCGCGCGCGCCCCGCGCGTCAGCTTCTTGCCCCACCGGAGGAACGGCTCCTCGACGAAGCGGTACGTCAACGCGGACAGGGCGACCGTGCCCACCAACCGGAGCCCCAGGAGGACCCCGGGAGAGACCGGAAGCGCGATCTGCAAGACCAGGCCGTGCACGATGTAGACGGAGTAGCTGATGCGCCCCAGCCAGAGCAGCGCGCGAGGGAACCGCACCCCGGGGCGGAGCAGGAGCAGGCCGAAGAGGGCGTACGCGGCGAACCAGGCCGACACGAACGCCGGCGGGTTGATGCCGTCGTCCAGGTGCCGCGTGCCCACGTAGGCGTAGTTCGCGAGCGCCGCGGCGCCCACCGAGGCCGCGAACGCGAGGATCGCCAGGCGGACCGTCGAGCGCCGCGTGTCCCCGCAGAAGCCGCGGTACGCCGTCGTGCCGACCCAGAACGTCAACATCCAGAAATACGGGATGTGAAACCGGAGCCGGTGATGCGCGAGCGGATCGACCACGTAGAAGTGGGCGAACAGCAGGGCGCCGCCCAGAAGCAGCCAGTGGCTCTTCTTGTGCAAGCCGACGACGAAGAGCGCCGACATCGACGCGTAGAAGAGCATCTCGTAGGAGAGCGTCCAGTACAGGCCGATCGCGCTCGGGACGTCGAACAGAAAGTGGACCATCGTGGCGTTCCACAGCGCGCTGGCGGGCAGCGCGGCGACGAAGTCGGGCGGCGGATCGCCGAGGTCGAGCGCGTGCAGCGCGAGGACGGCGACGAGGCTGAGCCCGTAGAGCGGAAACAGCCGGAAGAGGCGGTTGATCCAGAACTTCGGCAAGGAGCCGAGGCGCTCGAGGCTGAACGGAATGACGAAGCCGCTCACCAGGAAGAAGGTGATCACGCCGAAGACGCCCGGGTTGAAGACGTCGAGCGTGAAGCGCTGGAAGCGCGGCGACCACTCCGAGACCATGTGCATCAGCGCGACCGACAGGGCGGCGATGGCGCGCGCGAAGTCGAGGAACTCGAGCCGATCTCCGGCGGGCTTCGTCGGCAAGCGGGGCCTACTGGATCGCCATGCGCGTCTTCATGAGGACCACGACGTACGGGTTCCAGGTCGACAGGCCGTAGTAGAGGTCGAGCTCCGAGCCGCGCACCCGCGTGAAGCGCTCGATGACGTACGGCGCGTAGGGGCCTCCCTGGACCGCCTCCGGGTTCGCCTGGGCCTCCTTGCCGATCACCGGCCCGGCGAGCCCGTCGTTCGAGCCCGCCTGGTGGATGAAGCGCCCGATCGCGTCACGAGGCGGATCCAGGATGAGCTGCGGCTCGCTCCACGGTCCCCAGGGCGCCCGCGCGTACGCGAACGCGATGCCGTGCGTCGGCGCGCGCTCGTCGTACGTCATGAGCCACATGCCGAGCTCCTTGCACCACGTGACCGACACGTCCCCCAGCGTGCCGTTGCGGTGAACGGGCTGGGCGTCCGCCTCGCTCGCGCTCCACGTGGGCGCGCCCCTCGCGTCGAGCCCCGTGAAGTAGCGGGTGCCCTCGCCGTCGGCGAAGCGCGCCGCCGGGACGATCGCCAGAAAGAGGTCGCTCTTGCGGTAGGTGCCCGTGCCCCACATCAGGACGTACGGGCCGCCGGGCGGCATGCCCGGCTGCGGGGCCGGCTCGAGGTGCAGCGACATCGTCGCGAAGTGTCCCGACGGCAGCTGGGAGATGGTTCGAAGAGGCTGGAACGTCGCGGGCAGGGTGAACCGGGTGAGCACCGAGCGGTCGGTCGACCAGTCCGCCGAGTGGTTCGTCCGGACGACGACGTACATCTGCCCGCCCAGGCTGATCCCCGAGACGGGGACCTCGAACGCCCCCATGCGGATGCCGGGGGGCTGCACGGTCAGGTACCGGTTGCCGTTCATGAGGAAGTCCAGGCGCACGCCGGTCTCCGGATCGGTCGCCGTGGTCGTGGCGATCGTGTCGAGGGCCCCGCCGAGCCGGCCGACCGTGTCGCCGAACAGAAAGAACGCCCGCCCCTCGTGCTCGAACGAGTACCCGAGGTCGGTGCCGCGGATCTGGTAGCGCGTGAAGGTCCGACTGAGCGTCGGGACGTGGCGCTCCCGGTCCTCCTCGCCCACCAGCTGTTCGAGCTTGGTGGTCGATCCCGCGATGAATCGAAGGGTCGGGGCGCCCGGCGGGGCGATGGGGCCGCCGGGCTGCGCCTGAACCTGCAGGGCGGGAGCCGCCACCGTGGCGCTCGGCGCGGTGCGCGAGTGGGTCCCGTGCGTGTCGCAGGCCGCCAGGCCCGCGCTCGCAGCGGCCGCGAGGGCGAGGGCGAGACGGCGACGGGCGGGGCCCAAGGCGGGAGCGCGCGCGCGGCGGTGTCGCGGTGCGGGGGGAGTCGTGAGCGTAGGCAAGCAGGCCTCCGGGAGCGTGCGGCGCTTGACGAGGAACAAGCTCAAGTTTATCGTGACCACTCCGTTTAGGAGGAGCACTATCATGCTGGGGAACAAAATAGCCTGGGTTATCGCGCTGTTGCCGCTTGCGACAGCCGTGTACACGGGCTGCGCCAGCTCGACGGGCACGGACTACACGGGCGACGACGCCGCAACCGACGGCCTCGCCCCCGGCCAGGACTCGTCCACCACGGGCAGCGACAGCGCGCCCACGGACGACGGGCCGACCTCGAACGGCGGCTGATCACGTCGCCTGCTGGGCCTCCAGCCGGCTGGCCGAGCGCCAGAGGATGCGCAGGCCCACCAGGGCCCACGCGAGCACGGGGCCCAGCGATCCGGCCCGCGGTAGGCCGATGACCATGCCCAGGTTGGAAGATCCTGGGATGGCGGCGAGCTCTCCATTCCAGAGCTTCCCCCACACCCAGCCGAGCACGTTCGCCTGTTCGGGCGCCTCGATGCCGACCGCCGTCATTGCGAGCATGTTGAGGGCCGACGCGGTCGCGAGCACGACGCCCACCCGCCGGGCGGCGGTCTGTCCGTAGACCGCCGGCGCGCCGAGCGCGAGAAACGCCATGCCGGGCACCAGGTGGCGAGGCCCGGCCGCCGCCCCGCCCCACCACATGTAGTAGCCCGCGTTGGCCGCGAGCAACGCGAGGGCTGACCAGGCGGCGGCCCGCGAGGGCCAGCTCGCGTGCGGCAGCGAGGTGATCCACCACGCGGCGAGCATCGCGGTGACGGGCGCGACGTACACCAGGCCACGACGAGCGCCGACGATGAGCCCAAAGAGCGCGTCGAGGTGGGGCAGCTCGATGCCGAGCAACCCCTTGGCGTGCCCCGCCGCGAACTGCGCGCTGGCGATGTGAGAGTAGCCGGTCCGCCACGGCGCGCCGTAGCACGCCGTGTGGACGAGCCCGACCACCGCGACGGGCAGGAGCGCGCCGAGCAGCAGATCGCGGCACGTCGTCAGCGCGCGCGCTCGTCCTGCCGCGACCAGCGTCGAGACGACCAGGACGGCGGCCGGGAACATCGTGATGTATTCGCAGCCGACGGCCGCCGCGAGCGCCGCGCCGCCCAGCCGCACGCGGGCCAGCGAGACCGGCGCGAGGTCGGGCCCGGGCGTGACCGCGAGGTACCCGCCGAGCAGGCAGGCCGCCGCGGGGACGTGACCGTAGAAGCTCGTCGCGTAGGGGAACGCGGGCGTCCCCAGCGTGACGGCGAGCGACCCGAAGAGCGCGGCGAGAGGGTGCGTCCACCGCCGCAGGAGCGCGAAGAGCATGACCCCGATCGCCGCGCCCGCGGCGCCGGCGGTCACCAGCGAGCAGGCGTAGAGATCGCGACGGAACGTCGCGTTGACCACGACGCGCTTCTCCGGCTCGGCCGCCGGGCCGATGGCGTGATGCTCGGGCCGCGCGCCCACCCTCCGGTCGAGCGCGTGGAGCACGGCGTACACCGGCACCGCGGCGACGGCGGGCAGGGGCGCCTTGTCGCTGTACCAGTGGCCGCCGGAGAAGGCCTTGTCGCCCGTGTCGTCCGCGAGCTCGTCGATGACCACCGTGCCGCGCTCGACGAGCGATCGGGTCAGGTCGAAGCGCGACACGGGGTTCCACGTCGGGCCGGGGATGAAGTACGCGAACAGGCCGAACAGCCACCCCGCGTACAGCCAGAGAAACCACCGGGGCGTCGCGCGAGCCGTCATCGCCGCGCAGTCTTTCGCACGTCGGGCAGCCGCGTCAAAACCTCTCCGGGGCGCCCGTCGGGGAGCCTCGCCGCCGCCGTGTTGGACCGGGCCGGCGATCATGGTAGCAGGGAGGGGTGCGCGAGCGTGTGCGGCAGGGGCGCTGGCACGTCGCTGCGCTGTTCGTCCTCACGTCGGCGCTCACCCTCGCCGCCTTCGGAAATACGCTTCGAGCCGGCTTCGTCTACGACGACGAGTGGACGATCCAGCACAACGCGCACCTCGATGCGCCGCTCGGGAGCCTGCTCGGCGCCTGCGTCCGGGGCGACGCCAGGCGCCTGCGGATCCCCGACGCCACGCGCCCCGCCATGGTGGCGTCCACCTGGGTGGATCACCGGCTCTTCGGTGCCCGTCCGCTCGGCTTCCATGCGGACTCGCTGTGCCTGGCCGCCTTGACGTCCGCGCTCGCGGGGCTCGCGGTCTTCGCGATCACGCGCCGGCGACGCATGGCCGCCCTGGCCGCCGCGATCTTCGCCGTCGCTCCGCTCCACGCGGAGGTCGTCGCCGCGGTGCACGACCGCGAGGACCTGCTGGCCGCGCTGGGCCTCTTCGGGGTCCTGGCGCTGCTCTTCTGGCCGCGCGGGGCGACGGCGCACACGGTCGCTTCGCGCGCGCGCGCCGGGGGCGCCGCGGCGCTGGCCGGCGCCCTCTGGCTGCTCGGCCTGGCCGCCAAGGAGAGCGCCGCGGTCCTGGTGCCGCTCGCGGCCTGCGCGTGGTGTCTGCAGTCGGGCTCGCGTCGACGCCGCTGGCTGGGCGCCCGCGAGCCGATGCTCCTCGCCCTGCTGGCCGTGGGGATCGTGTGGGCGAACTGGCGGCTGGGCCTGCGCTTCGGCGCCGACGACGTGCCCGTCGCCCGGGGAGTGAGCCTCGCCGGCCGGCTGCTGCGCTCGGCGCGCTACGAGGCGTGGGCCGCGGCGCAGTCGCTGCTCCCCGTGCTGTCGGCGCCCGAGCACGCTCGCCAGGGGCCCGCGAGCGTCGCGTGGGTGGCGGCGCTCGCCGGTCTGGTGGCGCTGACCGTGGGCATGGCCCGGCGCCGCGACACGCGCGTGCCCGCGCTCGGGCTCGCGATCGTGCTCGTCGCGCCTCTCGCGGCCTCGCCCCTCGTCGGTCCCGTCAACGAGCAGGCGGACAGGTACCTCTTCGCCGGCGTGCTCGGCGGGGCCATCGTGTGGGCGTGGGCCATCGAGCGCCTCGCGCGCCGCGCGGGCCGCCGGGTGGGGCTCGGCGTCGCCGTGGTCGTCGCCTGCGGGCTCGTCGTGCAGTCGGCCCGGTCCGCCGCCGCGTGGCACGACGACCGCTCGCTGTGGACCGAGGCGACGCGCGTCGCCCCGGGGTCGGCGCGCGCGTGGGCGGGGCTCTCGCGCGCCGTGCGCCTGGAGGGCGACGTCGCCCGGGCCCTCGCGCTGTCGCGACGCGCCCTCGCGCTCGACCCCTTCTATGCGCCGGCGCACCTCACGAACGCCTACAACCTGATTTGCGCCGGCCGGCGCGACGAGGCGCTCGCGGATCTCGCCTACGCCGAGGAGCACGCGCCGGACATGCCGGGCCTCGCCCGCGCCCGGGCCTGCGCCTCGCGCGCCGCCGAGGCGGCTGCGGCCTGCATCGACGCGCCCACCGCCCCCTGACTCAGTACAGCGAGGCGATACGCGTCGCCCGGTACGCGGAGTAGCCGGAGAAGCTGGGGTCGGACGGGATCGAGCCGAGCTCCTGCCGGTCAACCCGTCATGTTCGTCGTGTCGAGCGCGTACTCGAGCGCCCGGCTGTAGAGGTTGACGCCGCCGTCGGCGGCCGGCCGGCCGTTGCCGTTGTCGAATGACCGAGCACGCCGCCGTCCTCGTCGAACTCGTCGATGACGTTGCCGACGACGGCGTACGTGGTCGTGCCGCCGTCCGCCGTGGGGTAGCCCGGGACGTCGCGCAGCTCGGAGCTCAGCGCGAGATCGTCGGAGGACGACGGCTCCGGAGAGAGCTCGTGGTGGATCGAATCGAGCCCCATCGCCGGGGCCCTGTACGACCGGACGACGTTGCCCGTCATGTCGATCTCGGCCCAGATGCCGAAGACGGACCGCGCGCGCATCCCGAGGACGGGGATGCTGAACGACGTCGCGAGCCCTGCCGTGGGGCCGATCACGGGCTCATGGCATCTTGGGCTCGAGGCCCATCTCCTTGACCAGGGGCTTGGCCCCGTCGAGCGCGTCCATCGTCCAGATCATGTAGCGGGCGTCGACGTGGATCGTGCGCGTCGTCGTCCCGTCGAAGACGACGTCGGAGGCGAGGCCCTCCTTGTTGCCGTCGAACGCGAGGCCGACCAGCTCGCCCTTGTCGTTGAGCGTGGGCGAGCCCGAGTTGCCGCCCGTGATGTCCAGGTCGGACTCGAAATCAATGGGCAGGTCGCCGCCGAGCGCGGGGTCCGCGTACGGGCCGAAGTCCTTCGCCTTGATCGCGTCGAGCAGCTTCTGCGGCGCGTTGAACGGATCCTTGCCGGTGTCCTTGGCGAGGATCTGCGACGCCACCGTGAACGGCCAGTCGGCGGGCGCGCTCGACTCGGGGTGGAGCGAGCGCACCGTGCCGTAGGTCACGCGCAGCGTGGCGTTGGCGTCGGGGGCGAGCGCGCCGCCGAGCACCGCCTTGTTCGCCTCGGTGTAGAGCGGCGCGAGCAGGAGCGCGTCGCCGGCGCGCGCGTCGTCCTTCTTCTCCTCGGCCTTGACGATCGCGAAGACGCGCCGCGCGGCCTGCACGAACGCGTCCTTGCTCGCGGCCAGCCCGGCCGGCGTGCCCTTCTCCAGCAGCTCCAGGCGCGTCTTCTCGTCCTCGAGGGCCGGCGACTTGTACCAGGCGTCGAGGGTCTTATCGACGAGCGCCTCGTCGATCCTCGTGCCCTTCTTCACGCCGAGCAGCGTCGCGAGCCACGGGCGCTCGGCCTCGATCCGGCGCGCCGCGCGCAGCAGCGCCATGCGGAAGGTCGCGCGGTCGAGCGTGCGGTCGTACTGCCGCGAGAGCTGCTTGCTCGCCGCGACGGCGCGCGGCAGGTCGCGCTCCTGGTAGCCGGCCTTGCGGTCGGCGTCCTTCTTGCCGCGCTCCTCGGCCCAGCGCATGAGCGAGATCGCGCTCGCGAGCAGCGACGAGCCGCGCCCCAGCGCGAGGTTGCGGTCGAAGTCGGCGAGCTCGGCGCACTGCTGCTTGTCGATCAGGGCCTCGAGCTTCTCGATGCCCTCCTTGTATACCTCGTGGCCCGGCTGCGCCGCCCACTCCTTGGCCTTCTTGTCGAGCGCGTCCTTCTGCGCGAGCAGGCCCGGGTTCCTGGCGAGGCCTTGCAGGATGCCCTCGTACTTCTCGAGGCCGTTCTGCGTGTACTGCTTCATGACGGTGGCCTTGATCGCCGTCTCGCCGCCGTCGCCCAGGTGCGCCTCGGCGAGCTTGTAGCGCTCCTTGAGGTAGTCGATGAGGTACGGGTAGAAGACCTCGACGTCGTGGTGCACCTCGGAGGCGTTGACCGTGCGGTCGGTGACCGCCGGGTAGCCGGCGACCATCACGAAGTCGCCGGGCTCGAGGCCCGCGGTGGTCACCTTCAGCCAGTGCCTGGGCTGGTAGGGCACGTTGTCGGGCGAGTAGTCGGCCGGCTTGCCGTCCTTGCCCACGTAGGCGCGGAAGAACGACCAGTCGCCGGTGTGGCGCGGCCACTCCCAGTTGTCGATCTCGCCGCCATAGTCGCCGACCGAGCGCGCCGGCGCGTAGACCAGGCGCACGTCGCGGATCTCGAGCATCTCGATGAGCTGGTAGGTGCCGCCGCGGAAGAACGACGAGACCTGGCAGCGAATGCCCGGCCGGTCCTTCTCGCAGGCCGCGACGAGCTCCTTGGAGCGCTTCTCGGACTCCTTCTTGCGCGCGACCGGATCCTTGATGGCGTCGAGGCCGTCGCGCATCTTCGCCGTCACGTCGGTGTAGGCCTGCGCCACCATCACGCGCTGCGCGGGGCCGGCCGTGGGCTCGTCGGCCCTGGTCTTCGCGAGGAAGCCGCCCTCGACGTAGTTCTTGCCGCCCTTCGAGTTGAGCTGCAGCGCGCCTTGTGCGCAGTGGTGGTTGGTCACCACCAGCCCCTCGGGCGACACGAACGAGCCCGTGCACCCGCCGAGGAACACGACGCCCGCCAGCGGCGACTGCAGCGGATCGGAGAGCGTCTTGGCGTCGAGCTTCACGCCCATCTTCTGGAACGTGTCGACGTGCTGGGGCAGCGTCATCTGCGACGGCATCCACATCCCGCCCGGGTCGGCGTACGCCATGCGGAACGGCAGGTTCGGGTCGGGCGGAGGCGCGACGACGGCGGCCGAGGCGGAGGCGCTCGGCGGCGGCGCGACCCGCGGGGGAGGAGCGGGGGGAGGGGCCTCACCGCCGCACGCGGCGGCGAGGACGGCGCAGAAGGGGAGAGCGAGCTTCTTCACGGGTTCGCGGCATACCACGGACCGCGAGGGTCGGCAGCCGGCGTCGACGAAACGTTCGATGCGCGGAGGGATCGACGCTCGTACGCTCGCCGCGTCCGCCCCGGTCGTCGAGTACGCCCGCCGCGGGTCACCACCCGGGCATCGAGTCCTGGGTGAGCACGCTCGGCGCCGTGTACGTCGCGGTGATCTGGGCGTTCGAGTCGCTCTGCTGGACGAGCTCCGCCCAGCCCATGAAGTAGGTCCAGCGCGGCTGCGCCGCGAGCTCGGCGGGCGTGGGCAGCACCTGGCACTCGCCGATGGCGATCGGCTTGTTCCCCGCGATGGCGAGCATCGCCTGGTACTTGGCGTCCGTGAACCCGGCGCCGTCGTAGAAATCGAGGCTCATCACGTCCCAGTAGGCGCCGCCGGGGTCGTACTGGTCCCAGTCCCAGCCGTTGTCCGCGGCGTTCCAGATGTCCTGGACGCTCCAGACCCAGACGATGTTGTCGAGGCCCTTGGTGTTGACCAGGTAGTCGTGCGTGATCTGGTAGAGCTTCGCCGTCCCGTTCGGGCCGGGTCGTCCGCCCCACCAGAACGCGCCCTGGTTCATCTCGTGGTGCGGGCGGAACGTCGCCGCCATCCCGGCGTCCTTGAGCTGCTGGAAGTAGGGCGCGATCGCGTCGAGCCGCGACTTCCAGATCTGGTTCAGGTTGCCGCCGTCGGTGGTCAGATCGCTCCAGTCCGCGTCGCCGAGCGCGCTCAGGACGCCGCCGTTCCAGTCGCACGACTCGGCCTGGTTGGGCGGGCACGCGTGGTACATGAGGCTGATCACGGAGCCGGCGTCCCAGCCGTCCATCAGGTGCTGGATGACGTCGGGGCGGTTCTGGATCTCGCTGGCCTCGAACAGAAAGTCGCCGCCCCACAGCGCCGGATAATGGCCGGTCACCGACCGCATCGCGCCGATGAAGTCGCCCTGGCTCGCCTCGCGGTCGTGCTCTCCCGACATCGTCTTCCGACCGGAGATGCTCGCGAGGAAGGCGAGGAGCTTCTGGCGGGGGCTCGCGCTCGCGTCCGGACCGCCGTCCGCGAGCGGGGCGTCGGCGGCGACGTCGCTGGTCGCGTCGTGACCGGTCGGCCCGCCGCCGTCGTGGGTCGCTCCCCCTCCGTCCACCGCGGGGGCCGCCCCGTCGTCGCCGGGGCCCGACGCGGTGGCGCCGCACGCCAGCAGCGCGGCACCGGCCAGCAAGGAGAGGAGGGGTCGGAGTCCGGGCATGGGCGAAGACCTCAGTGGGTGGTCACGGTCTGGAAGATGCCGCTGAACTGGAAGTTCGACGTGTTGACCGTGCTGCACGTGTTGTAGTCGGCGCCCGACGGGCAGATCTGGTCCCGGTCGATCGACCAGAACGAGACGAGCCCCAGCCGGTTCTGGATCGCGAAGGCGGCGACGGTCCTCGCGTCGTCGAGCGAGAAGACCTCCGAGTCGTCGTTCTTGCCGATCATCGCGGTGACGCCGAGCGTGCGCCACGCCTCGGTCGTGGAGAGGCCGAGGCCCACCAGCTGCGCGTTCGCGTCCGTGAGCGACCCGATGGCGACGGGAGCGAGCGGCTGGCCCCCGAAGCCGTCGCCGTAGTCCATCGTCATCAGGTTCACGTGGGACACGTGCACGCCGGAGGCGAGCGCGTGGCTCACGACCGACAGGCCCTGTGCGGTGAGCCCGCCGCCGCTCCCCCCCGAGTCCGGGTTGGCCGCGAGCGTGAACGCGACCTCGATGCCCCTGGACGCCTGCGCCATGGCGAGGGCGTCGCCGCGCAGCTGGTTGACCGCGTCGGTCAGCACGGGATCCTGCTCGATGTCGAAGTCCAGGTCCGTGATCCCCGTCGCGTCGACGAAGTCCTCGAGCGCCTTCGCGAACGAGGCGGCGTCCGCGCACTGGCTCTCGACGTACGTCCCGTCGGCGCCGCCGAAGGAGACCTTCACGTGGCCACCCGCCGCGAGGAAGGCCTTCACGTCGGCGAGGTTCTGCTCGATCCCCTGATCGGCGACGCAGCCTCCGCCGGAGAGGACGAACGCGATCGTCACGTCGTTCACGCTCGCCTTCTGCTGCAGATCGACGAGGCTGCTGTAGGGGTAGCCGCCGCCGCCCCACGTCCACGTGGGGAAGTAGGGCGCGAACTCGATGGCGGGCAGGGCGGGCGCCGCGTCCGTCCCCGGGCCTCCGTCGCCGTGCGCCGTCCCTCCGTCCACGCCGGGGCTCGGTCCTCCCTCCCGCGTCGCGCCCCCTCCGTCCGACGCCGTGCTCCCGCCCTCGCCCGGTCCGGTCGCGGCGGCTCCGGTCTCCGTCGCGCCGGCGTCGTCGCCCGTGGCAGGCGAGCCGTCTCCCGCCTCGCCCAGCCCGCAGGCCGTCGAGAGGGCCGAAGCGGCGAAGGCTCCCCAGAGTGTTCTCATGGGGAGCCTCCGAAGCAGCGTCCGTGCCGGCCGTGGCGCGGCGCAACCTCGCGGCTCCACGCGCGGGGCTGCGCTCCTTCGAAACGCGGCCGCGTTACGGTGTCGTGGATCGGCGTCACACCAGGGGCTTGATCCCCGGCGGGTCTGCCGACGTCCACGCGCGAGCGGGAGCCCCGCTCTGCGCGGAGGGCTCGAGGCGCCGCTCGTTCACTGCGCCGTGGTGTCGCGCCGCCGCCCGCGGTCGCGTTGCCACCCGCTCCGCCCACGATCGTCGCGCACGAGCCGGGGGGCACGATGCCGCCGCCCGCTCCGCCCCCCGCGCTGACGAGCGTCGTGCTCGAGCGGCTCACCGTCGAGGCGCCTCCGGGGTTGCCGGTCGAAGCTGGGTTCCCGGTCGCTCCACCCCCGCCGCCGACGACGTCCAGCGTGTCGCCCGCGGTCACCGCGACGACCGCACAAGCGCGTCTGCGACGAAAGTCGGGGGGGGGCCCGGCGCGGCCGACGTATCATGGAGCCGCCGGATGTCTCCCCCGCCGTCCTCGCCGTTCGCCCGCACGATGGTGCTGGGGCTGGCAGCCGCGACCGGATGTGCGGCGACCCCGGCGCAGCTCGCCATCCCCAACGGCGGGCACGACCCCGCGCCGCTCGCGCGCTGCAAGATCGCCGCGGACCACCGCGATCCTCTGGTCACCGAATGGCCGGCGTCGTCGAAGGCGCGCCTGGAGGCCCTCATGCGCGACGGCGGCGGCATCGCCGTCGCCTACAGCGGGTGCGACCTCCGCATCGTGGACGAGTGTCACCTCGAAGGCACCTACCAGTGGCGGCGCACGACGCTCGCCACGGACACGACCGACATCCACGACGACGACGATCTCTACGCGAAGCTGCCTCTCGGCGCCGCATCCCTCGAGGGCGAGCTCCGGCGCGACGGGGCGCTGCGGGTCGTGACCGAGGTGGCCGGCGAGATGGATCTCGTCGGCTTCTCGCGCGACAAGGTGCCCGATGGCGCGGCGTGCGCCCGGGCGACGCACGTCGTGCGCGGCATCAGCGTCGGCACCTTCAAGCTGTTCGCGTCGGGGCAGGCCGGGGGCAAGGCCGGGGTGAGCCTCGGCTCGATCGGCGGCGGAGGCGGGGCGAGCGAGTCGGAGTCGGTCATCCGCGAGGCGGGCGACCCGGCGCAGTGCGCGCAGGCGACGCACGACGCCCCCGACTCGCAGTGCCGCTCCCCCATCCAGATCTTCCTCGATCGAATCCGCCACGCCGAGCCACCGCCACCCCCGCCGTTCGACCCGAGCGCGACGACGGCCGCGCCCGCCGCCGCCGTCGAGGCGCCGCCCGCGCCGCCGCCGGAGACCGCGCCCTCCGCGGGCGCCGGCCGAGGAGTGGGCTGGAGCCTCGCGAGCGCAGGGGTCGTGAGCGGGGCGGTCGGCGCGTTCTTCTTCGCCCAGGCGGCGGGCGCCAAGTCGACCATCCAGGCGGGCGGCCTCGCGACGAGCGGCGACATCCAGTCGAACGCGTCGCGCGCGGCGACCGACACGAATGTCGGGTTCGTCCTGGTCGGCCTGGCCGTCGCGCTGATCGCCACCTCCATCCCGTTCTTCCTCGCGCCGGGCGGCGACCCGGCGGGGACGCACACGGCCTCGGGGGCGAGATGACCGCGGTGCGCCGCACGCTCGCGGCGGGCCTCGCGGCCGTGGTCACGGTCCTCGGCGCGTGCTCGAGCGACCAGATCCTCCAGGAGCTCGGGCCGTTCCCGTGCGCCAAGGACGGTACGTGCCCGAGCGGCTTCTCGTGCTCGGCGGACGCGGGGGAGTGCGTCTCGCTCGGGACGGGCGGCGGAGGGGACACCGGCAGCGGCAAACCCGTCGACTCGGTCTGTCTCGGCGATGACACGTGCAACGGAGGCGACTGCCTCTACGGCGTGTGCACCGTCGTCGCGACGCAGGGAGAGGGCGGCAGCGGGTGCGCCGCCGACCGGGTGCTCGTGCTCGGCGCGTGCTTCCGCGCGTGCTCGGCCACGCTGCCGTGCCCCTCGGGGCTCTCGTGCATCTGGATGGATGGCGGCGACGCCGCAAAGACGCTCGTGCTGGGGTGCGTGTCGACGGCGCAGGCCATGGTCGCGGGATCCTGGTGCACCTCGTCGTCGTCGTGCACCGGCTACGGCAGTGCGGGGCTGAGCCCGTTCATTTGCGGCGGCGACGCGTGTGCCCTCGCCTGCGGGGGAGGACCGGGCACCGCGCCCTGCCCTCCGGGCTACTCGTGCGAGGATCCCCTCAACGACGGCTCCTACGGGTGCTTCGCCAACGATTGAGGCGTCGCGAGGTTCGGTCGTGGGGGCAGCAAGCGCATCGCCCCTATACGCGCAAGGTCTCTTGCCCCCCTTCCTGCAGGGGACTACGACGCTCCCCATGCCGGACACCTACGCCGCCAAGTCCACCCTCACCGTCGGCTCCGCCTCGTACGACTACTACCGCCTCGGCGCGGTCACCGCGAAGCACCCTCAGGCGGCGACGCTTCCGTACTCGCTCAAGATCCTGCTGGAGAACCTGCTGCGGACCGAGGACGGCGTCTCGGTGCGGGCCGAGGACATCGAGGCGCTGGCCACGGTGGACCTGTCGCAGCAACCCTCGCGCGAGATCGCCTTCACCCCGGCGCGCGTGCTCCTGCAGGACTTCACGGGCGTCCCGGCGGTCGTGGACCTGGCGGCGATGCGCGAGGCGATGAAGAAGCTCGGCGGCGACCCGAAGAAGATCAACCCGCTGCAGCCCGTCGAGCTCGTGATCGACCACTCGGTGCAGGTCGACGCGTTCGGGTCGAAGGACGCCTTCCGCATCAACGTCCAGCTCGAGTACCAGCGCAACCGCGAGCGCTACCAGTTTCTCAAGTGGGGGCAGAGCGCGTTCCGCAACTTCAAGGTGGTGCCCCCCGGCACGGGCATTTGCCACCAGGTCAACCTCGAGCACCTGGCGCGCGTCGTCATGAAGAGCGACGACGGCAAGACGGTCTACCCCGACACGCTCGTCGGGACCGACTCGCACACCGTGATGATCAACGGCGCGGGCGTGCTCGGCTGGGGCGTCGGCGGCATCGAGGCGGAGGCGGCCATGCTCGGCCAGCCCGTCTCGATGCTCATCCCGCAGGTGGTCGGCGTGAAGCTCTCGGGCGCGCTGCCCGAGGGGGCGACCGCCACCGATCTGGTGCTCACGGTCACCGAGATGCTCCGCAAGAAGGGCGTCGTCGGCAAGTTCGTCGAGTTCTTCGGCGACGGTCTCGCGCAGCTTCCGCTCGCCGACCGCGCCACCCTCGGCAACATGGCGCCCGAGTACGGCGCGACGTGCGGCATCTTCCCGGTCGACGCCGAGACGCTGCGCTACCTGCGGACCACCGGCCGCAGCGAGGCGCAGATCGCGCTCGTCGAGGCGTACTTCCGCGCGCAGGGGCTGTGGAGCGAGCCGGGTGCGCCCGAGGCGCGCTACTCGGACGTGGTCACGCTCGATCTCGCGTCGATCGTGCCGAGCCTCGCCGGCCCGGCGCGCCCGCAGGATCGCGTCAAGCTCACCGAGTCCAAGGCGAGCTTCCACTCGGCGCTCGAGAAGCTGCTGGCCAAGGCGCCGAAGCCGAGCGCGCCCGACGCGAAGGTGGCGGTCACGATCGACGGCAAGGACGTCGAGCTGCGGCACGGGTCGGTCGTCATCGCCGCCATCACGAGCTGCACCAACACGTCGAACCCGAGCGTGCTCGTCGCCGCGGGCCTCCTCGCAAAGAAGGCCGTCGAGAAGGGCCTGACGCGAAAGGCCTGGGTCAAGTCGAGCCTGGCCCCAGGGTCCAAGGTCGTCACCGAGTACCTCGCCAAGGCGGGGCTCACGCCGTACCTCGACCAGCTCGGCTTCCAGACGGTGGGCTACGGCTGCACGACGTGCATCGGCAACAGCGGCCCGCTCCCGGAGCCCGTGTCCAGGGCCATCGAGGCCGGGTCGCTCGTCGCGGCGGCGGTCCTCTCGGGCAACCGCAACTTCGAGGGCCGCGTACACGCCGAGGTGCGCGCCAACTACCTCGCCTCGCCGCCGCTCGTCGTCGCCTACGCGCTCGCGGGCACGGTCGACTTCGATCCGTACAAGGAGCCGATCGGCGAGGGCAAGGACGGCAAGCCCGTCTTCCTCCGGGACATCTGGCCGACACGCACCGAGGTGCAGGCGGCCATGGACGCGAGCATCGACCGCACGATGTTCGAGAAGGTCTACGGCTCGGTCTTCGAGGGCGACGACGACTGGAAGAAGCTGAGCGTGCCGCCGGGCGATCTCTACGCGTGGGACGGCAAGTCCACGTACGTCAAGCACCCGCCGTACTTCGAGGGCATGCAGCGTGAGCCGGGCGCCGTCTCCGACGTGAAGGACGCGCGCGTGCTGCTCGTGCTCGGCGACAGCATCACGACCGATCACATCTCCCCGGCCGGCTCGATCAAGAAGAGCAGCCCGGCGGGCCTGCACCTCATCGAGCGCGGGGTCGACGTCAAGGACTTCAACCAGTACGGGGCGCGCCGCGGCAACGACGAGATCATGGTGCGCGGCACGTTCGCGAACGTGCGCCTGCGCAACCTGCTCGCGCCGGGCACCGAGGGCGGCGTCACGCGCCACCTGCCGAGCGGCGACGCGATGAGCGTCTACGACGCCGCCGTGCGCTACGCGAAGGACGGCGTGCCGCTGGTGGTGCTGGCGGGCAAGGAGTACGGCTCTGGATCGTCGCGCGACTGGGCGGCCAAGGGGCCGAAGCTCCTGGGCATCCGGGTGGTCATCGCCGAGAGCTACGAGCGCATCCACCGCTCGAACCTGGTCGGGATGGGCATCCTGCCGCTCGAGTACGCGGCGGGCGAGAGCGCGGCCACGCTCGGGCTGACGGGCGAGGAGACGTTCTCGATCGAGGAGCTCGCCGGCGCGATCCCCACCCGCAAGGCCCGGGTCAAGGCCCGCCGCCCCGATGGCGCGGTCCGCGAGTTCACCGCCACCGTGCGGATCGACACTCCCCAGGAGCGCGAGTATTACCGCCACGGCGGCATTCTGCAGTACGTGCTCCGGCAGCTCCTCAAGGGCTGAAGGGGAACCGGAAGAGGCTGGCGCGCTCCAGCCGCGCCGACCGACTTGCGCCCCGTCGGCCTTGGGCTAACCTCAGGGCGCTCACGGACGTTTCCCCGGCAACGACGCTCTCTCGGTACTCGGGACCGCGGCTCGCGCACGACGGTGACGCACTGTGTGGTCGCGGCGGATTTCGCCGCCGCGAGCCTGGCTCCTGGATCCCGCGGCTGAACTGGACCGAAGGCACTCTGCAAAAGCCCCCCGAGGGGGGCTCGCTACGAAGCCGCACCGAGAGAGAGATACTGAAATGGGAACGCGTCTGTACGTCGGCAATCTGTCGTTCAACTCCACCATCGACACCGTCCGCCAGGCCTTCGAGCGCATCGGCCAGGTCACGGATGTCCACATCGTCACCGACCGCGCCACGGGTCAGTCGCGCGGCTTCGGCTTCGTGACGATGGGCTCGCCGGCGGAGGCCCAGAAGGCCATCGAGGCGATGAACAACTCCGTCCTCGACGGGCGCCCGCTCCGCGTCAACGAGGCCGAGGAGCGTCCGCAGCGCAGCGGTGGCGGTGGGGGCGGCTTCGGCGGTGGTGGCGGTGGTGGCGGTGGTGGCGGCGGCCGCGGTGGCCGTGGCGGCCCCGGCGGCGACCGCGGCGGCCGTCGCGATCGCTGGTAGTCGCCGGGCCGTAGGGCCCGACACACCGCGAACGGCCGAGAGGTCGGGACGACCGGGAGCAGGCTCTCCGGTTCCCCGGCCTCTTTGCCGTTTGTAAGGTCGTCGACGGGGTATTCCGCGCCGCCCCGTTTCGCGTTACGACCGACGCATGCGCCTCGCGATGATCGGTCTGGGCAAGATGGGCTTCAACATGACGCAGCGCCTGCTGCAGGGCGGGCACGAGGTCGTCGCGACGGATCGCAACCTCGACGTCGCCCGCGAGCTCGCCGGCAAGGGCGCCGTGTTCGCCGAGAACCTGGCCGACGCGATCGCGAAGCTCCAGCCGCCGCGCGTCGTCTGGGTCATGGTCCCCTCGCAGGTGACCGAGGCCGTCATCCTCGACGCGGCCGCGCGCCTGTCCAAGGGCGACGTCATCATCGACGGCGGCAACTCCAACTGGAAAGAGTCGCGCGCGCGCGCCGAGACGATCGGCCAGAAGGGCGTGCAGTGGATCGACGCCGGGACGAGCGGCGGCGTCTGGGGCCTGAAGAACGGCTACTGCCTGATGGTCGGCGGTGCGCCCGAGGCGGTGAAGCTCTGCGAGCCGCTCTTCAAGACGCTCGCCCCCGAGGGCGGCTACGCGCACGTCGGCGCCGCCGGCGCGGGCCACTACGTCAAGATGGTCCACAACGGCATCGAGTACGGCCTGATGCAGGCGTACGCCGAGGGCTTCGAGATCATGAAGACGAGCCCCTTCAGGCTCGACCTGCACAAGATCGCCTCCATCTGGGGCCGCGGCTCGGTGGTCCGCTCCTGGCTGCTCGAGCTGCTCGAGTCGGCGCTCGCGGGCGACAAGGACCTCGAGGCCATCCGCGGCTTCGTCGAGGACTCGGGCGAGGGTCGCTGGACGGTGCAGGCGGCGATCGATCAGGACGTCCCGGCGCCCATCATCACGCTGTCGCTCCAGGCCCGCTTCCGCTCGCGCCAGGAGGAGTCGTTCGGCGCGAAGATCCTCGCGGCGCTGCGCAACCAGTTCGGCGGTCACGCCGTCAAGAAGGCCTGAGCCCCGCCCCCGCCGGAGACCCCATGGACAACCCGTTCCGCGTCGGTCTCGAGACGGAGCGCGCGCCGGCGCCGTGCGCCTTCGTCATCTTCGGGGCCTCGGGCGACCTGGCCCGTCGCAAGCTCTTGCCCGCGCTCTACAACCTGGCGGTCTCGCGCCTGCTGCCGCCGGGCTTCTCGATCGTCGGCTTCGCCGTCACCGAGATGAGCGAGGACCAGTTCCGCGCGTCGATGCGCGAGGGCGTCGCGCAGTTCTCGCGGCGCAAGCCGATCGACGAGGCCGTCTGGAACGACTTCGCGAGTCGCCTGCACTACGTGTCGGGCGCGTTCGACGACGAGGCGAACTTCGCCAGGCTGCGGGCCAAGCTCGACGAGATCGACGCGAACAACGGCACCCGCGAAAACCGCCTCTACTACCTGGCGATCCCGCCGAGCCTCTTCCCCAAGGTCAACGACCAGCTCGCGCGCGCGGGCCTCGTGGCCGATCCGTCGGACGCGTCGCGCTACACGCGCATCATCGTCGAGAAGCCGTTCGGCCGCGACCTGGCGAGCGGCGACGCGCTCAACGCGGACCTGCACCGCGTCTTCCACGAGCGGCAGATCTTCCGCATCGATCACTACCTGGGCAAGGAGACGGTGCAGAACCTGGTCGCGCTGCGCTTCGGCAACGCGATCTTCGAGCCGATCTGGAACCGCAACCATATCGACCACGTGCAGATCACCGTCGCCGAGGACATCGGCGTCGAGGGGCGCGGCAAGTTCTACGAGGAGGCCGGGACGACGCGCGACATCGTCCAGAACCACCTCCTGCAGCTCCTGATGGTCATGGCGATGGAGCCGCCGGTCGCGTTCGCGGCCGACGAGGTCCGCGACGAGAAGGTCAAGGTCCTGCGGGCGCTCAAGCCCCTCGTGGGCGAGGACGCGCTCCGGGACACCGTGCGCGGGCAGTACGGGCCAGGCAACTTCGTCGGCAGGCCGGTCCCCGGCTACCGCGAGGAGCCGAACGTCAGCCCCGCGTCGCACGTCGAGACGTTCGTCGCGATGCGCCTCGAGCTCGACAACTGGCGCTTCGCGGGCGTGCCCATCTACATCCGCGCGGGCAAGCGCCTGACCAAGCGCATCACCGAGATCAGCGTGCACTTCAAGGACGTGCCCCACGCGCTCCTGCGGGAGGACGGCGCGCACGTCGAGCCCGACGTGCTCGCGATCCGCATCCAGCCCGACGAGGGCATCGCGCTGCGGTTCGTCGCCAAGGTGCCGGGGCCGACGATGACCTTGCGCCCCGTCGCCATGGACTTCAAGTACGGCTCGACGTTCGGCGGCAGCGGCCCCGAGGCCTACGAGCGCCTCATCCTCGACGCGATGCTCGGCGATCCCACGCTCTTCGCGCGCGCCGACGAGGTCAGCGCGGCGTGGCGCTTCATCACCCCGATCCACGAGGCGTGGGCGAGCGCGCCCGTGCCGACGTTCCCCAGCTACGCCGCGGGCACCTGGGGGCCGCCGGAGGCCTCGGATCTCATCGCGCGCGACGGGCGCGCCTGGAGGCGGATATGAGCGTGCCCCTCGACCGCGTGGAGCGGGAGCTCGCGAAGCTCTGGGACGAGAGCGCGCGCGCCGCGGGGACGTCCCGGGCGTCGCTGCTCACGCTCGTCGCCCTCGTCAGCGAGCCGGGGCTGCTCGAGCGCGCGCAGGCGGCGGTCGCCGAGGTCGTCCAGACGCGCCCGTGCCGGACGATCGTCGCCGTGTGGCGCCCGGGCGACACGCCGTCGCTCGGTGCCGAGGTCGCGCTGCACCGGGGGCACGACGGCGGCCCCGTCTGCGGCGACGCGATCACGCTCGAGGCCACGGGCGCGGCGCGCGAGTGGCTGCCGGGCAACGCCGAGCGCCTGGCGCTGCCCGATCTGCCCGTGTGCGTGTGGTGGGTGGGCGATCTGCCCGACCACGACGACCTGTTCGACCGGATGGTGGTCGGCGCGGACCTGGTCGTCGTCAACTCCGGCGAGATGGACCTGCGCGATCTCACGAAGCTATCGAGCATCGCCGAGCGCTCGCGCGGCCGGTACGCGGTGGCCGACCTCACGTGGATCCGCCTGCGGGCGGTGCAGGACATGGTCGCGCGCTTCTTCGACGACGCCGAGGGCAGGGCGTGCATCTCGGGCCTCACGCGCGTCACGATCGAGTTCAGGTCGCCCCCCGGAGACGAGGACGCCGCGAGCACGCAGGCGGGCCTGCTCTTCGGGTGGATGGCGTCGGTGCTGGGGCTGCCGGACGACGGCGTCTCGTGGAAGCGCGGAAGCGGCTGGGCCGAGGCGCGGCTCGGGCGCCTGACGGCGCGCTTCGAGGCGAAGCCGCGCGCCGACGTGCGTCCCGGGGCCATCACGCGCGTCGCGCTCGAGTCGGGCGAGGCGCGCTTCGAGATCGAGCGGCAGGACGACCCGCTCGTCTTCCGCTGGTCGCGCCAGGTGCCGGGCGTCGCGTCGCCGCCGCAAGCGCTGCGCGTCCACGCGACCGAGGAGCCTGCGCTGCTCGCGCGGTGCCTCGAGCGCTCCAAGCGCGATCTACTGCTCGAGACGAGCCTGCGGACCGCGAGCCGGATCGTGCGCTCGGTCGCGCCGCGGCTCTCCGTCGTGCCGCCTCCACGGTAAATTGCCGCGCTCACGGGGAGACGCGGCCGTGACATGGCCCGTGGTGAAGACGTCCAGTATGGACCTGGCACCCATGAAGGCTCGCCGCGTCGCCTGCGTCCTCACCGCGCTCCTCCCGCTCGTCGCGTGCTCCGGCGGCGCGAGCAACCCGGGCTTCGACTCCCCCGGCAGCGGCTCGAGCTCGGGGGTCAAGGGCACCGGGTCGAGCAGCGGCGGTACGAGCTCGTCGTCGTCGGGAGGGGGCCTCGTCGGCGGCGACGGGGGCTACGGGACGTTCGGCAGCGACGGGGGCTCGTCTCCGTCGCAGCAGAGCTGCACGTACCAGGACTCGACCGATCACGACGGCGACGGCTTCTCGTTCACCGACGGAGACTGCAACGACTGCGATCCGAACACCAAC
>JAJYCT010000126.1 GCA_021778125.1 Myxococcales bacterium
GATGGCGAGCCGACAGGACCCTCACTCGAAGACGACCATCGAAGGTCGGCTCTTCCGGCGGATCTGTGGGCGCGTAGCGAGCGAGCGACGCAATCACGCGGCGCTCGTCACGTACCCCGCATCTCGAGTCGACCGACGATCCTCTCGAGCCCACGAGGTCGTCCTCAAGCCACCGAAACGATCCTCGGACGACCCGTCTCGATCCTCGCGAGGACCGAGACGCCGCTCTCGATTCCACTCGAACGACTCTCGAGGCGCGCCACTCTCCTCGCGATCCTCGTGACGGTGCCCGAAGCACCCGGACCGAGGATCGACGTCTCCGTCGCTCGTCTCAAGGCTCTCGAGGCGAAGATCGAGACCGCATTCAAAGTCGCCAACGGACGCGGAGCCATCATCGCCGGACCTCCACGATCATCGATCGACCCGCCCGTCGGCTCCGAAAACCCGCGACGATCCCGTGTCCACGGCGACGGCCCATCTCCGTTCGACCGTCGCGATGCGCCTGCCGCGCGCCGCGCTCGCTGACCCCTTGTAGCGGTGGACGGGGACCTTCCGGTGGCGTCCCCCCTGCCCGCCCTCGACGCCCCGTCGCCGGCGCGCGGGAATAATCCGGCCAGCCGCTCGTTTTCCGCCCAAGCCGCCCGTGGTTGACAGGGCCCACCCCGTCGCTACGATGCGCGCCTCCTCGGGGGGGATTCTGCGCTTTTTCCAAGGGTTGGGCCCCCCCGTACCGGGGTTCAACCGTGCAGGTGTCCGCCCCGCGGCCCCTGCGCACGCCGGAGCACTCGGAATGTCCAACGATGTGATGATCTCAGCGAACGACCTGTCGAAGAACTTCGGGTCGTTCCGGGCGCTCGACAAGATCAACTTCGAGGTCAAGCGCGGCGAGGTCTTCGGCTTCCTGGGCCCCAACGGGGCCGGCAAGTCCACGACCATGCGCATCCTGACGTGCTTCATCTCGCCCACGTCGGGGACGGCCCGCGTCAACGGCCACGACGTCTTCGACGAGCCGCTGCGCGTCCGCGAGAGCCTGGGGTACCTGCCCCAGCGCGCGCCGCTCTACCTCGAGATGAGCGTGCTCGAGTACCTGCGCTTCGCCGCCGACATCCGCCGCCTCGACGACGACATGTTCCGCAAGCGCGCCAAGAACGTGGTCGAGGTCTGCGGCCTCGCCCAGGTGCTCGGCAAGGAGATCCGCCACCTGTCGCACGGCTATCGCCAGCGCGTCGGTCTTGCGCAGGCGCTCATCCACGACCCGCCCATCCTCATCCTCGACGAGCCCACGAGCGATCTCGACCCGAACGAGAAGGCGGAGTTTCTCGACTATCTCAAGCAGATCGGCAAGGAGCGCACGGTCATGCTCTCCACGCACAACCTCGCCGAGGTCGAGGCGTCGTGTGCGCGGGCGATCATCGTGTCGCGCGGCCGCATCGTGGCCGACGGCGCGCTCGACGAGATCCGCGCCAAGAGCGGGCGCGTGAGCTACGCCGTCACGATCCAGGAGTCAGCGGGCGAGGGCGGCTACAAGGGCCGCGGCGCGCTGCCCAAGAAGGGCGAGGTCGAGGACGCGCTGTCCAAGCTCGCGGGCGTCAAGAAGCTCGAGGAGCTGCCGACCGACGAGCGCGCCCACGCCTACCAGGTGCTGGGCGAGCAGGACGTCGACCTGCGGCCCGAGCTGTTCCGGCTCGTCGCCGACAAGGGCTGGGTGCTGCTCGAGCTGCACCGCGACGCGCAGTCGCTCGAGGGCGTGTTCCGCAACCTCACGATCGGCGACGAGCGCCGCAACCGCCAGCTCGGCGCCCCCGCGGCCGACGAGCAGGACGAAGACGAGGACCCGAGCGACGAGGACGAGGAGTCCGACGAGAGCGACGAGTCCGAGGACTCGGACGGGGACGAGAAGGCCGCCGAAGGCGACCGGAGCTAAGCCATGCGCAACATCCTCATCATCGCGAAGCGCGACCTGCGCGCCCAGTTCAACTCCCCCGTGGCGTACGTCGTCATCGGCGGGACCATCCTGCTGCTCGGGATCCTGTTCTTCCTCATCCCGCACGTCGGCGGCTTCTTCATGGGGAGCTTCTGGGAGATCGACCGCGCGTCGATGGACCAGATGTTCACGTACCTGCCGCCGCTCATGAGCCTCTTCGTCATCCCCGCGGTGACGATGCGCTCGCTCGCGGCAGAGAAGGGCTCGGGCACGCTGGAGCTGCTCATCACGATGCCCGTGCGCGACTCCGAGGTCATCCTCGGCAAGTACGTCGCCGCGTGCGCAACGGTGCTCATCCTGCTCGCCGCGACGCTGCTCTACCCCATCGCGCTGTTCGTGTGGCCGTGGCACCTCGGCCCGCTCGACTGGGGACCCGTGTGGTCGGGCTACCTCGGCTGCGCGTTCTTCTCGTTCGCGGCCATCGGCATCGGGATGATGATCTCGAGCCTGACCGAGAGCGACGTCATCGCGTTCTTCACGACCGCGGGCACGCTCAGCTTCCTCTACGCCATCGGCTACATCGTCTCGATCGTCTCCACGAGCGGGGGATGGGGTCCGCTCGCCGACGGCTTCGCGTTCATCTCGTTCCAGACGCGGTTGCAGGCGTTCATGCGCGGCATCATCGATACGCGCGCCGTCGTCTACTTCCTGTCGGTGACGGCCGTCTGCCTGCTCGTCGCCTTCCGCTCTCTCGAGAGCCGCAAGTGGTCCTGAGGACAGCCATGGAGAAGCGTAGAAAGTCTGCCGTCGAGAGCGGCGCCCTCATCTTCGTCGTCGCGGCGATCCTGGTCGCCGTCAACGCTCTGTCCGCCCTGGGGATCTATGCCCGCAAGGACGTGACCAAGACCGAGAAGTTCACCCTCTCCAAGGGGAGCGGGAGCCTGCTGCGCTCGATGAAGCAGCAGCTCACGGTCGACGCCTACGTCAGCCGGGGCCTGCCCAAGCTCGACGCCTTCGTGCGCGACCTGCGCGACCTGCTGCAGGAGTACAAAAACGCCGGCGCGGGCAAGTTCGACTACACGGTCATCGAGCCGAAGGACGAGGAGACCCGCAAGAAGGCCAAGGACGCCGGGCTCGTCGAGCAGCCGTTCGGGGAGGCCAGCGACACCGATGAGAAGGCCGCCGTGACCCAGGGCTTCATGGGCCTGGTCTTCAAGTACGGCGAGCAGCAGGACGTCATCAAGTTCCTTCCGCCGGACCGCACTGACGGCCTCGAGTTCTGGGTCACCAACAAGATCCGCGAGATCCGCGACAAGGGCGACGACATCCACCACAAGATCGGCGTCCTGGTCGGCCACGACGAGATCAAGCCCTCGGACAGCAACCTCACGCCCAGCAACATGGGCAAGTTCTCGATGCAGGGGATCATCACCCAGAACTTCCCCTTCTATACGTTCCAGGACGTCGACCTGAAGAACGGCGACACCGAGATCTCCGACGAGCTCGACGGTCTCATCATCACGCAGCCCGCCAAGGACATCACCGAGAAGGAGCTGCGGCGCATCGACCAGTTCGTGATGAAGGGCAAGTCCCTCGCGGTCTTCGCGAGCGCGGTCAACGTCAAGGCGTCGGACGCGACGATGAACGCGACGCTCAACGCGCACGGCCTGCAGACGCTCCTCGACGGGTACGGCATCACGCTCGACAAGGACGTGGTGCTCGACGTCTGGCGGCACGCCGGCATCGTCATGCAGACCATGGGCGGCGTCGCGCGCGTCGAGATGCCGCAGATCCTCGAGGTGCAGGACGACACCCGGTTTACCGGGGACCAGCAGCTCATCGACACGGGCTTCGCGTGCCTGTTCCGCGTCGAGGACCTCGCGGCGCCCTTCTCCTCGAGCCTCAAGCTCGTCAAGGAGCGCCAGCCAGACGCGACGATGAAGGTCGTCGCCCGCTCGTCGCCCTTCGCCGTGCACCTCACGGGCGAGAGCGCCGATCTGCGCCTGCGCCCGCAGCTCAAGCAGTGGGCCGGCACGCTCAAGGGGCTGCAGCAGGAGCAGTTCGCCATCGGCGCCAACGTCGAGGGCACGCTCGGCACGGCGTTCCCCACCGGCGACAAGCTCGGCGTCGACGCGCCCGCGAAGAGCGCCAAGCCCGCGCGCATCTTCGTCCTCGCCTCGTCGCAGTTCCTCGCGAACCCTCTCGCCCGCGCCGGCAACGGCCCGGACATGGGCCAGTACGGCGCCATGATGCCGAGCCTCGGCGGCGACGAGCAGCTCCTGCAACTCGCCAGCCCCTACGCCCAGCAGTTCGTGACCGGGTCGATCCTCGTGTTCAAGAACACGCTCGACTGGCTCACGGGCGACACCGACTTGCTCGCGGTCAGCGCCAAGATCCTCGCCGATCCGAACCTGGTCTACGGCGACGCGTCGAAGGTCAAGATCACCCCCGACATGAGCGAGGAGCAGCTTCGCCAGCAGGAGGACGATCTCAAGAAGGCGCGCCGCGCGCAGCAGGGCTGGATCGAGTTCTTCCTCATCGTCGGCCTGCCTGCGCTCCTGGCGGCCTACGGCATCGCCCGGTGGCGCATGCGCCTCGCGGCGCGGGCAAACATCTCGCTCGCCTGACGCTACTTCCCCCCTCTCC
Source organism: Myxococcales bacterium (assembly GCA_021778125.1). GTDB lineage: Bacteria > Myxococcota_A > Polyangia > Polyangiales > Polyangiaceae > Palsa-1150. Next base: position 4,571 of record JAJYCT010000126.1, read on the forward strand.
CCTCGTCCACGCTCGGAAGGAACATGTCGCGCGACAAGCTCCTCATCATCGGTGTCGTCGTTCTCGGTGTGCTCGGCGTCCTCGTCTACAAGCAGCAGCAGAAGGACGCGTCGATCGGAAAGGCCGTCGTCGAGGCCAAGGACTTCCCGACCATCAGCGCCCCCGAGGACGTCGACAAGATCAGCATCACCAACGGCGACAAGGGCGAGATCGTCCTCGAGAAGATCCCCGATCCGAAGGGCAAGCCCGACGCGGACGGCGGCGCGGCCACGATGTGGCAGATGACCAAGCCCCAGAAGGCCGCCGCCAACCAGCAGACCGTCAAGGACCTGGTGGCCAACCTGAGCGAGATCAAGGTCGACTCGCGCGTGAACCTCGTCCTCGACGACGCGGTCCGCAAGGACAAGCAGCTCGACGCGGCCCACGCGGTCCACGTCGTCGCCTGGAAGGGCGCCGAGAAGACGGTCGACGAGTCGTTCGGCAAGAGCGGGCCCGCCGGGCAGCTCGTCGTCGTCAGCGACAAGCCCGACGTCGTGTGGGCCGCCAAGGGCTACTCGTCGTACTTGTACTCCAAGGAGCCCAAGGACTTCCGCGACAAGGAAATCTTCAAGTTCGACGACGCGAACGCGTCGCAGGTGACCCTCGCCAACGCGCACGGCCAGCTCTCGTTCACCAAGGGCGACAAGTGGGCGGCCACGTTCGACAAGAAGCCGCTCCCGCGCTTCGACGAGAGCAAGCTCAAGGACATGCTCCGCGCCTACAAGGCCCTGCAGGCCGACGACTTCGGCGACGGCAAGGCGCCGGCGGACCTCGGCCTCGACAAGCCCGAGGCCACCGTCACCATCGACCTCAAGGACGGCGCCGGGCAGTACTCGCTGCTCGTCGGCAAGGTGTCGACGGGCACCAACCGCTGGGCCAAGCGCGGCGGCGACGACACGATCTTTCAGATCACCAACTACTCGGCCGAGTGGGCGACGAGCGACGCCACGAAGTACCAGGCGGCCACCGACGCCGGCGCGCCCGACGCGTCGTCCAAGCCGGCGCCGAAGAAGTGACCCTTTGACGGCCGCGCGCGATCGCGACTAACGATCGCGCCCATGGATCTGTTCGCACGCCTCGACGCGTACGACTACGGCGAAGTCCACTTCAAGCGCGACAAGGCGACCGGCCTGATGGCCATCGTGGCCATCCACGACACGCGCCTCGGGCCTGCGCTCGGCGGGTGCCGGTTCATCCACTACGACACCGAGCAGGACGCGCTCGTCGACGCGCTCCGCCTCGCGCGCGGGATGACGTACAAGGCGGCGCTCGCGGGGTTGCCGCACGGCGGGGGCAAGAGTGTCCTCCTCCGCCCGCCGCAGCACTTCGACCGCGTGGCGCTCTTCCGCGCGTTCGGCAAGTTCGTCGACGACCTGCGCGGTCACTACATCACCGCTGAGGACAGCGGGACCGGGCTCGAGGACATGGACGTCCTGCGGTCGGTCACCCGCTGGGTCACCGGCGTCGATCCGTCGCACGGCGGCTCGGGCGATCCCTCTCCGTTCACCGCCCTCGGCGTGCGCCGGGGCATCGAGGCGTGCGTCGGCAAGCGCCTCGCCCGCTCCTCGCTCGCGGGGGTACACGTCGCGGTCCAGGGCGTGGGGCACGTGGGCTACCACCTCTGCAAGGAGCTGCACGACGAGGGCGCGACGCTGACCGTGGCCGATGTCGATCCGCTCAAGGCCGAGCGCGCGCAGCGCGAGTTCGGCGCGCAAGTCGTGGCGCTCGACGCGATCTTCGACGTCGACTGCGACGTCTTCGCCCCGTGCGCGCTCGGTTCGCCGCTCAACGACGACACGATCCCGCGCCTCAAGGCGCGTATCGTGGCCGGCGCGGCGAACAACCAGCTTGCCCTCCCGCGCCACGGCGACGACCTGCACGCGCGCGGCATCCTCTACGCGCCCGACTACGCGATCAACGCAGGGGGCCTCATCAACGTGGCGCAGGAGGTCGTCGGCTACGACGAGGCCAAATCGCGCGCCAAGACGCTGAAGATCTACGACACGATCCTGGAGATCCTCGATCGCTCCGAGAAGCTCAACGCGCCCACGTACAAGGTCGCCGACATGCTCGTCGAGGAGCGGCTGGCGTCGGCGCGCCCGCGCTGATCGTCAGCGTCGCGGCAGCTCGCGGGCGACGACGTCGAGCGGCGCGTCCCCCAGCGCGCGCCACACCGCGAAGCGCGGCTCGGGCGGGCCGGCGTAGAGCAGCTCCGCCGCGAGGGCGGGTCCAAGGGCCACGACGGGCCGCGCCCGCGGTCCGTCGGAGCGCGTCGACGACGACGACGTCGGGGTGAGTGAAAAGCCTCGTGTGCAACGGGGGCGCAGACACCACGGCGGCGAGAGCCATGAGCACGTCGTCGTGCAGCGCCACGATGGCCGCGCCGCGGGTCGCCTCGTCCGAGAGAACACGCAGCGCTCCGCACACGGCGGCGCGCTCCGGGGGCGGCTCGAACAACCGCACCGGCGAGTCGACGACGGGGGCGCAGGGGCCCCGGGCGAAGAGCAGCCGCGCACGCGCCAGGATCGCGCCGCGCGCCTCCGCGTCGCCCCGTGCGAGCTCGGTCTCCGCGGCGCTCCACAGGGTACTCGCGAAACGCTCAAGCCGTGCGGGCAGGGTGGCGACGTCGACGTCCGCGCCCAAGTGTACCTTAAGGGCGCGCGCGAGGCGGCCGGGGGCCACGAGGCCCGGCTCCGGACGCGCGTCCATCTCGATCGCGACGCGCAGGCGCGCGAGCGCCGCCGTGGCGCGCAGGTACTCGGTTGGCGCGAGCAGCCGCTCAAGCGGGTCGAGCGCGCGGTCGAAACCCCGCGGATCCGTGAGCCGACGCTCGGGACGAGCGAGCCCTGGATTTCTGCCAGACGCCTCGCCGCCCTCGCGTCGCGGGCCGCGACGTCCTCCGGCGTCGCGGGCGGGCTCCACGTCGAGACCATCGCTCGAACGAGCTCTCCCGACGACTCGCCGAGCGCCGCCTCGTCCCCCGCGCGCGCCAGCTCCTCCTCGATGAGCCGGCCGAGCAGCTCGCGCTCGAGGCGAAAGCGCGCGAGGCCGGAGCCGAGCAGACCCGTCTCGGGCAAGGGCCCCCCGACCTCCGCGAGCGCCTTGTGCGCCGCTTCCAGCGCCCGCGCGCGCGCCGCGAACGCGAACAGGTCAACGGAGCCTTCCCGAATGCTCGCCGTCGCGTCCTCCGCAAGCACGGCCTCGGTGCCGATGCGCTCAAGCCATGCGGGCGGTGCCGCCCTGCCCGTTCGCGCCGCGAGGCGCGGGTCGGCCGCCGCGAGCCACGTCACGGCCTCCTCCTCCGCGCTGCCGAGCGCCCGCGTCGCGGCGCGGGCGCCGTCCATCGCGACAGCCGGCGCCGGCCCTGCCGCGCCACAAAACGCCTCGCCTGCGCACGCGGCGAGCAGCGTGACCAGCAGGGCGAGAAAGAGCCCGGAGAGCCTGTGCTCGAAATCGTACGGGCTCACGTTGCCCTCGCGGCTCGTAGCGCGCGCGTCAGGAGGCCTTGCGGAAGATCTCCATCACGCTCGACAGGAGCTGCAGCGCCTCGGCGCGCGGGCGCTGGAACGCGTTGCGCCCCATGATGCTGCCGAACGAGCCGCCAGCGGCCAGGCCGCGCACCTCCTCGAGCACGTCGTCGGTGCCCTTGGCCTCGCCGCCGGAGAAGATGACGATCCGCTTGCCGTTCATCGCGCTCTGCACGACGTGGCGGACGCGATCCGCGAGGGTCTTGGTCGGGATGCCGCGCTTCTCGAAGACCTTCTTGGTCTCGGCCTGCTCGACGAAGTCCTTCGGCGGCTTGACCTTCACGATGTGAGCGCCGAGCTGGCAGGCGATCTGCGCCGCGTAGCCGGCGACGTCGACGGCGGTCTCGCCCTCCTTCGAGAGGCCGGCGCCGCGTGGGTACGACCACACGACCGTCGGAAGCCCCGACTCCTTCGCCTCGCGCACGAGTTCGCGCAGCTCTTCGTACTGCACGTTGCGCGCGCCCGAACCCGGGTAGATGGTGTAGCCGATCGCGACGCAGCCGAGGCGCACCGCGTCCTTGACGCTGGCGGTGACGGCGCTGCACGGCTGCTCGACCTTCGCGAGCGTGTCCGAGTTGTTGAGCTTAAGGATGAGCGGCACCTGGCCGGCGAACTTGTCGGCGGACACCTCGAGCGATCCGAGCGGCGCCGCGTACGCGTTGCAGCCGGCGTCGATCGCAAGCTGGAAGTGGTAGTCGGGATCGTAGCCGGCCGGGTTCGGAGCGAACGAGCGCGCCGGGCCGTGCTCGAAGCCCTGGTCGACCGGCAGGATGACGAACTTGCCCGTCCCTGCCAGGGTGCCGTGGTTCATGAGCCGGGCGAGGTTCGTCTTCACGCCGACGTTGTCGCTCGAGTACCAGGAGAGAATCTGCTTAACGCGGTCAGTCGCAGCGGCCATGACGCGGCAGGGTACCCGCCGCGGCGAGGGGTGCAAGGGGCGGCGGAAAGGAGTAAAGCGAGCTCCGGTATCGCCATGACCGAGTCCATCGCCCCCCACGCGCCCCCGCCCGTCGTCGGGACCACGCTCGAAGGCCTCATCACCGCGGGGACCCGCGGCACCCCCGGAGCGACCGGCGAGTTCGCTTCGCTCCTCAACTCCGTCGCCCTCGCCATCCGCATCATCCACACGCGCGTGCGCGCCGCCGGGCTCGCCGGGATGCTGGGCTACACGGGCGAGACGAACGTCCAGGGCGAAGAGGTGCAGAAGCTCGACGTCTTCGCCAACGACGTCCTCTGCGCCGTGCTCGAGAAGAGCGGCCGGTGCGCGATGCTGGCGAGCGAGGAGCTCGACGAGGCTCGCGCGATGAGCCCGACGGGCAAGTACCTCGTCGCCTTCGACCCGCTCGACGGCTCGAGCAACATCGACGTCAACATTTCGATCGGGACAATCTTCTGCGTGCTGCAAGCGGCGCGCGTCAGCGATCACCTCGCCGAGGGCTTCCTGCAGCCGGGCACCCGGATCGTCGCCGCCGGGTACTCGGTCTACGGCAGCTCGACGAGCCTCGTCCTGTCGACGGGCTACGGCGTGCACGGCTTCACGCTCGACCCGAGCGTCGGCGAGTTCTTCCTCTCGCACCCGAACATCCGCTGCCCGGACCGTGGAAAGACGTACTCCGTCAACGAGGGCAACCTCGGACGCTGGGACGACCGCGTGAAGAAGTGGGCCGCCTGGATCAAGAGCGAGGACAAGGCGCGGGGGCTGCCCTACGGCCACCGGTACGTCGGCTCGCTCGTGGCCGACGCGCACCGCACGCTCCTCAAGGGCGGCATCTTCGCCTACCCGGCGGACGCCAAGAGCCCTGGCGGCAAGCTGCGCCTGCTCTACGAGGCGAACCCGATGGCATACCTGTTCGAGCAGGCGGGCGGGGTGGCGACGAACGGCGTCGACCGCATCCTCGACCTCGTTCCCAAGGGGCTGCACGACCGCACGCCGCTCGTCCTCGGCAGCAAGGACGACGTGGCCGCGTACCGCCAGTTCGCCGTCGGCGAGCGCTGACGGCCGTCGGTCGGCGTGAGCCTTCAGACGCCGGTCGCCTCGGGGGGCCAGACGTACTTGTGCATCTGAAGTTGAACGCGCACCGGCAGGCCGTCCTCGAGGACCCAGCGCACCAGGTCCCGCGTGGCCAGCCTGCCGTACACGGCGCTGACGAGCAGGTTCGAGGTCAGGCGCAGGAGGTCGCGTGCCCGGACCGTCTCGCGCGTCCACTCGTAGTCCGCGCGGTCCGCGCAGACGAACTTGAGCTCGTCGTTCGGGCCGACGTGGTCGAGGTTCGCCCAGCGGTTGCGGTGCGACTCGCCGCTGCCCGGGCACTTGAGGTCCATGACCTTGTGCACGCGCCGATCGACGGGGGCGACGTTCGCCTCGCCGCTCGTCTCGAGCAGCACCGTCTTGCCTGCGTCGCACAGTTCGCGCAGCAGAGGCACGACCCCCGGCTGCAGGAGCGGCTCGCCCCCGGTCACCTCCACGAGCGGCGTGCGCGGCGCCAGCGCCCGCGCGAGCAGGTCGGCGCGCGTCATCCGCGTACCGCCGCGGAAGGCCTGAGGCGTGTCGCACCAGGCGCAGCGCAGGTTGCATCCGGTCGTCCGCACGAACGTGCAGGGCAGGCCGGCGAACGACGACTCGCCCTGGATGCTCGCGTAGACCTCGTGGATAACCAGCCAGTCTTCCTTCACGGGCCTCGGTCTATCTCGGGGACGGGGATCTCGCCCGCGTCGGCGTCGTACGTGGGGGCGGCGCGCGGCACGGCGACCTCCATGGGCGCGAAGCCCACGTGGAAGTGGTTGGCCAGCGCCCAGCCCGCGCCGAGGGCTCCCAGCAGCGCCAGCAGCATGATCCGCACGAAGTTCACGGGCGGCACCCGCGGCAGCACGAAGCGCCTCGGATGCCGAGGATCGAAGGGGCGGCGGTCGTTTCTGGAGAAGCTCACGGCGACTATCGCGGCGCGTCGTTCCTAGGCTAGCGTTAGCGCCGACCGTGAGACGGGCAATCGCGACCGCCGCGCTCCCGTGCGCGCTCGCGCTCCTCGCGGGAGCTTGCCGGGGCGGCGCAGTCCTGCCTCCGCCCGCCGTCCGCGCACCGCCGCCGCCTGCGGTGGTGCTGGGCCTCCCCCCGTGGACGTACTGGGAGCAGGTGGTCGTGCCGGCCCTGCCCGGTACGTCGCCGGCCACGCTTCCGCTCGACGAGGCTCAGCTCGCGCGCGCGCCGGGCGCCGAGACGAGGTGGACCGCCGCGCCCGGGCCCCTACGGGCTGCCGTGCTCGCGCGAGGCTTCGCGGTGACGCGGCCGCTTCGTCCCACCTCGAGCCTGGGGGACTTCTATGCGTCGCTTCGCGACGACCGCGTCCCCTGGATCGTCACGCTCGACGCGCTCTTCTTCCTCGTCCACGTCGCCATGGATCGCGCACGCGCGGAGGTCGACGACGCGGTCACGGCGCCCTCGGTCGGCTCGATGCTGCGCCGTCTGGACGTCCGCCTCGCGACCGAGAGCCGCGGCGCGCCCGTCGACGTCGCGTCGGCGTACCTGGTTGCCCGGGGCGTCGTGGCCGTCGCGCTCTCCCTCCTCCAGCCGGACTACGCCCCGCCGCCCGAGCTCGTCGCGCTCGTCAACGGCGAGAGGTCGCGCATCGTCGCGCACTCGGCGCTCGCGACTAGCCCGTGGCTCGACATTCCCCTCGACTACACGGCCATGGCGCCGCGCGGCCGCGCCGACGTCGACGAGGCGCACGCCGCGTGGTTCCGCTGCCTCGCGTGGCTCGAATCGGCTCCGCTGGCCCTCGCCGGTCGGGGCGAGCGCGGCGTCCTGTCGCGTGTCGACGTCGCGACCGCGCGCACCCACGCCCGGGCCGCGATCCTGCTCTCGCACGTGCTGCAGTACGACGTCGACGCGGAAGCGGCGAGCGCCTGGGATCGGCTCGATCGCGTCGGCGAGTTGCTCGTGGGCCCCGAGGACGACGTCACGGCGCGCGACCTCGAGGCCGCGGCCCGGCAGAGCCAGCTCGACCCCGAGGCCCTCGACTGGCTCGCCAACATCGTCGCGGTAGACCACGTCCGCCACGCCGCCGCGTCGGCGCACGTCGCCCTCGTTGACGACGGCGGGGGGGGTGACGAGGTACCACGCGACCTCGATGGCCGGGCCCCGACCGGACGCCTCTCGCCGACGTTCCGCCTCGTCGGCCCGCGCGTCACGCCCGACTCGCAGGTGCTGCAGGCGCTCGTCTTCCCGTCGGTGGGGGGGCTCACCGGGGCCGAGGTTCCCCCCACGGCCCGCGACGGGCTGCGCGCGCTTCCCGCGGCGCTCGACGTGGCTGCCTGGCTCGGTTCACCCGAGGCGCGGGCCGCGCTGCGCGCGAGCGGCGACGACGCCTACGCGCGCTATGCGTCGACGCTCGATCGGCTCATCCGCGAGAGGCCGTCTGCCGGTGCGATCGAGCGCCACAGGACGCCGTACCATTCGTTCCTCGATGCCCTCGAGACCTGGCTCAAGCCGTCGGCAGGCGAACCCGTGGCGCCAGGTGCGGCCGCCCCCGAGTGGCGAGCGAGGAAGGTCGAGGTCGCCCTCGGCGCCTGGACCCAGTTCCGGCACGACGCAATGGCGATGAGCCGGGCCGTCGTCCGTGACGTGCGCCTGCCTGCACCGCCAGAGGTCGACACTCCGGTTCCCATCTTCGTCGAGCCGCACCCCGAGGCCATTGCCGACCTGCTCGCCCTCGTGCGCCAGACGCAGCACGCGCTCGTCGCCGAGGGCGCGATCGGGGAGCACGGGACCGCGGCGACCGTCCTCGACGAGGTGCAGGATCTGCTCTGGAACGCGCTGGGCGTCGCGATCCAGGAGACGGCCGATCAGCCCGTACCCTCCGCGTTGCTCGCGTCGCTCGCCGCCTTCCCCGCGCGGCTGCGCGCCCTCGAGGCCGCGCTTCGTCCGGCCGCCGCGACGGCCGTGCCGCTGGCGGTGGACGTTCACGCCGACGTCTCCTCGGGGCGCGTCCTCGAGGAGACCCTGGGGCGGATCGAGGAGGCCTGGATGACCATCCGCGAGCCGGGAACGCGCCGGACGTGGCTCGCCCTGGGCGCCGCCCTTCCTCACGCCGAGAGCGTCGCGCCCATGGCGCAGCGTCCTTCCGACGCCGCCTGGGCCGCCCGGCTCGCGTCCGAGGGCGATCCCGAGCCCGAGACGCTCGAGCGCGCGTATTTCGTTCCCGGTAGGTAGAGTCGCCTCGTGCGTCCGCCCCCCGCCGGCCCGCCGTGGGACCTGCCCGTTGCGGCGGCGCCCCTGGCCTTCGTCGATCTCGAGATGACGGGGCTCGACGCGTCGCAGGATCGCGTCGTCGAGGTGTGCATCGAACGGGTCGTCGGCGACCGGGTCGAGAGACGCGTCAGCTCCTTGGTCGACCCCGGCGAGCGGGTCGGCGGCGCGGCCGAGGTCCACGGGCTCGACGCCGCGGCGCTCCACGGAGCCCCGCGATTCGCGGAGGTCGCTCCCGACGTCGTGGCCGCCCTCGATGGGGCCGTCCTCGTCGCCCACGCCGCGGTTTGGGACGTCCGCTTCTTGCTGGCGGAGCTCGGGAGGGCGGGCCTCGCGCCTCGGCTCGAGCACTGGCTCGACACGCTCTCGCTCTCCCGGCGCGCGTTCGTGTTCCACTCGTACTCGCTCGACGCCCTGTGCCGCGAGCTGGAGATCGAGCGCGGGCAGGCGCACCGCGCCGAGAGCGACGTGCGGGCCCTTCGCGCGGTGTTCCTTCGCTGCGTGCGGGCGCTGGCGCCCGTGAGCGTGCGTGACCTGTGGGAGGTCCGCGTCGGCGAGCGACGGGCCCGCCAGGCGAT
>JAJYCT010000553.1 GCA_021778125.1 Myxococcales bacterium
CCGAGCAGGCCTCCACCAAGGCCCTACCCGAGGCGAACGGCGCATGACACAGGCGACCACCAGGGGGGCTCGCACGGCGCGTCAAGGGCCCTCGGGACGTCGCTCGCGGATGGCTTACGGATGCGCTCGCCCATCGCGGTCTCGGTGCGCCGCCTCGCAACCGCGACCGCGCGTTGAGGAACGACGTAGAGAAGGACGCTCAGCAGAACCGCCACGACTCCGAGGCCGACGGCGACCGCTTTCGTTCCCGTGAGCAGCGGGCCCGTGTCGGAACTCGACACCTGCGCACTCGCCGATGGCGTCGCGACGAGAAGGAGGAGAGCGGTGAAGAGCGGGCGAAGGCGCCTCATGGGGGGGACGGCGCCTCGGAGAGTAGCGTGATCCACGGCGGAGAGCTTGCAATCGCTGGCGCCGGCCGGCAGGCTTGCCGCGTCGATGGAACAGACCGCGTGGTTCTCCATAGCCAGACCGCTGGTGATCTTGCACGCGGCGCTATCGATCGTCCTGATCGGGGCCAGCACGCACCACCTCGTCGTCGCGTACGGCTACGTTCGGGGACGGTACAGCCCGCGGCTAGGTAGAATCTACGCGACCATCGTAGGGGCGACCTACGTGCTCACCATGCTCGTGGGCACGCTCGCGTACCCTACGTATCGGTATCACGTCCGCGCGCTGTTCCTCGACAGGTACGCGCCGTGGGCTTCCAATCTGTTCGACATCAAGGAAAACTTCGCGACGGTCGGGCTGCCGCTTGCAGTAGCCACCTGGTGGCTGAGTCGATTCTTCGGCACGGAGGAAGATCGGCACATGCGCGTCGGGTACGCCGTGATGGTTGCGCTCGTGACCGCGATCGTTTGGTTCAATGTTCTTGCCGGCCTGCTGGTCACGATGGTGCGAGGCGTCTGAATGAGCAAGGGAAGCGCTGCATACTTCGGCTGGTGCGGCGCGGTGATCGTCGCTTCGCTCGTCTATGTCGCGCCGGCGTTCACGACGGTGCCCGTGCTCTGGTACTACCCCTTGACGCACGGGTGGGCGCTCGAAGGTCGTCCCGCTGGTTTCGCCCTGGACTGGTACGGCCGTACGCTGTGGGCAATCCTCGCAGCTGCGATCTCGTTTATCGTAGGATGCGCCATCGCGCGGCGCATGTCGGCTGCTTCTCCGCGTGCCTACCAGATGTGGGCCGCGTGGGCGGGGATGACGTCGCTCTTGGCCATCGCGGTGTACACGTATCAGCTCGCTCACCGCCATCCCGTTCCCGAGCCGCTGCCGCCTTCGTACGAGCCGCGTTGATGTTTTCATGGTAACCGTTCAGGCCCCTCGTAAGTGGTTCAGATCGCTCCATCTTTTTCTTCGCTCTTTCCATTCGTTCGCGGACGGGCGATGAAGGCGCCGTGGCAACGGACTGGCGTGACGAGCGAATTGCAGCGCTGGAGGCGGAGGTCGCGCGGAAAGATGGCGAGCTGGCCGTGCGGGACGCGCGGATCGCTGATCTCGAAGGGCAGGTCGCCACGCTCACGTCGCAGGTGACGGCGCTGACGAAGCAGGTCGCCGACCTGATGGAGAAGCTCGGTCGCAACTCGCGCAACTCGCACCTGCCGCCGTCGAGCGACCCGCCGAGGACGCGTGGCCAGTCGGGCAAGCGGCCGGGAGAGCGCAAGCGCGGCGGTCAGCCTGGCCACGGCGGCTCGCGGCGCACCCTGCTGCCGCCGGAGCAGGTCGACGAGGTAGTTGACCTGTTCCCGTCGCACTGCGAGGGCTGCGCGCATGAGCTGCCAGAGGTCCCCGACCTCAACGCGCATCGCTACCAGCAGGTCGAGCTGCCACCGATCAAGCCGCACACGACCGAGTGGCGCTGCCACGAGGTGGCCTGCGCGAGGTGTGGGTCCAAGACGCGCGCGCCGTACGCCGCGGAGCTGATCCCGGCCTCGCCCTTTGGCCCGCGCCTGATGGCGCTGATCGCGTTCCTCACGGGCGTCTACCACGTGAGCCGGCGCAAGACGGTCGTCCTGCTCTGGGAGGTGCTCGGCGTTCTCGCTCGGGGCGCTCAGCGCAGTCGAGGCCCGGGTCAGCGACGCCATCACGCCCGCCGTTGAGGAGGCGTGGAAGAAGGTCGGCACGGGCGCGGTCAAGCACACCGACGGGACGAGCTGGCTGCAGGCCGGCGCGATGCGCGCGCTCTGGACCATCGCGACGAAGGCGGCGACGGTCTTCAAGATCAACAGACAACAGCAAGACCTCGCTCTTGCCCCTCTACGGCTCGCTGCGCGGGATCCTCGTGAGCGACCGGGCCAAGGCGCTCGGCTTCTGGGCGATGGACCGCCGCCAGGTGTGAAGTGGACCCCACTCTTCGGACCACAGAGGTCGACGGATAAGGTGGAGCCTGCGAGGCTCTCGTCTTCTGTATCAAACAACCAAATCAATCGTAGTAGTCTCTTCTCCGTCACCGAGGCCTCGCAGTCGCCCGTGGAGACCCTACGCTCGATGCGGAGCGCAGGAGGGGGGGCGCGAGGGGGGAGACTGGCAAGCTGGGGACGAGGTTGTGGAGGCCGTCCATCACGCCGCCTTGCTCGCCTCGCTGGCGTAGAAGGCCGCTGGCGTCTGGTAGCCGACGGCCTGGTGGGGGCGCTCGTCGTTGTAGAAGGCGAGGTAGCGACCGATGCCGGCGCGTGCCTGCGCCATGCCGTCGTAGGCGTGCAAGTAGACCTCCTCGTACTTGACCGAGCGCCAGAGCCGCTCGACGAAGACGTTGTCCAAGCAGCGGCCCTTTGCGGTGGCGCTGGTCGCAAGCAACGTCTTCGCCGTCGTGCAAGCCGCGCTCAAAGCGGCCCAGAAGCAGCTCGCGGACAAGACGATCGCGGAGATGCCGCTGAGCGAGTTCTCGATCGTCGAGG
>JAJYCT010000127.1 GCA_021778125.1 Myxococcales bacterium
GCTCGAACCCCCGCCGACGGCACGAAGACGCGGGCCGAAATGCTCGAAGTGCGCGCCGCGCGCACGGAGATCCGTGACGCGATCCCTCGAAGACGCGCCGCGCTCCTCGGGATCGTCGCGGAGCGGCGCGCTCCCTCGGCGCACGCAGAGCCCCGCCACGGGACTCTTCGAGCACCTTTGGCCTCGCTCACGTCGCGACGAGGAACGTCGGCTCGAGATCCGCAGGCTTGCCCGCGAGCTCCTCGTCGTTGAGCCGGGCGTAGATCTCGATCAGATTGCCGTCCGGATCGGTGAGCCACAGCTCGTGGAGCGGCGTCCCGCGCCAGGTCGTGCGCGGGGGCTTGGCGACCTCGAACCCGCCGCGTCTCGCCCGGTGGTACGCCTCGACGACCGCGGCCTTGTCCGCGACGGCGATGCCCAGGTGATAGAGCGTGTCGTGGTGCAGCTCCTTGCCGTCGGAGACCACCACGACGAAGTTCGTGCGGAGCTCCGGGCGGACGAAGGTCGCGTAGCGGTGCGTCCATTCCTTCGGGGGCCCGCCGAGCAGCCATGCGTAGAACCGGGTGCTCCGGGCGAGGTCCTTGACGCGAACGCTCGCGTGGAACTCCTCCCCCGTCGGCCCGTCCGGAACGTCGAGCAGGGCCGCGAGCACCTCGAGCCGCGCTGCGATCTGGTCCCTGGCCGTCCGGAAGCGGGCGAGCCTCTCCTCGCGCGAGAGCGACGGATCGTCCGTCGCCGGGTCGGAGATGGGCCAGTGCAGGCGGCGGGCCTCGCCGAGGAAGACCGGGCACACCTCCTCGGCGCACAGCGTGATGACCGTGTCGACGGTCGCGGGATCGATCGTGTCGACGGACTTCGACGCCTGCGCCGCGAGATCGACGCCCACCTCCCGTGCGACCTCGATGGCGAACGGGTTCACGCGCGAGGGCCTGCTCCCGGCGCTCTGCACCCGCACGCGCTCGCCGAGGATCTCGCGAGCCAGCCCCTCGGCGAGCTGGCTGCGAGCCGAGTTGGCGACGCACATGAAGAGGAGGCTCTTCGTCGAGGCGAAGCTCATGCGCGGGATCGTTCGCTCCTTCGTGGCCACGCGCTATTTCTAACAATGTCGAATAACGACGCAAGGGCCTTCCTGCGATCACCACGATCGTGTCACGAAGCCCGGGGCGGCCCACGCGGAGCCTCCGTCGTGCCTACGTTCTGCGCACGTCGACGCGCCATCCGGACGCCAGGGTCCCGTGCGACTACGGAAAGGTGTCCAGATCATGGCTGGTTCGGTCGAGCCGGGCGACGAGATCGCCAACCCCGGAGCCCCGCCATGACGAGCACGGGGGGCATCCGCAAGATCGCGGTGCTCGGCAATCACCTGCCGAGGCAGTGCGGCATCGCGACGTTCACGACCGACCTGACCGACGCGATCGCCGCCGAGCTCGAGGGGGTCGACTGCTTCGTGCTGGCGATGAACGATCCCGGGCACCGCCACGCCTACCCGCCCCGCGTGCGCTTCGAGATCGCCGAGAGCGACGTCGCGTCGTACCGGCGGGCGGCCGACTTCCTCAACGTCGGCACCGTGGACGTCACGTGCGTCCAGCACGAGTACGGCATCTTCGGCGGCAAGGCCGGCGGCCACCTTCTCACGCTGCTGCGCGAGCTGCGCATGCCGATCGTCACGACCCTGCACACGATCGTGAGCGAGCCGTCCGCCCTGCAGCGGCGCGTGCTCGACGAGCTCGTGGGCCTCTCCGAGCGCGTCGTCGTCATGAGCGAGCAGGGCGCCGCCCTGCTGCGCGAGGTGCACGGGGTCGCCGGCTCCAAGATCGACCTCATCCCGCACGGCATCCCCAGGGTCCTCTCCGCCGAGCGGAGCAAGGACCGCCTCGGCGTCGAGGGCAAGTCGGTCATCCTCACCTTCGGGCTGCTGTCGCCCGACAAGGGCATCGAGCACGTCATCGACGCGATGCCCGCGATCCTCGCGCGGTGTCCGCAGGCCCTCTACATCGTGCTCGGCACCACGCACCCGCGCGTGCGCGAGGAGCACGGCGAGAGCTACCGGCTGTCGCTCGAGAGCCGCGCGCAGCGCCTGGGCGTCGGCTCGAGCCTCATCTTCCACGACCGGTTCGTGAGCCCCGACGAGCTGGCCGAGTTCATGGCCGCCGCCGACGTCTACGTCACCCCCTACCTCAACCCGGAGCAGATCACCTCGGGCACGCTGGCCTACGCGGTCGGCTCGGGCAAGGCCGTCGTCTCGACGCCCTACCGCTACGCCCGCGAGCTGCTCGCCGACGGCCGCGGGGTCCTCGTCCCCGCGCGAGATCCCGGCGCCGTGGCGCGCGCGGTCGTGGACCTGCTCACCGACGACGCGAAGCGCGCGCAGATCCAGGCGCGCGCCGCCGCGCTCGGGCGCCCGATGGCCTGGCCCGCGGTGGCGCGCAGCTACCTCTCCACGTTCGAGCGCGCGCGCGCCGAGCGCGCCGGCCGGCTTCGCTCCGTCTTCCAGGCCCGCACGCTCGCCCGCAGGCCGGTCCTGCCCGAGGTGGAGCTCGAGCACGTCGACCGCCTCACCGACTCCACCGGCATCCTGCAGCACGCCCTCTTCGACGTCCCCCGCTACGACGACGGCTACTGCCTCGACGACAACGCGCGCGCCCTCCTGCTCACGATCCTGCTCGAGGACGCGGGCACCGAGGAGACCCGGGCCGTGCGCTCCCTGTCGACGCGCTACCTCGCCTTCGTCAGCCACGCGTTCAACGCCCGGACCGGGCGCTTCCGCAACTTCCTGTCGTACTCGCGGCGCTGGACCGAGGACTGCGGCTCGGAGGACTGCCACGGCCGCGCGCTCTGGGCGCTCGGCACGCTGGTGGGGCGGGCGCGCGAGCCCGATCGCCAGAGCCTGGGAGGGAGCCTGCTCCAGAGCGCGCTCCCGGCGGTCGCCCGCTTCCAGAGCCCGCGGGCCTGGGCGTACGCGCTGCTCGGCATCGACGAGTACCTGCGCGCGTTCCAGGGCGACCGCACGGTCCAGGGCGTCCGCCAGGATCTCGCCGGGCGCCTGTTCGAGATGTACGGGCGCGTGGCGGAGCCGGGCTGGCCCTGGTTCGAGGACCGGCTGACGTACTGCAACGCGCGCCTCGCGCAGGCGCTCGTCGCGTCCGGCTCGCGCATGGAGCACGAGGAGATGACGGCGGTCGGTCTGCGCTCGCTCGAGTGGCTCGCCGCGCTCCAGACCTCGGAGGACGGGCGCTTCGCCCCCGTCGGCTCCAACGGCTTTTACGTGCGCGGGGGCCCCCGCGCCCGCTTCGATCAGCAGCCGGTCGAGGCTGCGGCCATGGTGTCGGCGTGCCTCGAGGCGTTCCGCGTGACGGGCCGCCCCCTCTGGGCCGAGCACGCGCGGCGCGCGTTCGACTGGTTCCTCGGCCACAACGTCCTCGAGCGCCCGCTCCACGATCCGGCCACGGGCGGCTGCCGCGACGGGCTGCACCCCGATCGCGTGAACGAGAACCAGGGCGCCGAGTCGACGCTCTCGTTTCTCGTCGCGTTGCTCGAGATGCGCGCCGCCGACCGCGTCGACCTGGCGCACGCCGCGCCCCGGGAGGCCTCGCTGTGAACCCCGCCTCCGCCCACGACGTGCTCTTCCACCGGCACGAGGGCAACCCCATCCTCACCGCGGCCGACTGGCCCTACCCCGTCCACTCGGTCTTCAACCCCGGCGCGACGCTGCTGCCGGACGGCACGACGCTGCTGCTCTGCCGCGTCGAGGACCGGACGGGCCTCTCGCACCTGTGCGCCGCGCGCTCCGCGAACGGGGTCGACGGCTGGGTCATCGACCCCGAGCCGACGCTGCGCGCCGACGCCGAGACCCACCCCGAGGAGCTCTGGGGCATCGAGGACCCGCGCATCACGTACGTGAAGGAGCTCGGTCGCTTCGCGATCGCGTACACCGCCTTCGGCAAGGCGGGCCCCGGCGTGTCGCTGGCCCTGACCGAGGACTTTCGCACGTTCGAGCGGTGCGGCCTGGTGATGCAGCCCGACGACAAGGACGCGGCGCTGCTGCCTCACCGCATCGACGGCAGCTTCGCGCTCATCCACCGCCCGATGGCCGACTCCGGCGCGCACGTCTGGATGTCGCTCTCGCCCGATCTTCGCAACTGGGGCAGCCACAAGCTCGTGCTGCCGGCCCGCAAGGGCGGCTTCTGGGACGCCAACAAGGTCGGCCTCTCGCCGCCGCTCATCGAGACCGACGCCGGCTGGCTGATGCTCTACCACGGCGTGCGGCGCACCGCGTCCGGGTCGATCTACCGCCTCGGCGTGGCGCTCCTGGACCACGAGCACCCCGACGTCTGCCTCGCGCGAGGCAACGCGTGGGTCTTCGGTCCGGAGGCGGTCTACGAGCGCGAGGGCGACGTCGCCAACGTCTGCTTCCCCTGCGGCACCACGCTCGCGGCCGACCGCGACACGCTCCGCGTCTACTACGGGGCCGCCGACACGAGCGTCGCGCTCGCCACCGGGAGCGTCCGCGAGATCCTCCGGTGGCTCCGCGCGCACGGCTCGTGAGAGAAGGCGCCTGCCCCGGGCCCCTCGGTGACCGTGATCCCCGCTCCGCCGACGAGCTCCGCGCCCGGAGCCGGCGAGCTGCGTCGCGTGCGACGGATGAGCGCAAAGCGCCGCGCCGGTCGTTTGCCGCGTGGCCCCCTCGGCGGGTGCTTAAGTTCAGTAGCGCCATGAGAGAGCGCCTGTTCATCGGAGGAATCGCAGCCGGGACGACCGAGGACAGCCTCCGCACGTGGCTGGCCGACCACGGGGTGCTCGCGCAGGCCATCTACGTCGTGCGGAGCAAGGCCACCGGGCTCGGGCGCGGCTTCGCCTTCGCTGATCTGCACGAGGCGGGCGACACGCAGCGCGCGATGGACCGGCTCGGCGGGCACGATCTCGGCGGGCGGGTGCCGTCGCTGCAGAACGCGAGCGACGCGGGCGGGCGTGCCGGCTGAGGTGGCCTGCCGAGAGGATCGCACGCACCGCCGGGCGATCAACGACCGCGTCCGAGCAGTCGTCGTCCGACCTGCCTCGCGTTCCAGACCGCCCGCCCCACCCGCTCCGCGACGGCGATCGTCCGGGCTTCCCCTGGGGTCCGCACCAGGCCGCGCTCCGGAGCGAAGCACCGGACGTCCTCTCCGAAGACGTCCCCCGCGGCGAGGGCGTGCACGCGGCACCCGCCGCAGTGGGCCCTCAGCTCGCACCGGCCGCACTGACCTCCGAGGTCACGCGACCGGAGCCGGACCATGGGGGCGGAGCTCCACGCCGCCGCGAGATCGTCGACGTGACCCACGGGCAGGCGCAGAGGGCGGCAAGGATGAACGGCGCCGTCGACGTCGACGCAGAAGTGGTTTCGACCCGCCACGCAGCCCCGACGCTCGCGGGCGTAGTCGGCCGACACCGAGCAGTGCACGGGATCCTCGAGCCCGACGCTCGAGGCGCCGTCCCAGGCGATGGCCCACTCGGAGAGCCGGCGCCGCTGCTCGCGCGTCAGCGCCGGGAGGCTCTCGCCGGACCCCAGGGGCAGCACCTCACGCAGATGGAAGTGCAGCTCGAGCGGGTCCAGGCTCTCGACGAACGAGAACAGGCGCCCGAAGTTGTGCGCGGTCACCGTCACACTGACCGTCAGGCGAAAGCCGCGCTCCCGCAGCATGTGGAGCGTCTCGATGGCCGACGCGTAGACGCCTTGGCCCCGGATCGCGTCGTTGAGGTCCTCCGGGCCCTCGAGGCTGATCTGGACGAAGCGCAGGCCGGCCGCGTGGAGGTCGCCGGCGAGAACCGTTGTCCAGCGCGTGCCGTTCGTGAACAGCAGCGCGTCTCCGCCCCGGTCCCCGACGATGTAGGCGACCAGGTCGACCAGATCTCGACGCAGCGTCGGCTCGCCGCCCGAGAGGTGGATGTCCGGGACGACCCCCAGGCTCGCGCCGAAGTCGTAGATGCGATCGAGCCGACGGCGCACCTCCGCGAGCGACGGGGTGCTCCGCGTGGGCTCTGCGCCCGCATAGCAGTGCGCGCACGCGAGGTTGCAGGCCTCCAGGAGCTGGAGCTGCACCGAGAAGTACGGAGCTTCGCCGCCGGACAACGGGGGCATGGGTCAGAGGAGCTTCTTGCTCCCGCAGGTGCCGGCGCCGCACGACCCTTCCTTCGAAGGCGGCCTCTTGCGTGCCCTGGGAGGCGGAGGAGCCACGGGGGCTGCAGCGCCGGGCGTGGCGCTGGAGGCCGACGCGGCGGGGACCGCCGTGGCCGACGACGCCGCGGATGGCGCCGCGGCGGCCGGGGGCGAGGCGGACACCGACGGCTCGGCGGCGCTCTTCCCGCCGCACGAGCCGCCGCACGAGCCCGAGCCCATCGAACCGCACGAAGCCTGCCCGGGCATCGCCGCCGCATCGGCGTTCACGCCGGGTCTGGCACCGCACGAGCCCGTCGCCGCCGGTGGCGTGGCCGCGCCCCCGCAGGCCGCGATCCACCCGGTATTGAGCGCGACGCCGAGCACCTTGATCAAGCGGTGGATCGTCATGGGGACCTCTCCGTCGGCTGCGGAGGTTACGTGAAGCGACCCGGACCCCTTCGACCGTACCCGTCCGCGCATGAGAAATGTCAGCCGCGCGCGCGACGCTGCGGCCGCGATGGCGGACCCGGGACATGAGGAGGACGGCCCGGATCGCGCTCACGCGGTCCACCCCTGCATCCACGGCTTCGCGCGGTACCGATCCCACGCGTCCGGCAACATCGTGACCACCGGGCCGTCGACGTCGCCACGCGCGGCGACGCGCAGCGCGGCGACCACGTTCGTTCCCGCGGAGATCGAGCGCTGGGTGCTCGCGTTGCAGGCCTGATCGTGGTCGGGGGCCGCAACCGGGCCGGGCGGAGCTGCATCGCACGGGTAGCCCTCGTTCCATGGGACTCCCCCAGCCGACCGGCCTCAGCCCCGTCCGCCAGGCGCCACCCAGCAAGCCCGAGCGGCCGCAGATCCCTCGCGCGGCCCCGCCCACCGAGCGGGAGACCGCCGCGCTCGACGCCTCGCCGGCCTACCTCCGCTCGGCGCTCGCCGTCGCCGAGACGCTCATCCCCGGCTCGGCGGACACGCCCTTCGCCGACGAGTCCACCGTGGCGCGCGCCGAGGACGTCGTGCGCGCCTTCGACCCGCGCGCGGTCCCCGTGTGGCGCGCCGCGATGCGCGCGCTCGACTACGCGGCGGTCGTGCGCACGGGCCGCCCGTTGCACGCGCTGTCCAGCCACGAGCAGGACGCCCGGCTGCGCGCCTGGGAGTGCGATCCGCTCCTGCGCGCCCCCCTCGCCGCCGTGGGCGCGGTGCTCAAGCTCGTCCACTTCGATCGCCCCACCGTCTACGAGCGCAAGCGCGAGCGCCCCAACCTCGTCACGAGCCTCGACCGGCCGCGCTGGCTCTCGGGCGTCCACCGGGCCCCCGAGTGGGAGGGCGACGAGACCCTCGAGTGCGACGTCGTCGTGATCGGCACGGGGGCGGGCGGCGGTGTGGTCGGGCGCGAGCTCGCCGAGCAGGGCCACGCGGTCGTCTTCGTCGAGGAGGGTGACCACTACCGGCGCGACGCGTTCGACGGCAGCTCGGTCCGCGCGCACCAGCGCTTCTACCGGGCCGCCGTCTCCTTCGGCAACGTCGTGATGCCCATCTTCGCGGGTCGGCTCGTCGGGGGCTCGACCGCCATCAACACCGGCACCTGCTTCCGGACGCCGCCCTGGGTGCTCGACCGCTGGTGCGAGGACCTGCGCACCGACGACTTCTCGCCGGGCGCCATGCAACCCTACTTCGAGCGCGTCGAGGCCCGCATCGGCGTCGAGCCCGCCCCGCTCGACAAGGTCGGGCCCATCGCCGGGCTGATGGCGCGCGGGTGCGACCGGCTCGGCTGGAGCCACGGGCCGACCCACCGCAACGCGCCGGGCTGCACGGGCGAGGGGTTCTGCGACTTCGGCTGCCGCGCGGAGGCGCGCCGCAGCACCGACGTCGCGTACGTGCCGGCCGCGCTCGAGCGCGGGGCGCTGCTGCTCACGGGCCTCAAGGCCGAGCGCGTCCTCGTCGAGGGCGGTCGCGCGGTGGGCGTGGAGGGGCTCGCCCCCAACGGTCGCCGCCTCCGCGTCCGCGCCCGGCGCGTGGTGCTCGCGGGCGGGGCGATCCCGACGCCCCTGTTGCTGCTGCGCCAGGGCCTCGCCATCGCGAGCGATCAGGTCGGCCGCAACCTCGCCGTGCAGCCGAGCGCGGGCTTCGCGGCGCTGTTCGACGAGGACGTCGACGCCCACCGGCACATCCCGCAGGGCTACCGGTGCGACGAGTTCCTGCGCGAGGGTCAGCTCCTGATGACCGCGCAGGTCGACGTGAACTACACGCCGATGCTCTTCCCGTTCGGCGGGCGACGCCTGATGAATGTGGTCGACGACCACCGGCGCCTCGGCGAGTTCGCGCTCCTGGTCGCCGACTCGTCCGCCCGCGGGCGCGTGCACGGCGAGGTCGGCGGCTATCCGGCCATCCGCTACGACGTCGCGCCGGACGACGCGCGGCGGATGCAGTCGCTCATGGTCCGCGCCGGCCAGATGTGCCTCGCCGCCGGCGCCAGGAAGCTCTTCCCCATCACGCAGGGCCACCCGGAGCTCTGCGGCCCGCGCGACCTGCGGGCCTTCGCCGGCGATCCGCTCTCGCCCGGCGACATCGTCTGGCTCAGCTACCACCCGCTCGGCACGTGCCGGATGGGGCGCGATCCGCGGGCGAGCGTGGTCGGGCTGGACCACCAGGCGCACGACGTCGCGGGGCTCTACGTGGTCGACGGCAGCACGGTGCCCGGCCCGCTCGGGGTTAACCCGCAGCTGACCATCATGGCGATGGCCACGCGCGCGGCGCAGCACGTCGCCGGGAGCCTCTAGGTCGGATCGCGGTCGTCGGCGAGCAGGTCCTCGAGGACCTCGAGGTGCCTGCGCGCGCCGCGCAGCTTGGAGAAGGCGGTCTCGAGCGCCTGGCTGATCGTCGTCTTCTCCGCGCGCGCCATGACGCGCAGCTCCTGGATCAGCTTCTCCATGTCGGCCTCGGCGTCGGTCACGTCGCGCTTGGCCGCTTCGATGTTGGAGACGAGGAGCGATCGGTTCATGAGCTTCGTGGTCACGGGTCACGACAGACGCCAAATTCGCTCCCGGAGGAGCGCGGCGCGCTTGCAGGCGCGTGAGTCGCGAGTAGCTCCCGGTGTAGCGCGCCCGCTCCCCCGGCGCAACGCCGCCGCGGCGAAAGGATGCGAGCGAATCCCGGGCGCGCGCACCGGGCGATGCTTACGGTAGTCGGCGACAGGCGTGGACCCGCTCCCGATCCCGGGACCGCCTCCCGCGTGACGCGGAGGCTTTCGTGGAAAACGGGAACTCGTCGATGGGCGGAGAGGCGCGCGGGCACGGCGCGGTGGCGCGCAGGCAGAGCTACGTGCTCCTCGTGTTCGGGATCGCCGTCGCGCTCGTGCTGCCGCATCTGCTCCAGCCTCGCCCGGCGACGCCGGGCGCCGCACCGGCGACCGCGACGCGCAGCGCGCGTCCGCTCGGTGGCAGCACGTCCCCGTAGCGCGGGCCCGTCACGCGAGCGGCTTGCGCGCGCGCACGAACGCGCTCATCACGGCGCCGTCGAGGGCGCCGAGCGTCTGCTCCACGTCCCCGCCGCGACACGAGGACGCGCCGGCGGCCATCTCGGCGGCGTCGTCGTGATCGTAGACGCGCGTGGGCTCGATCCCGATGTCGGTGAAGCCCGCCGCGCGCAGCTTCGACTCGTACTCGGCGTCGAGCAGCGCCCCCGCGATGCAGCCGGTCCACAGCTCCATCGACGCGCGGACCGAGTCGGGGAGCGGCCTGCGCAGGACGATGTCCGACACGGCGAGGCGCCCGCCCGGCTTGAGCACGCGCAGCGCCTCGCGCAGCACCTGGTCCTTGTCGGCCGACAGGTTGATGACGCAGTTGGAGACGATGACGTCGGCCGTGTTGCTCGGCAGCGGGATGCTCTCGATCGTGCCGCGCAGGAACTCGACGTTGGTCGCCTTGGCCTTCGCCTTGTTCGCGTTCGCGAGCGCGAGCATCTCGTCGGTCATGTCGAGGCCGTACGCCTTGCCCGTCGGGCCGACGCGCCGGGCCGAGAGCAGCACGTCGATGCCGCCGCCGGAGCCGAGATCGAGGACGACCTCGCCGGGCCGAAGCTCGGCGAGCGCGGTGGGGTTGCCGCAGCCGAAGGACGCCAGCAGCGCCTCGGCGGGCAGGCCCGCGGTCTCGTCGGACGCGTAGAGGTCGCGCGTGATGGGGTCCGTGTCGAACCCGAGCGGCAGCTCCTTGGCCGAGGATCCGCAGCACGACGGCCGCGCGCCCCTCATCACGGCCTGCACGGCCTGGCCGTACTTCTCCTTCACGACCTCGCGGACGTCGTCGCGGGCGGAGGTCGCCGCCGGCTCCGGCGCGCAGCCCGCCGGCCCGCAGCAGCTGTCCTGCACCTCGCCGAGGATCTTCAGCTTCTCCATCTCGATCTCCTTCGTGCCGTCCGGTCAGCAGCAGCCCTTGCCGCGCTTGCAGCAGTCTTCCCAGAGGTAGCCGGTGAGCGCCTCGAGCTCGTCGTACTCGGCGCTGTAGTAGATGAACGTCCCCGCGCGCCGCGACTGCAGCAGCCCCGCCGACACGAGCCGCTCGAGGTGGTGGCTCAGGGTGGAGGCCGGGATGTCGAGCTTCGCCTGGAGCTCGCCCGCCGGGGTGCCGCCGTCGCCGCCCTGGACGACGTAGCGGAGGATCGACAGCCGCACGGGATGCCCGAGCGCCCCGAACTGCTCGGCGTGCCGTTCGAGCTTCGTGACCACGCCCTATTTCTAACAATCTCGAAGAATGAAGCAAGTCGTTTCTCCGACGATCGTAGCGGGAGCGGCGGCGCGCCCTCAGCGCGGCAGGGGCAGCGGCAGGGAGTTCATCATCGCCCCGACGATCTGCTCGTGGGTGATGACCCCGTCGAGGTGAAAGGGCACGCCGACGTGCAGGAGGCTGCCCCCCATCTCGAGGGTGCCGTCGACCGCGTAGGGCACGGCGCCGCGGGTCGCCGCGAGCTGCGCGAGCACGCCGACGTCGGACCACTTCAGCGTCACCGGCACGTCGAGCTTCGTCGTCTGGCCGGCCGGCAGCGTGACGGTCTGGGGCAGCGTGACCGACCCCACGTCGTGCCGCCGGTCCACGACGACGTGGGACGAGATGCCGCCCGCCGTGAGGTCGACCGAGTTGGGGTTGGTCGCGCTCATCGCGATGTCGAGCGCGATGCCCGTCATGTCGATGCGCGTGACCGAGACCCTCTCGGGGGTGAGCGTCGGCGGCGCCGGCCTGGAGCAGCCGGCGGCGAGCGCCGCGAGGACCAGGAGGAGAGAGCGCACGGTGTCGTCGTAACACATTCGTCGCGCGGCGCCCTTCCGTGCGACACTGCGTCATGCGCCTGCGCGAGTTCGCGTTGCTGGGCCTGGTCGTCCCTGCCCTCGCCGCCTGCAGCAGCGCCGCGGGCGGGTCCCCCTCCGGCGACGGAGGCGCGGACGGCGGCGACGTCACGATCCACGTGCCGGCGGCCACGTGCGACGGCGGGATGTGCATCGAGCACCTGATCGTGATCGTCCAGGAGAACCACACCTTCGACGACCACTTCGGCGCCTACTGCACGGCCAGGCCCGGCTCGAACCCGACGTGCAACGACGGCCCCGCCTGCTGCGAGGCGATGCCCCCGACCGATCCCAAGGGCACCAAGCCGACCGTGCTCACCGACGCGGAGCACGCCGCCTTCGACCCCAACCACACGCAGGCGTGCGAGCTGTCCGAGATCGACGACGGCAAGATGGACATGTTCGCCAGCGCGGCGGTGGGGTGCGGCGACGCCCGCAACGTGGCCGTGGCCGACCCGTCGATCATCAAGCCGCTGTGGGACCTCGCGGCCGAGGGCGCGCTCGCCGACCGGTACTTCCAGCCCATCGCCGGCCAGAGCTCGTCGAACGACATGTACCTGGCGCGCGCCTCGTACGTGTTCACCGACAACGACGACGCCCCCGAGGGCGCCGTCGGCATGACGTGCGACGTGGAGTCCATGGGAGCGCAGTACACCGACAAGACGATCGGCGATCTGCTGACCGCCGCCTCGGTCCCGTGGGCGTGGTTCGCCGACGGATACGACGCGATGGTCGCCGCGAAGGGCGCGTGCCCCGCCAAGCCCGCCGACTGCCACTTCACGCTGCCGTTCTATCCGTGCGCGTTCGACCCCAGCGACGTCCCGTTCGAGTACTACCCGTCGACGCGCGACAACCCCGCGACGATGAAGGACCTGTCGGCGCTCGAGGCCGCGCTCCAGGGCGGCAGCGGCCTGCCGGCCGTGTCGTTCGTGAAGGCCCTCGGCTACAAGTCCGAGCACCCAGGCGTGGACATCGCGCTGAGCGCGGGCGTGGACTGGGCGGTGGGGCTCATCGGCCGGGTCGAGGCGTCCGCGTACGGGTCGAGCACGCTCGTCCTGCTCACCTACGACGAGGGCGGCGGCTACTTCGATCACGTGCCGCCGCCTCCGGCGAGCGCGGTCGACGGCAAGCCGTACGGCACGCGCATCCCGCTGCTCGCGTTCGGCCCCTTCGCGAGGAAGAACCACGTGAGCCACGTGACGATGGAGCACTCCTCCATCGTGAAGTTCATCGAGTGGAACTGGCTCGGGCAGAAGACCGGCCAGCTCGGCACGCGCGACGCCGTCGTGAACAACCTCGGCAGCGTGCTCGATCCGGCCGCGACCGGCGTCGCGGTGCCCGAGAACTGAGCGAGGGCGCGCCTACACGCGCTCGATGACCGTGGCGATCCCCTGCCCGCCGCCGATGCACAGCGTGACGACCGCCACGCTCGCGCCCTGACGTTCGAGCTCGTCGAGCGCCGTCCCGAGGAGCATCGCGCCGGTGGCCCCGAGCGGGTGGCCGAGGGCGATGGCCCCGCCGCCGGGGTTGACGCGCGCCGGGTCGATGCCCAGCTCGCGCACCGTCTGCAGGGGCACGGCCGCGAACGCCTCGTTGATCTCCCACACGTGCACGTCGGCGGGCTTCATCTTCGCCTTCGCGAGCGCCTTGCGCGACGCGGGCGCGGGCGCCGTCAGCATGATGACCGGCTCGGCGCCGGCCGTGGCGACGCCGACGATCTTCGCGCGCGGCCTCAGGCCGTGGGCCTTCACGTAGTCCTCGGAGGCGAGCATCACCGCGGCGGCGCCGTCGACGATCCCGCTCGAGTTGCCGGCCGTGTGCACGTGCTGGATGGCCTTCACGGCGGGGTAGCGGGCGAGCGCGATCTGGTCGAGCGTCTCGCCCCGGGGCCCCACCGACGTCGCGCCCATGCCCACGAACGACGGCTCGAGCTTGGCCAGCGCCTCGATCGTGGTGTCGGGACGCGGGTGCTCGTCGGCCGCGAGCAGCACCTGCCCGCCGGGGCCCTTGACCGGCACCAGGCTGCGCGCAAAGCGCTTCTCGGCGACCGCGACGCCCGCCTTCCTCTGCGACGAGAGCGCGAAGGCGTCGAGGTCGGCGCGCGAGAAGCCCTCGCGCGTGGCGATGAGGTCCGCGCTGATGCCCTGCGGGACCTGGAAGACCTTGTCGCGCAGCGCGAGGTTGTTGCCGTCGATGCCGCCGCCGTCCGAGCCCATGGGCACGCGCGACATGCTCTCGACGCCGCCGGCCACCACCACGTCCTGCGCGCCCCAGCCGATGCCCATCGCCGCGAAATTCACCGCCTGCAGGCCCGAGCCGCAGAAGCGGTTGAGCGTGACGCCCGTGACGCCGTCGGGCAGCCCCGCGGCGAGCACCGCGTTGCGCGCGAGGTTGGCGCCCTGCTCGTTGACCTCCGACACGCAGCCGACGACCACGTCGTCGACGTCGCCCGAGACGCCGGTGCGCTCG
>JAJYCT010000554.1 GCA_021778125.1 Myxococcales bacterium
CGCGGGCCCCGTCGTCGAGCGCGCGACCCTCGCCCCCCTGAGCGCCGACTCCGCCCGGGCGTGGCTGCGCGAGCTGCTGCGCGAGCTGCTCGGCCGCCCGCACGCCTACTTCCTGCCCTGCGAGGCCGCCTTCGTGCACCACGCGCGCGATCCCCGCGGTCCGCTCGTGGCCGTGCTCGAGGAGGCGCGCGGCCTGCTCGGCGACGACGACGGGCCGCGCGCGCTGCGCTCGGCGTACGGCCCCGTGCCGCGACCGCAGGACTACCCGCTGCCCGACGAGGCGACGGCCCGCGCGATGGTCGCGCGGCGCCTCGCGCCCCTGCTGCGCGCGCTCCCGGAGGGGACGTGAGCGCCGACCGCGTCGCCCGTCCGGCCGTGCTGCGCGACGTCCCGCGCGACCGCCACGCCGTCATCGAGGCCTCGGCGGGCACGGGCAAGACGTTCACCCTCGAGCACCTGGTCGTCGACCTGATCCTCTCGGCCGACGTCCCGATCGAGCGCCTGCTGGTCGTGACGTTCACCGAGAAGGCCACGCAGGAGCTGCGCGCGCGCGTGCGCGGCAAGCTCGAGGACCTGCTGGCGCGGCGGGCCCCGGCCGCCACCGACGAGCAGATCGCCGCCGGAGACTTCTGGACGCTCGACGCGCCCGCGCGCGCGCGGCTCACCGCGGCGCTGCACGCCTTCGACGGCGCGACGATCGCGACGATCCACGCGTTCTGCCAGCGCGTGCTGCGCGACAACGCCTTCGCCGGTGGGCGCCTGTTCGAGGAGCAGCAGGTCGACGGGCGCGCGTCGTTCGGGCAGGCGCTCCGCGAGACGCTGCGCCGCGACGTCGCGCGCGATCCGGTCAAGGCCGGGTGGCTCGAGGCCGCGCTGCGCGCGGGCTTTTCGATGGAGGCGATCGAGGCGCTGCTCTGGTCGTGTCACACGGCCAGGGGCGAGCTGCGGCCGGTGCTCGACGCCGCGGAGCTCGACGCGGCGATCGCGGCGTTCCCCGTCGACGACGTCCTCGGCATGACGAGCCCCGAGCCCCTCCGGGCCCTCGGGCTGCACCCCAGCCGGGCCCGGGCGCTCGGCAACCGCCTGCACGACCTCGCGCTCGCCGTCGAGCGCGCCCGGGCTGCGGACGCCCGGGAGCTGGTCGTCGGGACCGGCGCCGTGGACGTGGAGTACGTGCAGACGGCGCTCGAGGGGGTGACGCTGGGCGCGAGCCTCGCGGGGCGCATCGGCGCGGCGGCCCTGCGCCTGGCGCGCGCGACGCCCACGCTCCCCTCCGCCCTCGCGACGACGATCTACCCCGCGATCCAGGCCGAGCTCGCGCGCCAGAAGCGGCGCGCGGGCCACTACGACTTCGACGACATGCTCTCGCTGGTGGGCGACGCGCTGCGGGGGCCGCGCGCCGGCGCGATGGCGCGCGCGATGCGCGAGCGCTGGAGCCACGTCCTCATCGACGAGTTCCAGGACACCGACGAGACGCAGTGGGACATCTTCCGGCGCGCCTTCTTCGAGCCGGCGCCGGGCCCGCGCAGCGTCGTGGTGCTCGTGGGCGATCCGAAGCAGTCCATCTACCGCTTCCGCGGCGCCGACGTGCAGACGTACCTGCACGCCCGGGGCGCCGTGGAGGGGGCGGGCGGCGCGCGGCTGCGCATCGACCGGAGCTTCCGCGCGACGGGGGCGCTGGTGGAGGCCACCAACGCGCTCTTCGACCCCGCCGCGGGCGAGCCGCTCTTCCAGGGCGCCGTGACCTACGAGCCCGTCGCCTGCGGGCGCCCCGATCGCGCGCTCCGCGACGGCGAGGGCCGCGCCGTCGCGCCCGTCGTGGCGCTCCGGTTCGAGGGGGAGGTCGCGCTCTCCGCCCTCGGCGCGCGCGTCGCGCGCGAGATCCGCGCCGTCACCGATCCCGCGGCGCCCCTCCGCCTGGACGGCGCGCCGCTGGCCCACCGCGACGTGTTCGTCCTGACGCGCACCAAGAGCGAGGCGCGCGCGATGGGCGCCTCGCTGCGCGCCGCCGGCGTGCCCCACGCCTTCTTCAAGGAGGATGGCCTCTTCCAGAGCGACGAGGCGCGCGAGATCCTCACGCTGCTCTCGGCGATCCTCGCCCCAAGCGATCGCGCGCGGCGCCTCGCGGCCTGGATGACGTCGTTCTTCGGCCTGCCGCTCGAGGACCTGGAGCGCGCGCGCGAGCTTCCCGCGACCCACCCGTACATGGCGCGCCTCGCGGGCTGGAAGGCCCTCGCCGACGCGCGCGACTTCGAGCGCCTGTTCGAGAGCGTCGTCGTGGACTCGGGCGTGCTTCGCCGCGAGATCTTCTTCGCGACCGGCGAGCGCGAGCTCACCAACCTCCTGCACGTCTTCGAGCTCCTGCTCGAGCACGCGCGGCGCACCCCGTGCTCGCTCGAGGATCTCGTGCTGCAGCTCTCCGGGCTGGTGGACGGCACGCGCCTCGGCCTCGACCTCGAGGGCAACGTGCAGCGCCTCGAGAGCGAGCGGCAGGCGGTGCAGATCATGACGGTCCACAAGGCCAAGGGCCTCGAGGCCGCCGTCGTCTTCGTCGCCGGCGGCTTCAGCCCCGGCCCGAGCGGCAACGTGCGCGTCTACCACGACGGCGGGCGCCGGTTCGCGTGGGTGGGCCCGGCGCCGGAGGCGATCAAGGAGCGCGCCGCGCAGGAGGAGCGCGAGGAGGACCAGCGGCTGATGTACGTCGCGCTCACGCGCGCCAAGGGGCGCCTCTACCTGCCGCTCGCGGTCAAGGACGGCGCGCCCGCGCGGCTGCGCGGCCCCTACGCGCCCGTCAACCGGCGCGTCTTCGAGCTCGTCCGGGGAGCGAGCCCGCTCGTCGCGGTCGACGCGGCCCCGGCGCTCGCGGCGCTCGCGGGCGGCGCGGCGGCGC
>JAJYCT010000128.1 GCA_021778125.1 Myxococcales bacterium
CCGCCCTCCGGGCCCAACCCCAGCAGGTATTCGTAGAGGTGGCCGGCGCTGCCGGGCGCGGCGCCGCGCGGGCGCAGGCCGCCGGCGCGGGCGTAGGCCCAGATGTCGGCGCCCGAATCGCCGTAGTTCTCGGAATAGGCGACCCCGACCTGCATGTCGAGCAGCTGGCGCAAGGTCGCCTCGGCGTAGGCGCCGGCCGCCATTTCCGGCAGGTAGTGCGCCACCGGACGGTCCGCCCGCAGCAGCCCCTCGTGGATCAGCGTGGCGGCGAGGGTCGCCGCGTAGGATTTCGTGACGGAAAAGCACGCGTGCGGGACGTCCGGCCGCAGGGCGCCGAAGTATCGCTCGTAGACCAGCCGTCCGCGGTGCATGACCGCGATGCCGTCGGTGTAGGTGTCCTCGAGGGATTCGGTCCAGGAGCGACGGCGTCCCTCGAGATCGACCACCCGCAGTGCGTCGATCGCCGCCGCGGCGCCGGCCGGCGCCGCGCCGAGCCCGCTCGGGGCGCCGCCGCCGCGGGCGACGTTCACGGTGGGCACCAACTCGCGCAGGTGCGACAGGGTCCAGCGTATCTGCGGGAACCGCAGAAAACGGTCGTCCTCGAAGCGGATGCGCAGGTCCGGGGGCGGCGGGCACCCGATCATCCAGCCGAGCCGGCCGGGATCGGAGGCTCGTCCGTCGGGATATTCGACGCCTTCGAAATTGAGAGTCCGGGTCTTCATGGTCGTGCCGTCCCCATTATAGGGCGCGGATGCGGCGGCGGCGGCCGCGCTAGAATCCTCGCAGGGCGGTCACCGGGGGAATCCGAAACCGATGCGTTCGAACGTGCCGCGGCCGGATCCGTCGCAGAAGATCGGCTTTCTCCGCGATCCGCGCAATCATCCGCGGGGCACGGTGCGCGTCGAGGTCCGGGAGACCCACTTCGCCTGGGTGTTTCTGACGCGCGATCAGGTGTTCAAGCTCAAGAAGCCGCTGCGGCACGGCGCGATGGATTATCGCTCGCTGGCGGCGCGCCGGCGAGGCTGCGAGAACGAGGTGCGGCTCAATCGCCGCCTGGCGCCGGATGTCTATCGATCGGTCGAGACACTGTCGACCGATCCGACGGGCCGGCTGCGATGGGGCGCGGGCGGCCGCATCGAGGACTATCTGGTCAAGATGCGCCGCCTGCCCGCCCGGCGCATGCTCGACCGGGTCCTGGCCGATCGGCCCCTCGGTCCGGTGCGGGCCGCGCGCCTCGCCGGGCTGCTGGCGGCGTTCTTCCATTCGGCTGCCCGACGCCCGCTTGGGCCGGCGGCCTATCTGCAGCGCCTGCGGCGGCAGGTTCAAGGCGACGACGCGGCCCTGCGGCGCCTCGGGTCACGCCTCGACCAGCGGCAGGTCGAGCGGACGACCCGCGCCGCGCGGCGCGTCCTGCGCCTGATCTGCGACGACCTCGCCGCACGCGGTCGCCGCGTGGTCGAGGGGCACGGCGATCTGCGCGTCGAGCACGTCTGTCTGGGGCCGCCCATCAGCATCATCGACTGCGTGGAATTCGAGCCGGATCTGCGGCGGCTGGATCCGGCGGCGGACCTTTCGCATCTGGCGCTCGAACTGGAGCGGCTCGGGTATCCGGAAGATGCCTGGCGGTTGTTGGATCGCTACCGAGCGCTGGGCGCGGATCCGGTCGACGACGCGATTCTGCACTTCTATCTGGGTCGAAGCGCCGTCACGCGCGCCAAGCTCGCGGCGTGGCACGTGGGCGATCCGCAATTTACCGATGCGCGCCCGTGGCTCGCGCGCGCCTCGCGGCGTGACGGCCGGCCGCGCGGACCGGTGCCCTTTGTCACACGAACGTCACGCGAACGTCCCGCCGACCTCGCCGGGAGCTACGACAATTCCCGACGTGGTCGCTGCCGCCGCCGTCTCCGCTGCGCAGGGTGTCGAGCTCAAGATGCGGGCTCGCGATCTCTGCGTGCGCTACGGGCAGAAGGTCGCCATCAAGGACGTCGACATCGACGTCCACACCAACCAGGTCCTCGCGCTCATCGGCCCCAGCGGCTGCGGCAAGAGCACGTTCCTGCGGTCGCTCAACCGCATGAACGACACCGTGCCCGGCGTGAGCGTCACCGGGCACGTCGACCTGGACGGCGAGCCGATCTACGGCCCCAACGTGGACCCGGTGCTGGTCCGGCGGCGCGTCGGCATGGTGTTCCAGCGCTCCAACCCGTTTCCCAAGTCGATCTTCGAGAACGTCGCGTACGGCCTGCGCATCGCCGGCATGCGCGAGCGCGACGTCATCGCCGAGCGCGTCGAGCGGGCGCTGCGCCACGCGGCGCTCTGGGACGAGGTCAAGGACCGCCTCCCGGAGTCGGGCCTCGGCCTCTCGGGCGGGCAGCAGCAGCGCCTGTGCATCGCGCGCGCGCTGGCGGTCGAGCCGGAGGTGCTGCTCATGGACGAGCCGGCGAGCGCGCTCGACCCGATCGCGACGGCCAAGATCGAGGATCTCGTCGCCGACCTGCGCGGCGAGCTCACGATCGTCATCGTCACGCACAACATGCAGCAGGCCGCGCGCGTCTCGCAGCGCACGGGCTTCTTCTACATGGGCCGCCTCGTCGAGGTCGGCGAGACGTCGCAGGTCTTCACGCGCCCCCGGGAGCGCGAGACCGAGGACTACATCACGGGCCGCTTCGGCTGACATCGAGCACAGGAGGAGACGAAGGATGCGAACCGTCGCGGTGTGGGCGCTGGCTGCAGTGGGTCTGCTCGGGTGCACGCGCACCGAGCCTCGGGGCGCGGCGGCGGGCGACGCGGGCGGCGGGGCCGCCGCGGACAGGTCGTCGCTCGCGGTCAAGGGCTCCGACACGATGGTCATCCTCGGCCAGCGCTGGGCCGAGACGTACATGAAGCAGAGCCCCGGCGTGACGATCCAGGTCGCCGGCGGCGGCTCCGGCACCGGCATCGCCGCCCTCATCAACGGCACGACCGACATCTGCGAGGCCAGCCGCCCGATGAAGGACGCCGAGAAGAGGGACGTGCAGGCCAGGCGCGGCGCGCCCGCGGTCGAGACGAAGGTCGCCCTCGACGCGCTCGCGGTCTACGTCAACGAGAAGAACCCCCTGCAGGAGATCTCGGTCCCCGCGCTGCACAAGATCTACGCGGGCGAGTCGAAGAACTGGAAGGACGTGGGCGGGCCCGATCACGCGATCGTGCTCTACGGGCGCGAGAACAACTCGGGCACGTACGGCTACTTCAAGGAGCACGTCCTCGAGGACAAGGACTTCGCCGCGTCCGTGCAGACGCTCGCGGGGACGTCGGCCGTCGTCAGCGCGGTCAAGGGCGACGCGTGGGGCATCGGCTACGGCGGTATCGCGTACCTCGAGGGGATCCGCGCCCTCAAGGTGAAGAAGGACGAGGGCGGCACGGCCATCGCGCCGTCGCTCAAGACCGCGCAGGACGGGACGTACCCGATCGCGCGCTTCCTCTACTTCTACACGGCGGGCGAGCCGACCGGGACCGCCAAGCGCTTCGTCGACTGGGTGCGCGGCCCCGAGGCCCAGGCCGTCATCGAGAAGGTCGGCTACTACCCGCTGCCCGGGGGCTGAGCCATGAGCGCCCACTCCGCCCTGCCGGCCGAGCTCGCGCGAGGCCCTGCGCCCCGCTCCCTCAAGCGGCGGCCCGGCGTGGCGGAGCGTCTGCTCGAGGGCTCCATCCGGGCGGTCGCCCTGATCTCGATCGCGGCCATCCTGCTCATCTTCGTGTTCGTCGGGAAGGAGGCGCTGCCGCTGCTGACGAGCTCCGACGTGCACCGCGAGGTGACGCTGGGGACGCTGTTCGGCGCCGGCTCGCGCTCGGGGGACACGGCGTTCGCGTGGCAGCCGGTCAGCACGGTGCCCAAGTACAGCGTCTGGCCCCTGGTCGTCGGATCGCTCAAGGTCACGCTCGTCTCGCTCGCCTTCGCCGTGCCGCTCGCCGTGGGGGCGGCCGTCTACGTGTCGGAGTACGCGCCGGCGCGCATGCGTGAGGTGGTCAAGCCGGCCATCGAGCTGCTGGCCGGCGTCCCGTCGGTCGTGATCGGGTTCTTCGCGCTCATCGTGCTGGCGACGTGGGTGCAGCGCGCCTTCGGCACCGAGCACCGGCTCAACGCGCTGGTCGCGGGGCTCGGCCTGTCGTTCGCCATCTGCCCGATCGTCTTCTCCGTGTCGGAGGACGCGCTGCGCGCCGTCCCGCGCTCGTACCGCGAGGCCGCCCTCGCGATGGGCTCGACGCGAGCGCAGGCCGTGCTGCGCGTCGTGCTCCCCGCGGCGGCGCCCGGCATCGCGGCCTCGATCGTGCTCGGCTTCGGGCGCGCCGTCGGCGAGACGATGATCGTGGTCATCGCGTCGGGCAACGCGGCGCTGCTCGACGCGAGCCTGGGCCACTCGACCCGGACCATCACCGCGACCATCGCGCAGGAGCTCGGCGAGGTCGTCATGGGCAGCGCACACTACAGCGTCCTGTTCGCGCTCGGCGCCATGCTCTTCGTCGCCACGTTCGTCGTGAACCTCGTCGGCGAGCGCATCGTCCACGGCATCCGCCGCAAGCTGGGGACCGTGTCGTGAGCGCCGCGGCGCCCCCCCGCCGCCTCGTCGGCACGGTCCGTCACGGCGACCGCGCGCTGCAGACCGTCACGCTCGGGTCGGTCGTGCTCATCCTGGCGATGCTCGTCGTGCTCCTGGGCGACGTCGCCCTCGGCGGGGCGCGCACGCTGACGTGGGAGTTCTTGACCGCGGCGCCGCGCGACGGGATGACCGCCGGCGGCGTCTTCCCCGCGATCTTCGGGACCGTCGCCCTGACGCTGCTCATGACGCTCGCCGCGGTCCCCGCCGGGGTCGCGACGGCGATCTACCTGACCGAGTTTGCCTCGACCGAGTCGCGGCTGGCGCGCCTCATCCGCGTGAGCGTCTCGAACCTCGCGGGCGTGCCGTCGATCGTGTTCGGCCTCTTTGGCCTCGGGTTCTTCATCGCGACCGTCGGCAAGGCCATCGACGGCGTCGCGTTCGGCGGCCAGCCCACCTACGGCAAGCCCTGCCTGCTCTGGTCGTCGCTCACGCTGGCCATCCTCACGCTGCCGGTCGTGGTCGTCGCGACCGAGGAGGCGATCCTGGCCGTCCCGCGCGAGCTGCGCGACGGGAGCCTGGCGCTCGGCGCGACGCGCATGCAGACGATCCTGCGCGTCGTGCTGCCCGAGGCCATGGGCGGCATCCTGACCGGGACGATCCTCGCTGTCAGCCGCGGGGCGGGCGAGGTCGCGCCCATCCTGTTCACGGGCGTCGCGTACTATCTCCCGTACCTGCCCAGCCACCTGAACGACCCGTTCATGAGCCTCGGCTACCACGTGTACGTCCTGGCCACGCAGTCGCCCGACGTCGACCGCACCAAGCCGCTGCTCTACGGGACGGCGCTGGTCCTGCTGATCTTGACCTTCTTGCTCAACCTCGCCGCCATCTGGATCCGCTCGCGCACGCGCAGGCACTCCCGCGCTGCCGCGTAGCCCCTGCCTCTCCGAGGACGCCGTGCCCCAGGCCCACACCAGCCGCGACTTCGAATCCGAGCTCCGGGAGCTGCGCGCCCACGCGCTCGCGATGGGGGCGCGCTGCGAGCGGGGCCTGCAGCTCGCCCTCAAGGCCTTCTGGGAGGGCTCGCCGCAGGCCGCCGCGGAGGTCGAGGAGCTCGACCGCCACATCGACCGCGACGAGGTCGACATCGACGCCCTGGTCCTGCGCATCCTCGCCCTGCGCCAGCCCGTGGCCTACGACCTGCGCTTCCTCGCGGCCGCGCTGCGCCTGGTGACCGATCTCGAGCGCGTCGGCGACGAGGCCGTCAACATCGCCGAGCGCGCCAAGGAGGACCACGGCGCGGCGAAGGACAAGGTCCGCGGCGACCTCAAGACGATGGGCGAGCAAGCGCAGGAGATGCTGCGCGATGCGCTCGACGCCTTCGTGCAGGGCGAGTCCACGCGCGCCGAGCAGGTGCTGGTGCGCGACGACTCCGTCGACGAGCTGTACGGGCGGATCATCCACGCGATGACCGAGTTCATGTCGCAGCACCCCGAGCAGGTGGCCGAGGCCATCCGCGTCATCCACGTGGCCAAGTACCTCGAGCGCGTCGCCGACCACGCGACCAACATCGCCGAGGAGGTCATCTTCATGGTGCGCGGCGAGGACGTGCGCCACTTCCGGACGCACCCGCCGCCCAGGGTCGACTAGGCCCCAGGGCGGGTCGTGTGACGGCGGCGAGGCCGCCGAAGACCCACGGAGTTCACCCGCCCGCCCACGTGCGGCCATCGTCCCCTGCGACGCTGCCGGCCCATGGAGCGTCCTGGAGGCG
The DNA here is from genome assembly GCA_021778125.1 of Myxococcales bacterium. Lineage (GTDB taxonomy): Bacteria > Myxococcota_A > Polyangia > Polyangiales > Polyangiaceae > Palsa-1150. The sequence goes on from JAJYCT010000128.1 coordinate 6,346, forward strand.
CTCCGTGAAGCCAAGGAGAGAGGACATGGAAGGCAACGCGACGCGCATCGCGCACCTGTCGGACGTGCACATGCTCGACGCCCGCCCGGGCCGGGCCCGGTCGGGGCTCTCGATGGGGCACAGGTTCCTGAGCCTGGGCCGCCCGCTCGACGCGGCGGGGCGGCGGCGCAAGCTGGCCCACGCGCTCTCGACGGCGCGGCGGGTCGGGGCGACCCACGTGGTCGTCTCGGGCGACCTCACCGAGATCGGCGCGCCGGGCGAGCTCGAGTGCCTCGCCGAGACCCTGCACGACTCGGGGATCGCCCCCGGGCGCGTCACGCTCGTGCCGGGCAACCACGACCTGTACACCTCGCCCGAGGGCTGGCGCCGCGCGCTCGAGGGTCCGCTCGCCGCCTTCCGCGCGACGAGCGCCGGGCGCGCCGGGCATGTCGTCGAGGTGGCCGGCGTCAACGTGCTGCCGCTCGACGTCGCCCGGCACCAACCCGTCACGCGGTCGGCCGGGTGGCTCGACGACGCGGACCTCGACGTCCTGGCGGCCCGCGCGGCCGATCCGGGGCTCGCGACGCAGCCGCTGCTCGTCGTGCAGCACCACCCGCCGTTCGTCCGCAAGACCCAGCCGCTGCAGTGGCTCGACGGCCTGGTCGGAGCGGCGCGCTTCATGGAGGTCCTCGAGGCGTTCCGGCACGTCTTCGTGCTCCACGGGCACCTGCACGCGGCGGTGAGCAAGGTGCTCTCGTGCGGCGTGGCGCGCGTCTTCGGCGCGACCGCCGTCGTGGACGACGAGGACGCTGCGCGCGTGCGCCTGTACGACGTGCGCGGCGGCGTGCTCGAGGCGGCGGGGCTGGCCTCGTAGGGCGCGACGCCGCGCTCGTCGTGCAGCGCCGCCCGCGCTGGCTCCGTGACGAAAATGTCACGAGCGCTCCCCGCGGCCGATGCCGGAGGCCGCTACCGTCGCTCCCCATGGCGCGAGTGGTCCTCATCGAGGATGAGGCGGATCTGCGGGAGATCCTCGTCTACAACCTGGGGCAGGCCGGTCACCGGGTCCAGGCCGCCGCCACCGCCGAGGCGGGCCTCCGCCTGGCGCGCGAGTCCATGCCGGACCTCGTCCTGCTCGACCTGATGCTCCCCGACCGCCCTGGGACCACCGTCTGCACCGCGCTCAAACACGACCCGCGCACCCAGGACATCCCCATCATCATCGTGACGGCCAAGGGGGAGGAGGTCGACCGCATCGTCGGCCTCGAGCTCGGCGCCGACGACTACCTCGCCAAGCCGTTCAGCGTGCGCGAGCTCGTGCTGCGCATGAGCGCGGTGCTGCGCCGGGGGGAGTCGAAGGGGCCGGCGGTCATCGAGGTGGCCGAGCTGCGCGTAGACCGCGACGCGCACCGCGTCGAGGTCGAGGGCTCCGAACTCACGCTCACGGCCCTGGAGTTCAAGCTGCTGACGACGCTGGTCACCCGGCGCGAGCGCGTCCAGAGGCGCTCGACGCTGCTCGCCGACGTCTGGGAGGTCGATCCGGGCGTCACCTCGCGAACCGTCGACACGCACGTCAAGCGCTTGCGCGACAAGCTCGGAGCGGCCGGGCGGTTCATCCAGACCGTGCGCGGCGTCGGGTACCGCTTCTCGGACACGGACGGCTGAGCGGCGGCCCCCGCGATCCTCCAGCCCACGTCAGCGCGCATCCACCCCGAAGCTCACGAGCGCGAGCTCGGTCAGCGCGCTGATCGCCGCCGCTCCCGGAACCGTGAGCACCCACGCCCAGACGATGCGCCCCGCGACGCCCCAGCGGACGGCGGTGAGCTTGCGCACGCTGCCGACGCCGACGATGGCGCCGGTGATGGTGTGCGTCGTCGAGACGGGGATGCCGAGGGCCGTGGCCAGGAAGAGCGTCGCGGCGCCGCTCGTCTCGGCGCAGAACCCGCCGACGGGCTGCAGCTTGGTGATCTTCATGCCCATCGTCCGCACGATGCGCCAGCCGCCGGTGAGCGTGCCCAGGCCCATGGCCGTCTGGCACGCGAGCACGACCCAGAGCGGAATGGCCGGCGCGTGGCCGGCTCCGCCCGTCTTCACGACGCCGTAGCTGACGAGCGCCATGACGATGATGCCCATCGTCTTCTGCGCGTCGTTGCCGCCGTGGCCGAGCGAGTAGAGCGCCGCGGAGACGAGCTGCAGCCGGCGGAAGCGGGCGTCGACCACGCGCGGCGCGCGCTTGCCGAAGAGGGCCATCACCAGCGCCATCGACCCGAAGCCGAGCACCGCGCCGATGAGCGGCGAGAGCACGATGAACAGGGCGGTCTGGCCGAAGAACGACGCGTCCAGGGCGCGCAGGCCGGCCATGACGCTGCCCGTCTGCGTCCCGCGGGCCACGACCGCCGCGCCGGCGATCCCCCCGAGCAGCGCGTGCGACGACGACGTGGGCAGGCCCCACCACCAGGTGAAAAGGTCCCACACGATCGCGCCCAGCAGCCCCGCGGCGACCAGCGGCAGCGTGACCACGTGCGAGTCGACGCCCTTGGCGATGTTGCCGGCGACGTGGGTGCTGAAGACGAGGAACGCGACGAAGTTGAAGAACGCCGCCCAGGCGACCGCCGCGCGCGGGCTGAGCACGCGCGTCGAGACGACGGTCGCGATCGAGTTGGCGGCGTCGTGGAAGCCGTTGAGGTAGTCGAAGGCCAGCGCCAGGAGGACGACGAAGACGAGGTTCAGCATCGGCGGGCGGCGCGCGCGTCAGGCGTACTCGAGGACGACGCCCTCGACGATGTTCGCCACGTCCTCGATGCGGTCGGTGGCCTCCTCGATGTTATCGAAGATGTCGCGCCACTTCATCACCTCGATGGGGTCGGTGCCGTTGTGGAACAGCTCCGCGATGGCGCGGCGGTAGATGCCGTCGGCCTCGTTCTCGAGGCGATTGAGCTCGACGCAGATCTCGAGCAGCTCCTTGCCCTTGGCGGCGAGCTGCGGGAAGAGCGTCATCGCGCGGTGCAGGTGCTCGCACGACTTGACCAGCACCCGCACGAGCTCTACGGCGTGCTCGCGGACGTCGGTCACCCGGTAGAGGACCAGGCGCTCGGACACGGCCTCGATGAAGTCGAGCACGTCGTCGAGCTTCGAGATGAGACCGTGGATGTCGAAGCGATCGAGCGGCGTGATCCACGTTTCGTGCAGGCGCTTGACCGTCTCGTGCGTGAGGCGGTCGCCCGACGACTCCTTCTCCCCGATGTCGAGCGCCAGGCTCTCCTTGTTCTCGGGGTGCTCGACCATCTCGAGCAGGAGCTTCGCCGCCTCGACGCTCTTCTGCGCGTGCTGGACGAACGCGCCGAAGAAGACGTCGTCCTTCGCTTTGGGGCCGAACATGGCGGCGCGCAACCTAGCAGGGGTTCGGAACGGAAAGAACCCCCCGGGCCACGCGCGCGATCAGTGCGTCAGCTGCAGCGTGTCGACGACGTCGTCGCCCTTGACCGTGGTCGACGACGCCTTGAGGCCGTAGGCGCTGAGCGTGAGCGTGCTGCCCGACAGCGTCAGCAGCGAGTAGACGCCGATGTACGGCGTTCCGGTCCCGAACGTCGCGCTCTTCGTGCGCCACGGCGTCGCCGTGCCGGCGCCGTACGCGTCGGCCCCCGCGCCCGCGCACGTCACGTACGTCGTGCCCTTGCCGCCGGCGGCGATCGCCGGGCTGCCGGTGGGGGGCGTGCCCGCCGTGAGCGGCGCCGTGCGCTCGTACTCGTGGTCGTGGCCGTTGAGGACCAGATCCACGCCGTACTTGTCGTAGAGCGGCGCGAGCGCCGCGCGGGCGGCGAGGACGTCGGGATCCGCCCCGTGCACCGACGTCGAGAAGATGCCGCGGTGAGCGACGACGACGACGAACGGGTGGGCGGCGCGATCCGCGCTGGCCGCCGCGAGGTCCTTGTCGACCCACGCGAGCTGCGCCTTCGCCTCCGGGCTCGCGGTCCCCGACATGAGGCTCTCGGCGATCTGCTGGTCGTCGAGCATCGTGAAGTGCGTGTTGCCCACGTCGAACGACGCGTACGTCTCCGGGTACGCGTCGGTGCCCGGGAGGGCGAAGTTGGCGAACGAGGTCGAGGTGTCGGCCTCGTGGTTGCCGTTGATGACCAGGATGGGCATCCGCCCGAGCGTCAGCGGCTTGCCGGACGGGTCGCTGACGATGGCGTCGAGCCACTGCGTGTAGAACGTCTCCTCGCCGCCGATGTCGACGACGTCGCCGCCGACGAGGCTGAGCGACGCCATCGCGTCGCGCATGCGCACGTGCACGGCCTGCCACGTGGTGGCCGAATCGCGCGCGTCGCCGAAGACGCCGACGGTGATGCTGCCGCTCGACGGGACGGTGGTGAAGCTCAGCGGGTCGCTCCACACCTCTTGCCCCGCGGGGCCGCCGCCCACCGCGTAGAAGTACGTGGTGCCGGGCGTCAGGCCGCAGAGGTGCACCTCGTGGAAGTACGCGTTGGACCCGAGCGTCGGCTTGAGCGTCCACGCGTAGCCGGTCTGCACGGTGGTCATCGACGCGGCGGACGTGCCGATCTTCACCTTCGCGGCGTGGTTGGGCTCGGCCGTCTCCCAGGTGAACGCGGCGGAGGTCGACGGGTCGGCGTAGCCGGCCTGGCCCTTGGTCGTCCCCCCGCCGAGGCCGACGCGAACGCGCTCGGGCTTGCCGGCCGTGGCGCTGACGGGCCCCGTGTCGTCGAGGGCGAGGTCGAGGTACCCGAGCGTCGGCGGCGGCGTGTACGTGTAGCCGCAGCCCCTGGGGGTGTACGACAGCGTCGCCGGTCCGCCGCCATCGTCGCCGGTGCCGCCGTCGCCCGGGCTCGAGGCGCCCGACGAGCTGCTGCTGCTGCACGCGAGGGCGGGGGCGAAGAGGGCGGGAGCGAGGCTGAGCAAGAGCGAGGGCCGGACGCGCATGGCCGCCAGTGTCTCACGGCGATGCGGCGTCGTCACTCGGGCCGCGCGCTCGGCGCGCGGACTCCGGCGCGAGACCGACCGGGAGCCGAAGAACTCGACGTCGCCGGCGACGAAGTCGATCTTCCGCGCCATCCATGACCCAGCATCACAGCTCCTTGCGCATCACCGGATACGGCCCGTCGCCGTGCACCTCGCGGAACCCGGCCGCCACGAACACGCTCTCCGGCCCCATCATCGCGACCTCGTCGTGCACCTCGTGCCCCGGCCGGTACGGGTACGCCTCGATCGCCCGCCCGCCCCAGCCCCGCACGGCCTCGTCGGCCGCGCGCACCAGCGCCCCCGCCACGCCGCGCCGCCGGTGCGCCGGGTGCACCAGCAGGCACCCCACGCTCCACACGCCCTCCGCGCTCCCCAGCTCGAGGCGCCGGTAGGCCCCCTGCCGCGTGAGCCTGGCCAGCGCCGCGCGCGGCGCGAGCTTCATCCACCCGATCGCGACGTCCTCCTCGAGCGCCAGCAGCCCGCGGGCCTCGGACGCCCCCTCGGCCACGAGCGCGAGCTGCTCGTCGCGGTTGCGCTCGGGCTCCCCGAAGCAGCGCGCGAGCCACTCGTTCTTGGTGCCCTCGAAGTGCCAGTAGCGGCAGAAGCACGCCGCGCCGCACGCCTCGAAGAGGGCGGCCCACGCGCCCGACGTCGCGGGCGTCAGAGGGGCGACGCGCACGGGAAGGCGGCCTCACACGCCGCGGCGACCGAGAGCATCGTGGCCTCCTCGAGCGGGCGCGCCACGACGTGCAGGCCCACCGGCAGCCCCGCCCGCGTCGGCGCGCACGGCACGCTCATCGCGGGCAGCCCCGCCAGGCTCGCGGGCAGCGTGTAGACGTCGCTCAGGTACATGGCGATGGGATCGGCGAGCTTCTCGCCGAACTTGAACGCCGGGGTGGGCGAGACCGGCGAGCAGACCACGTCCACCTCGCGGAAGACGTCGTCGAAGTCGCGCCGCAGCAGCGTCCGGACCTTCTGCGCCTTGAGGTAGTACGCGTCGTAGTACCCCGACGACAGCACGAACGTCCCGAGCAGGATGCGCCGCTTGACCTCCGCGCCGAAGCCCGCGTCGCGCGTCGCGCCGATCATGGCGCGCAGGTCGAGGCGGGGATCGACGCGCAGGCCGTAGCGCACGCCGTCGTAGCGGGCGAGGTTGCTCGACGCCTCGGCCGTCGCCAGCACGTAGTACGTCGCCACTGCGTACGACGTGTGCGGCAGGCGCACGGGGCGAAGCACGCAGCCGCGCTCCTCGAGCGCGCGCAGCGCCGCGCGGACGCTCTCGCCGACCTCGGGGGCGAGCCCCTCGGCGAAGTACTCGTCGGGCACCCCCACGCGCAGGCCGCGCACCTCGCGCCCGCACGCCGCCTCGAGGTCGGGCACGGCGGCGTCGAGCGACGTGGCGTCGCGCGGATCGCGCCCAGCGAGGACCGAGAGCACGCGCGCGGCGCCCCGCACGTCGGATGCGAAGGGCCCGATCTGGTCGAGGCTCGAGGCGAAGGCGATGAGGCCGTAGCGCGAGACGCGCCCGTAGGTCGGCTTGAGGCCGACGGTCCCGGTGAGCGACGCGGGCTGCCGGATCGACCCGCCCGTGTCGCTGCCGAGCGCGCACGGCGCCATCCCGGCCGCGACGGCGACGGCGCTGCCGCCCGAGGAGCCGCCCGGCGTGCGCGACGGATCCCACGGGTTGCGCGTGACGCCGTACGCGCTGTTCTCGGTGGACGAGCCCATCGCGAACTCGTCGAGGTTGGTCTTGCCGACGACGATCGCGTCGGCGGCGCGCAGCCGGGCGACCGCCGTCGCGTCGTAGGGCGGGACGTAGCCGCGCAGGATCTTCGACGCGGCGGTCGTCGGCAGGCCCTCGGTGCAGATGGCGTCCTTGATGGCGACGGGCACGCCGGCCAGCGGGCCGAGCGGCTCGCCCCGTCGGCGCCGGTCGTCGACCGCGCGCGCGGCCGCAAGCGCCTCGTCGCGGGCCACGTGCAGGAACGCGTGCAGCGCGCCGTCCTTCGCCGCGATCGCCTCGAGCGACCGCGCGCACGCCGCCTCGGCGGTGAGCTCGCCGCGGGCGACGCGATCGGCGACGTCGGCGACGTGCACGGTCACTTCCTCTCGACGAACGCCGGCACGGCGAAGCCCTCGCCCTCGACGCTCGGCGCCTGTGCGAGGGCCTGCTCGCGGGTGAGCCCCGGCCGCGGCTCGTCGGCGCGAAGCGGCATCCGGTCGAGGAACACGTGCGCCGTCGGCGGCACGTCGCGCGTGTCGAGCGCGCCCAGCTGCGCCACGTACTCGACGATCGTCGCCAGCTCGCCGGCGAGCCGGTCGGCCTCTCCCTCGTCGAGCGAGAGCGACGCGAGCCTCGCGACGTGCAGCACGAGCGATCGGTCGATCGTGGGGCCTGCCATGGGCGACCGGCAAGGTAGCACGTTGCCCTCGGCATCACGGCCCGGGCAGGCCTGCACGCTCGACTCCCTGCTCCGCCGGGGCGTCGCCTTCACGGGGCCGACGCCATGTCGGGCGCGATCCTCCGCGGGACGAGGACGCGCACGGTCGTCCCCTTGCCGGCGCGGCTCTCGACGAGGACGGCGCCGCCGACCGACGCGGCGCGCTCGCGCATGCCCAGGACACCGCGCCACC
>JAJYCT010000555.1 GCA_021778125.1 Myxococcales bacterium
CCGCCGCCGCCGCCGCGCTCGGGCGGGCGTGAGGGCGCAGCCAGAGCACGCCGAAGAAGCCGATCGCGACGGCGCCCACCGCCGCCGCGACGAGCGCCGTCCACCGCCGGGGTGCTCCCTCGACGGGCGCCGCGGTGCCCGCGAGCGTCGGCTTCCCGGCGTCGACCTCGGGCCTCGAGCTGGGGGCCGTCATCTGCACGGTCGCCGCCGTCGCCACGGCGGGCGACGCCGTGAGCACCTGCACGCTCGGGACCTCCGGCGTGAGCAGCGAACGACCGTCGACCGCGAGGCGCACGTCGGCGCGCATGTCGCGCGCGCTCGCGTAGCGCGCGTCGCGGTCCTTGAGCAGCGCGCGCCGGCACACCGCCTCGAGGCGCGGCTCGACGTCGGGCACGAGCGTCGACAGGGGCTGCGGCGTGTCGGTGATGTGCTTGAGCACCACGCCGATGGCGTTCTCGGCCTCGAACGGCACCCGTCCGGCGAGCATCTCGTAGAGGATCACGCCGACCGAGTAGAGATCGCTGCGCGCGTCGAGCCTCTCGCCGCGGCACTGCTCGGGCGACATGTACTCGGGCGTCCCCACCAGCAGGCCCGCGGTCGTGACCGGCGCGATGGACTCGCGCTCGCCGCTCGCGCGGTAGGCGCGCGAGTCGGAGATCTTCGCGATGCCGAAGTCGCACACCTTGACGATGTCGCGGGGGCGGCCGTCGTCGTCGGTCCCGCGGAGCACGACGATGTTCTCGGGCTTGAGGTCGCGGTGCACGACGCCCATGTCGTGCGCGACGGCCAGCGCCGCGAGCGTCTGCATCAGGACGTCGGCGATGCGCGCCGGGGGCATCGGCCCGTCGTCGCGCAGGACGCGGTGCAGGCTGCGCCCGTCCAGGTACTCCATCGCGATGTAGAGCAGCCCGTCGGGCTCCTCGCCGAAGTCGATGACCTGCATCGAGTTGGGGTGGTTGAGCCGCGACGCCGCCCTGGCCTCGCGCTGGAACCGGGCGGCGAACGTGGCGTCGTCGGCGTGCTCGACGTGCAGGACCTTGATCGCGACGACCTTGTCGAGTGCGATCTGGCGGGCCCGGTACACCGCGCCCATCGCGCCGCTGCCGATGTGGTCCTCGAGGAGGAACTTGCCGGCGATGGTCCGGCCGACGAGCTCCGTGGTGGAGGACTTCCCCATCGCCCCCGAGTGTACCCTCCCCCCCGGCGCGGCGCTGCCGCTTCGCGGCGGGGCGCGTCAGATCGACGCGGCGCGGGCGGCCGCCAGCGCGTCGGCGTGGATCGCGCGCTCGCCCTCGCCCACCGGCGCGATCGCCTCGATCAGCCCCCGGGGCGGGTCGCCGCGCACCATGCGCTCGCGCGCCTCGGCGCTCCCGGTGAGCAGATCCAGCGCCGGGACATCGTCGCGGAACTCGTAGCGCTCCGTCCGGAACGCGAAGGCCCCGGGGGCCTGGGCGCGGGCAAGCGCGAGGAGCGCGAGGTAGGTCGCGCAGGGCCGGAACGCGCGCGCATCGGTGACGTGGAGCTGCACGCCCCCGCACTCGCGCCCCGCGTGCTTGTGGAACATCGGCCGGAAGGTGAGCGGCCGCGCGCGCACGCCGGGCAGCGAGAGCGCGTGCAGGGCGTCGGCGAGGCGGACGCCGTCGAGCCACGGGGCCCCGACGATCTCGAAGGGCCGGGTGGTCCCGCGCCCCTCGGAGAGGTTGGTGCCCTCGACGAGGCACCCGCCCGGGTAGACGAGCGCCGTCTCGTAGGTCGGCATGTTCGGCGACGGCGGGACGAACGGGCGATCCCACGCGGGCGCGTGCGCGCCGCGATCGAGCCCCTCGCAGGCGACCACGCGCGCGAGCCCCGGCGGCGCGTGCTCGACCCTCGCGCGCCACGCCACGATCTCGCCGAGCGTGAGCGCGTGCCGGACGGCGACGGGCTCGAGGCCCACGAACGAGCACATCGCGCGCGTCTGCCGGCGCCCCTCGAGCGACGCCGCGTCGCCGCCCAGGGGGTTGGGCCGGTCGAGCACGACCACGCGCACCCCGGCGCGCGCGCAGGCGCGCACCGCGAGCACCGCCGTCCAGACGAACGTGTAGTAGCGCGACCCCACGTCCTGCAGGTCCACGACCAGCACGTCGAGCTCCGCGAGATCCGCCGGCCGCGGCGACAGGTCCTCGAAGCTCTCGCCGTAGAGGCTGCGGATGGGCGTGCCGAGCGCGTCGCGCGCGTCGGCGACGCCGATCATGTCCTGCGCCTCGCCGCCGTAGCCGTGCTCGGGCCCGAAGACGAGGCGCACCTTCACGTCCAGGGCGTCCAGCACGCGCCGCGCGTGCACCAGGCGCGCGTCGACCGACGCGGGGTGCGCGAGCAGGCCGACGCGGGCGCCGCGGAGCTCGGCGACGAGGGCGTCGAGGGTGGGCAGACGATCGAGGCCGGTGCGCATGGGTGGGCGCGATCCTATCGCGGCTCTCGGTGGCCTGGCCGGACACGTTGATGACCGTGCCGCCGCAGCGGAGCCCGGCTCCTCTCGGCCGAGGACAATACCGGTCCGCGAGGTACAGCGCGATGGCGGCCGACTCGGTCACCGTGACGTCGCCGTCCTGGACGACGGGGACCTTTCCCATCGGGTTCAGGGCGAGGATCTCGGGCGCCTTCTGGGCGCCCTTCATGATGTCCACGAAGCGCAGCTCGTAGGGCACGCCGAGCTCCTCGAGAACCCAGATGACGTTGGCCGCGCGCGACGCGCGCGAGTAGGGGTGGTGGTAGAACCAGCCCTTTCAAGGTGCCCCTGAGACGCTCATGCGCGCCCCAGAAGCTTCGCCGTTGAGACATGAGGGGTATCGCGAAAGCGCGTTCGCTCGCGTCTGACTTTGGGGCCGCGCACGGCCTTTCGA
>JAJYCT010000556.1 GCA_021778125.1 Myxococcales bacterium
GGGCCGCGCCCGCGCTCGAGCGGTCCGCGTTCGCCCGCGGCATCGCGCCGTGGGTCGTCGCCGTGCTGGTGGTCGCCGCCCTCGCGGCCGGGTTCCTGCTCGGCTGGGCGGTGGGTCGGATGTCCTGAGGGCCCTTGGGCGTCCTGCTCGTCTTCGTCGACGGCAACGGAGTCGACGCCGCTCGGCGCACGCTCGACGAGGCCGCGCGCACCCTCGCCCGCGCCGCCGCCGGCTTCGTCCGCGGGGGTCACCTCGCTGCTCGATGTCGCGCCCCGCCTCCTCGCCGCCGCGGGCGCGTGATACCGTCGGCGCCCGGAGGCCCCCGTGAGCGATCTCGCCCTCGATCCGCGCTACCTCGAGATCTTCCCCCAGTGGCTGCGCAGCCTCGGCGAGGACGCCTCGGCCGTCGGCGACGTGCTCGCGCAGCACGCCGGCGAGGACGACGGCACCCGCTCGCTCGTCGGAGGCCTGAACTACATCTTCAAGTCGCTCGACCTCATCCCCGACGGGATCGACGACCTCGGCCTCCTCGACGACGCGTTCGTGCTGCGCGTCGCGTGCGCGCTCGCCGTGGGCGCGCGCCCGGAGCTCAAGGAGGGCGCGCTGCAGCGCCTGTCGGACGACGCGTCGGCCCTGCACGATTTCCTCGGCGACGACTTCGGTCGCCTCGAGGGCTACGTGCGCGGGCTGCGCAGGGGCGCCGCGCGCGGCCGCACCGTCGAGGACATCGTCACCGGCTCGGGCACGCGCGAGCAGTTCCTGCTCGAGGTCAAGGCCTGGGCGGCCGACTACAAGGTCCCCTCGTTCACGCGCGATCCGAAGACGCTCGTGAAGCTGCGCGCCTTCCTCGGGGCCAAGCTGCCCTGACGGGCCAGGCGCCTGCCCCTGCGGGGGGGGAAGGGCGGGGGCGAGCGGGCCCCTTCAGGGGGTGCGGCTCTCGCTCTTCGGGCTGCCGCTGCTCTGGCCGTGCATGGCGGCGACGAGCTCCTGCAGCAGATCGCGCGCCTCGGGCCGCGCCTTGAGGTGGTTGAGCAGCAGCGTCGAGACGTCGCTGAAGGCCTTCTCGTAGGTCAGGCCCTCGCGCGTGCGCGCCGCGACCTTCTCGCGGCCGCTGGCGAGGTCCTCCTCGAGCGCCTCGGCGTAGCGCGCGAGCTGCGCGCGCAGCTCCTCGATCTGCCGGCGCAGATCGCGCGCCTGCGCGTCCTTGGCGCCGGCCTTGTTTTCGTGGTCGCGCAGCTGCTCGCGGCGCGCCTCGACCAGCGCCGCCGCCGCGCCCGCGCGCTCGAACACGACGCGCAGCTGCGGCGGCGCCCCGGCGGCCGCGTCGGCGGACTGCTTGGCCGCGAGAGCCGTCTTCTCGGCCTGCGCCACGGCCTCGCGCAGGCGCGCGACCTCGGCCTGCTCGGCCGACAGCTCGCGCAGGGCGCGCGACTCCTCGTGGGCGAGCTCCTCGACCTTGCGGCCGATCTCCGCGCGCAGCGCGCGCCCGCGCCGCTCGAGCGCCTCGAGCTTGCGCGTGTGGCTGGCCACTTCGCCCTCGAGCCGGGTCGCGCGCGCGGCCAGATCCCACGCCTGCGAGACCGCGCTCTGCACGTCGGCGGGCGCGTTGGTGCCCGGGTAGGCCCGCGACACCATGCGGGAGAAGAGTGCCGCCCGGCTCGCCCACTCGATCACGCCCGCCGACTGCGGGGGCGGGGGAGGGGGCGGCGCGGCGTTCTCGCCCGACGCGGCGATCTCCCACGGCGTGCTCGGCAGGCTGCGCTGCAGCGCCTTGAGCTCCTCGTGCAGGTGGTGGGCGTCCTGGAAGCGCTTGCGGCGATCCTTCTCGAGCAGCTTGACGACGATCGACTCGGCCGCCGGCAGCACGTCGGGCTTGATCGACCGGGGGCGGGGCGCCACCTGCGTGCGCTGCATCTCGAGCAGCGTCTCGCGGTCGTCGCTGCGGAAGGGCAGCTGCCCGGTGAGCATCTCGAAGAACAGCACGCCGAGCGCGTAGAGATCGCTCTGCGCCGTCGCCTCCTCGCCGCGCGCCTGCTCGGGCGCCATGTACTCGGGCGTCCCGAAGACGGCGCCCTTGGGCGCCAGACGCGGGTCCATCGCCAGGTGCGCGAGGCCGAAGTCGAGGATCTTGACGAAGTCCTTCCGCCCGCCGCGCGACGTGAGCAGGATGTTGTCGCTCTTGAGGTCGCGGTGCACGACGCCCAGATCGTGGGCGCGCGCGAGCGCGGCGCACATCTGCTCGAGGATGTCGACGCCGCGCGACAGGGCCATCGACCCGCGCGACAGCTCGCTCGAGAGCGACGTGCCGACCAGGTACTCCATCACCAGATAGAGCTCGCCCTCCTCGGTCTCGCCGATGTCATGGATGTCGATGATGTGGGCGTGGTCGACGCGGTTGGCCGCGCGCGCCTCGCGCAGCATCCAGGCGCGCAGGTGCGTCTCGCCGCGCAGGTCGGGGCGAATGAGCTTCACCGCGACGACGCGGTCGATGAGCACGTGACGGGCCCGGTAGACCACGCCCATGCCGCCCTCGCCGATGCGAGCCTCCAGGCGATAGCGCCCCGCGATGACGCGGCCGAGCATGGGATCCGCCGGCTTGGACGGCTGGGCAATTCGTTGGGCCATTCGTGGGTCCGCTCCGCAGGAGGTCGTCGCCCCCCGCGCCTCAAGGGCCCGATGGTACCAGGGGCGCTCGCCCCGCGGGAACGCTCAAAACGCGACGTGCAGCACGGGCATCTTCAGCTCCGCGTCGTTCTTCGGCAGGCCGTACTGCTTCTGCTCGGCCGCGGAGAAGAGCGGCACGACCGCCGCCACCGGCACGCCCATGCGGAAGGCGCCCTGGTGCACGTCGAGCAGCGACTGCGGGGGAGGGGCGG
>JAJYCT010000557.1 GCA_021778125.1 Myxococcales bacterium
CCGCGCCCGCGGAGGCCGCGCGGGCGCTCGCCGCGTGGCAGCGCCGCTGCGAGGCCCGCGACGCGCGCGCGTGCGCCTTCGTGGGGCTGCTCTACGAGGACGGCCCCGACGGCTACGCCCGCGACGAGAAGAAGAGCCAGGCGGCGATGGCCCGCGCCTGCCAGCTCGGCGAGCGGCGGGGGTGCGAGTGGCTCAAGACGCACTGATCACGCGCGACGTGCAGCGCCGGCGCGGCGGCGATATACAGGCACGGGACGGCGCGTTTCTCGTTCCGCGGAGGATTCATGGCGCTTCACTTGGTCACGGGAGGGGCGGGGTTCATCGGGTCGTCGATCGCCGAGGCCCTGCTGCGGGCGGGCGACACGGTGCGCATCCTCGACGACTTCTCGAGCGGGCGCCGCGAGAACCTCGAGACGCTGCCGGGCAGGTTCGAGCTCGTCGAGGGGTCGATCGTCGACCCGGAGACGGTGGCGCGCGCGACCCGGGGCGTCGACGTCGTCTTCCACGAGGCGGCCATCCCGAGCGTGGTGCGCTCGGTCGAGAACCCGCAGGCGTCCATGCTCGCGGGCGTGCAGGGCACCACGGTCCTGCTCGACGTCGCCCGCCACGCGGGCGTGCGCCGCGTCATCTTCGCGGCGAGCTCCGCGGCGTACGGCGACACGCCCACGCTGCCGAAGGTCGAGACGATGACGCCGCAGCCGCTGTCGCCGTACGCGGCCAGCAAGCTGACGTGCGAGCACCTGATGCGCATCTTCTCGCAGCTCTACGGGCTCGAGACGGTGAGCCTGCGCTACTTCAACGTCTTCGGCCCGCGCCAGGATCCCAGGAGCGAGTACGCGGCCGTCATCCCGAAGTTTCTCACCGCGGCGCTGCGCAAGGAGCGCCCGGTGGTCTTCGGCGACGGCGAGCAGACGCGCGACTTCTGCTACATCGACAACACCGTCCGCGCGAACCTGCTCGCGGCGACGACGCCGCGCAGGCTGCAGGGCGAGGTCGTCAACGTCGCGTGCGCCGAGCGCACGTCGCTCAACGAGCTGCTGCGCATCGTCGGGGAGCTGGTCGGCACGCCGCAGGATCCCGACTACCGCCCGCGGCGGGCCGGCGATCCGCGCGACTCGCTCGCCGACGTCCGCGCCGCGCGCGAGCTCCTCGGCTACGAGCCGACGGTCCTGGTGCGCGAGGGGCTGCGGCGCACGCTCGAGGCCCTGCGCGCCCGCGCCGCCTGATGGGGAGAGGGCCGATGCCGCTGCCCCCCGGCCCCGAGGCGCCCCCGTGGCTGCAGCTCGCGCGCTGGATGACCGCTCCGTTCGCGGTCCTCGACGAGTGCCGCGCGCGCTTCGGCGACGCCTTCACGATGCGCCTCTGGGGGCTGCCCAGGGGCATCGTGATCGTCTCCGATCCGCTCGCCGTGAAGGAGGTCTTCGGCCTGGGGCCCGACGAGGCGCACGCCGGCGAGGCGAACGTCGTGCTCCGGCCGCTGCTGGGCGAGCACTCGCTGCTGCTGCTCGACGGCGCGGAGCACCTGCGCCAGCGCAAGATGATCCTGCCGGCGTTCCACGGCGAGCGGATGCACGCGTACGGGCAGACGATGCTCGACCTCACGCACGACTCGATCGATCGCTGGCCCGTCGGGTCGCGCTTCGCGGTGCACCGGCCGATGCAGGCGGTGACCCTCCAGGTCATCCTCCGCACGGTCTTCGGGCTGGAGCAGGGCCCGCGCCTGGCCGCGCTGGCGGATCTCTTGCGGCGCGTGCTCGACATCGGCTCGCACCCGGCGCTGCTCCTGCACCCGCTGCAGCGCGACCTCGGGCCGCTCAGCCCCTGGGGGCGCTTCCTGCGGCTGTCCGATCGCGCCGGCGCGATCCTGCGCGCGGAGATCCGCGCCGGGCGCGAGCGGGGCACGGCGGGGCGCACCGACGTGCTGGCGATGATGCTCGACGCGCGCGACGAGAGCGGGGCGCCGCTCTCCGAGGACGAGGTCCACGACGAGCTGGTGACGCTGCTGGTGGCCGGTCACGAGACGACCGCCACGGCGCTCGCGTGGGCGCTGCGGTGGCTGCTGGTGCGGCCGGAGCTCGTCGCGCGCCTGCGCGAGGAGATCGCGTCGGCCGGGGGGGACCCGGCCCGGATCGCGAAGCTCGAGCTCCTCGACGCGACGGTCAAGGAGGCGCTCCGCCTCCAGCCGGTCATCCCGCTGGTCGCGCGGGTGCTGCAGCAGCGGCGCACGATCGGCGGGCTCGACCTGCCGGCCGGCTCCTTCGTCGCGCCGGCCATCTACCTGGTGCACCGGCGCCCGTCGCTGTACCCGGAGCCCGAGCGCTTCCGGCCGGAGCGCTTCCTCGGGTGGAAGCCGGCGGCGTGGGAGTGGCTGCCGTTCGGCGGGGGGCTGCGCAAGTGCGTCGGGGCCGCCTTCGCGGTCTACGAGATGAAGATGGTGCTGGCGGCGCTCTTGCCGCGCGTCGAGATGCGCCTCGCGCGGCGCGAGGTGCGCGCGCGGCGCCGCGCGGTGACGATCACGCCGGCGGGGGGCCTGCCCGTGATCGTCTCGACCCGGCGATCGCGCGAGGCCGTCGCGACGCGCGCGGCCTGACGCCGGGCCTTCGGGGGGCGGCGCGTCAGGCGCGGGCGACGTCGGGCGGCGGCACGGGGCGCACGGAGTCGAGGCGCTCGGCGGTCTCCCAGTCGGGCCGGACCGCGTAGCGCGCCAGCCCCGCGGCGAAGCCGAGCCCGTGCGCCACGTGCATCACGGGGAAGAGCGCCCACACGACCGGGAGCAGCTGTTCGGGCACCATGCCGGACCGATGCTAGCGGATGCCTACTCGCCGCGCTCCGCGCGCCGTGCCGCGACATCGGCCTCGCCGTTCAGGAGATCACCG
>JAJYCT010000129.1 GCA_021778125.1 Myxococcales bacterium
GCGGCGGAGTCGCCCGCGGCGGCGGAGTCGCCCGCGGCGGCGGAGTCGCCCGCGGCGGCGGAGTCGTGCGCGGCGGCGGAGTCGCCCGTGGCGGCGGAGTCGTGCGCGGTGGCCGAGTCGTTTGCGGCGTCGGCGCCCGTATCGCTCGCGCCGGCTTCCTGCGTGGTGGAGTCCGGGAGCGTCCCGTCGTCGGACCCCCCGTCGAGCGCGGCGTCCGGCGGCTCGCCGCCATCGCCGGACGAGGCGCCGTTGCCGGAGCTGCACGCTGCGGCGAAGACCGAGGCTACGACGGAGAGACCCAGCCACTGCGAGCGGAGGCGGCGCACACGCAGATGACATCCTGAAGTGCGCAGTAGCGTCAAGCGCGCCGGCACGCGCGCGGTCCTGACGGGGCGCCCGAGCCCGCCGCCGAAGGGCCGCACGTACCGATCGCCACGCCCGGCTGGCACACCCTGGCGCGCACTCCCTCCAACGATTCCGCGCACGTCCGCCCGGCGCGGCGCGTGCTTTGCTACCCGGCATGGCCGTCTCGTTCCGCCTCGCTGCCGTTGCTCTCGCCGCGTCCTTGTGCGCCTCGCTGGCCGCCTGCTCGGGCTCCTCCGCCGGCGGCGGCGACGGGGGGGCTGGTTGTCCCTCCTCGCCCCCGTCCGAGGGCGCGACCTGCTTCCTCGCGAGCGGCACCACCTGCAGCTACGGAGGCGCCCAGGGCCCCTGCGGGGGAGGCACCGTCGCCGTCTGCATGAACGGCACCTGGGCGTTCGAGGCGTTCGCGGGGGCCGGCACGCCGGCGGCGACCGCGTGTCCCTCGACGATCCCCCAGCAAGGCTCGCCCTGCTCGGTCGACTCCTGCGGCGGCGCGCAGCCTTCGTGCAGCTACGGCTGCGACCAGGGCGGCCCGGCCTACGCGACGTGCAACGGCTCGACGTGGCAGGTGCAGAGCTCGGGCATCGCCTGCGCGGTGGACGCCGCCGTCGAGGCGGGCGACGCCGGCGACGCGGGCGCGTCGTGCCACACGCAGGCCGACTGCGGCTCGGGGGATTACTGTCAGGCGCCCGGCGGCCCGTACCTCACCGGCTACGCGCTCGGTCAGCCGTGCGCGAGCGACGCGACCTGCTCGCCCGACGCGGGCATGCCGCCCTGCAACGGGGTCGCGTGCGTCTGCCAGTCCACGCAGTACTCCCCGCGGCCGCTGCCGGGGCAGCAGGGTCAGGGCTACTGCATGGCGCCGTGCCTGGTGGACGCCGACTGCGCCGCGTCGCCGCTCGCTCCGCTCTACGGCGACGCGACGGGCTTCGTGTGCGGCGCCGGGGGCCACTGCGTCCCCAGGTCGTGCAGCGCGCCGGCCGACTGCCCGGCCGACTTCGACTGCTCGGCCAACCAGTGCGTGCGCCGATCGTGCGCGACCGACGGCGACTGCGCGCCGTCCGGGACGTGCGTCGACGGCGCCTGCTATCCGGCCGGCGGCACGTGCCAGGGGCTCCCCGCCTGAGACGGGCCCCACCCGGCGTGCGACAATGACCGCATGAGCCCGGACTGCCACGCCGCCTTCCTCGAGACCCGCAGCGCGCGGCGCGCGGCGGCGCTGCTCGCCTGCCTCGCGCTCGCCGCCTGCAGCTCGTCGAGCGGAGCCGGCGGGCAGGCGGGCGACGGGGGTGACGGAGGCAGCGGGGGCGACGACGCGGGGGCGCTCGACGCTTCCGGTGGCGGGAGCGACGCAGGCGCGGGCCACGACGGCGCGAGCGGGACCGACGCGTCGCTCGGGGGCGACACCGGCGCGCACGCCGAAGGCGGGGCCGGCGAGGGCGGGCCCGCCGCCACGCCCTGGGTCATGGGCTACTACCCGAGCTGGCACGACCCCGCGAACGGCGGCGACTACGCCGTCTCGTCCATCGACTGGGACGGCCTCACGCACGTCGCGGCGGCCTTCTACCTCCCCGACGCCTCGGGCGGTTGGGCCTCGGGCACCTTCGACACCGCCACGGCGACCGCGCTCGTCGCGGCGGCGCACGCCCACGGCAAGAAGGCGATCGCCTCCATCGGAGGGGCCGGCTCGGGGCCGGCCTTCGAGGGCGCGACGCAGAACGCGATGTCCACGTTCGTGTCGAGCCTCGAGGCGCTCGTGGCCATGGGCTACGACGGCCTCGACCTCGACTGGGAGGGCGGCAGCCTCACGGCGGCGCAGGACCAGGCGCTGCAGACGTCGCTCATCCAGGCCCTGCGCCAGCAGAGCCCGGGCGCGATCCTCGCGCTCACCGCGGGCTTCGAGAACGAGAACTCGCTCGATGACCTGTCGTGGTACGGGGCCATCGCGGCGCAGCTCGACCAGATCAACCTGATGACCTACGGGATGGCGGGCGCGTGGCAGGGCTGGGAGAGCTGGCACGCGTCGCCGCTGCACTGGAACCAGGTGAGCTCCACGCCGACGGGCATCGACGCGAGCGTCGCGCACTACCTGGCCGCGGGCGTGCCCGGGTCCAAGCTCGGCATCGGCATCGGCTTCTACGGCCTCTGCTACACCGCCCCCGTGACGGCGCCGGTGCAGGCGCTCTCCGGCTCGACGGTGAGCGCGAGCGACGGGACGATGTCGTACCCGAACATCCTGGCGTCGTACTACGCGCCGGGCGCCTACCACTACGACTCCGCGGCCGAGGCGCCGTACCTCACGCTCTCGGGGAGCAACCCGCAGCAGTGCACCTACGTGACCTACGAGGATCCGGCGTCGATCGCGGCGAAGGGGGCCTGGCTGAAGGCGCAGGGGCTGGGCGGCGTCATCCTCTGGGAGATCGGCGAGGGGTTCGTGTCCGGCGGCGCGACCCTGGCGGCGCAGAACCCGCTGCTCGAGGCGACGCGGAGCGCGTTTCTTCAGTAGGCGGTCCGCGAGCCACCCGTCGAGTAAGCTGGAGGCGCAGGACCGCAAATGAGCCCGCCGACCGCCCCGGACCACGTTCGATCGTTGCGCGAGCGCGGGTACACCGTGTTCGAGCGCGCCTACGACGACGCGGAGGTCGGGAGGCTCACCGAGACGATGACCCGGCTGCACGCGCTCGCCGGCCGTCCCGAGTGCTATTCGCGCGAGCCGAAGCGGCTGGCTCCGGAGATCGAGCTCTGCACGACCGGTCTCGTCTTCTACAAGTTCATCAAGCGTTGCCCCGAGCACGCCGACCTCATCGTGCGGCCCCCGATCGCGGAGGCCATCCGGGGGTACGTGGGGCAGGACGTCGAGCTCGAGCTGACCGGCGCCGTGGTCGCCGACGCGCACCGGCCGTTCTTCGCGTGGCACACGCACATCGGGGGCATCGACGACAGCAAGTACCGCCACGCGGGCCTCTGGCCCCGGTTCGACGAGCCGCAGCGGCTCATGACCCTGCTCTACGTGCAGGACCTGACGGGCGAGAACGGCCCGCTCCTCGTCTACCCGCGCCGCGTCCAGGAGCCGACCGCGCCGCCCCACGATCTCTCCGCCGTGGACTGGCCGGGCCAGATCGAGCTGCAGGTGCCGCGCGGCTCGGTGGTCCTCATGGACCAGTGCACCTGGCACGCCGTGCGCCCGAAGACCAGCCCCGGGCTGCGCAGCTTCATCGGGTGCTACTTCAGGTCGCCGAAGTCCCCACCGACCGAGTGGACCGACGAGTCGCTCCGCGGGTTCGTCGGCGGCGGAGATCTGCTGCAGTCGCTGCTGCCGCGGCAGTAGCCAGAGGACGCGCCGCGTCCCTCGCGCGTGAGCCCCGTGGTCCTCCCTCCGCGTCACGAAGGCGAGCTGCTCGAGCGGGCGAGGGCGCTGCGCGGCACCGAGGTGCCGGCGGCCGGGCTTCACACCAAGGGCAAGGTCGGCGAGCTCGTGGAGCGAGCGCTCGGCGCCACGGGCGGGAGCGCGGCGGTCTGGGACTTCCCGGAGCTGCAGATCGAGCTCAAGACGGTCCCCGTCGACGCGCGCAGCGGCGCGCCGCGCGAGTCGACGTTCGTGTGCGCCGTGTCGCTCGCCGACGCCGACCGCGCGGAGTGGGCGACGTCGTGGGTGCGGGCGAAGCTCTCGCGCGTGCTCTGGGTGCCGATCGAGATCGACGAGGTCAGGCGGCGCGCGGTGGGCGAGGCGAGGCTCTGGTCGCCGACGCGCGAGCAGGAGGCGGTGCTGGCGGGCGACTTCGAGGAGATCCTCGGGCGCGTGGGGATGGGCGACGTCGAGGGCGTGACGGCGCGCCTCGGGCGCTGGATGCAGCTCCGGCCCAAGGCGGCGCACGGGCGGGTGCGCACGGTGGTGCGCGGAGCCGAGGGCGAGCGGGTGGAGACCGTGCCGCGGGGCTTCTACCTGCGCGCGTCGTTCACCGGCGCGATCCTGCGCGATCCGGCGGCCGTGCCGTGAGTCGAGGGCGGGGTCGCGGCTGCGCCTCACCCCCCGGCGCTCGTGTACTTGCCGATCGACGCGGTCCACACGAGCCGCGTGATCACGAACGCGGCCGCCGCCCCGGCGAGCGCGCCGAGCAGCGTGCCCGTCCCGAGCCTGCCCAGCAGCGCCTCGGCCGGGTACGTCGTCATGAGCGCGAGCGGGATGACGAACGTGAACACCGCGCGCACCACGCCGCGGAAGATCTGGACCGGCCAGCGCGCGGCGTCGAACACGGCGCCGAAGAGCTGCGAGAGGTTGTCGATCCGCACGAAATAGAACGCGGCCGACACGGTGAGCATCCACAGCGAGTAGAGGACGACGACCGCCGCGACCATCGCGACGGCCGCGAGCGCCACGTCGCCCGCCGACGGGCCGCGCCCCAGGCGCGCGAAGCCCCACGCGAAGAGGCCGAGCGACGTGGCGACGTTGACCGCGCGCCACGGCTGGAAGCGCGCCGTCGAGACCAGGAACTGCGCGTCGGCCGGCTTGATGAGCACGAAGTCGAGCGTCCCCTTGCGGATGTGCTCCACCACCGTGACGAGGCTCGGGTTGATGGCGCCCTCGAGCACCCCCTGGAGGAACGTGAACCAGCCCATGACCATCAGGGCGTCGCCGAAGCTCCAGCCGGCGATGACGGGGCGGACGCGGAAGACGACGACGAGCGGCAGGATGGCCGTCGCCATCCAGAAGACCTCGACGAACGCGTCGAGCAGGAAGTCGGCGCGGTACTGCATCGAGAGCAGCAGCGAGGTGCGGAGCTGGATCGCGAGCAGGCGCAGGTACCGCATGGCCGCGCGCTAGCCCCCGTACGCCGCGAACCGCCGCAGCCCCCGCCGCCACATGAGCGACGTCCCGCCGAGGCCGACGACGACCCACGCCCACTGCCGCGCGAGCAGCGCCGCCGCGTCGCCGCGCGACAGCGCCCCCGTCATCAGTTCGACGGGGAAGCCGAGCAGGTAGCGGAACGGCAGCCACTCGAGCGCGGCGCGGACCGCAGGCGGGAAGAGATCGATCGGGACGAGGTAGCCGCTGAGCACGAAGTAGAAGACCAGCCACGCGTCCATGAACTTCACGCTGCTCTCGGCGAAGAACGCGGTGCAGCCCACGATGAAGTTGACGAAGAGCGAGAGCAGCCACGCGCCGGCGACCGACACCGCCCACGCCAGCCAGATCCAGGGATCGTGCGTGACCGCGCCGGTCCCCACGATCGCCAGCGACACCGCGGCGATGGGGACCGAGACGGCGACGCGCAGGGGCATCGACGCGAGGCTCTCGGCCGTGTACGCGAGCAGCGGGTGCACGGGCCGCAGGAGGCGCATCGAGAGCGCGCCCGTGCGGACCTCGAAGTTCATCGTGTAGAACACCCACGCGCCGGTGAGCTGCCGCACGACGAACGTCGCCAGGAAGTACGCGACGAAGCCGGCCTCGGTGTAGCGGCCGACCGGGGCGTCGCGCGCGACGGCCGACCAGAGGGCCAGCATCACGAGCGGCATCGTCGTCGCCAGGATCCACACGAGCATCTCGCCCCGGTAGGCCAGCGCCTCGTAGGCGCCCACGCGCAGCAGGGTGGGGAAGGCGCGGATCGAGCGCGCCACGCTCACGGCGACGGCTCCGCGTGGCCGCGCGCGAAGAGCTCCGACATGACCTCCTCGAGCGGCGGGTTCTCGACCGTGAGGTCGGCGACCGGCAGGCGGGCCAGGGCCTGGGTGACGACGCGGTTGACCGCGTCCTTGTGCACGTCGAGCACGGTGTCGCCCGCGCCGTGGCGCACGACTGTGCCCAGGTCCGCGAGGTCGGCGCGATCGACGGGGCGCGTGAAGCGCAGCACCACGCGCTTGTCGGGCCGAATGCGCGCCACGAGCGCTTCGAGCGCGCCGTCGTAGACGAGCTTGCCCTTGTCGATGACGATGACGCGGGGGCAGAGGCGCTGCACGTCCTCCATGTAGTGGCTCGTCAGCAGGATCGTGGCGCCGTAGCGCTGGTTGTAGCGCTCGACGAAGCCGCGCACCGTCGCCTGCATCGAGACGTCGAGGCCGATCGTGGGCTCGTCGAGGAAGAGCACCTTCGGCCGGTGGATGAGCGCCGCGGCGAGCTCGCACTTCATCCGCTCGCCGAGCGAGAGCGTGCGCGCGGGCTTGCGGACCAGGTCCCCGAGCTCGAGCAGTTCGGTGAGCTCGCGCAGCGTGGCGGCGTACTCGTCGCGCGGCACGCCGTAGACCGCGCGATTGAGCTCGAACGTGTCGCTCGGCGGCAGGTCCCAGAGCAGCTGCTGCTTCTGGCCGAGCACGAGCATGATCTTCTGGAGGAAGGCGTCGTCGCGCCGCCGCGGCTCGTGGCCGTCGACGCTCACCTCGCCGCTCGTCGGGTGCAGTAGCCCCGAGAGGACCTTGAGCGTCGTCGTCTTGCCGGCCCCGTTGGGGCCGAGGAAGCCCACGCGCTCGGAGGCCGCAATGTCGAAGTCGATCCCGTCGACGGCGGCCACGGCCTTGTACGTGCGGTGGAAGAGGGACCGGAGCGCGCCCGCGACGCCGGGAGGGCGCTCGTGGACCTGGTAGTGCTTGCGGAGGGCGCGGACGCGGATCACGGAAGGGGTTCTCGCTCCCTCATCGTCCCCGGGTGGCCTCGAGCGTCATCTCGACGGTCAGCTCCTTGCCGTCGCGCACGACCACGGCCGCGAGCTTCGCGCCCTCCCTGGCGCCCGTCAGGACGAACATCACGTCCTCGACGCCTGCGACCGCGTGGCCTCCGAGGCGCACGATCACGTCGCCCTTGCGCAGGCCCGCGCGGTCGGCGGGACCGCCGGGGCGCACGCCGGCCAGCAGCATGCCCTTCTGGCCCTTCGGGGGCCCCGCGCGATCGGGGATCGTCCCGAGCGAGACCTTGAACCGGGGCTGGTCGGTCTCGATGGAGTTCGCGAGGTGCTGGTAGTCGAGGCGCCCCCCCAGGTCCGAGACGTCGCGCACGATCTGCTCGGCGGCGCGGGCGATCTGCGCCATGCCGCCCGCGTTGAGCTTGTCGACCGTGTCGGTCGGCTTGCCGTAGTCGCCGTGCACGCCCGTGAAGAGGTGCAGGACCGGCACGCCCGCCTCGTAGAACGACGTGTGGTCGGCGGCGCCGAACCCGCTCGAGGTCGCGCGCGCGCACTCGATGTGCGAGGCGAGGCACGCGCCCGCCACCAGATCGGGCCACTGCGCCGCCGAGTCCTCGCCGAAGACCTGCACCGTGTTGTCGCGGAGGCGGCCGACCATGTCCAGATCGATCATGGCGAAGACGTCCTTGAGGTCGACGCCGGGCGGCGGGTGCTTGACGAATGCGTCGGCGCCGGCGGCGCCCTGCTCCTCGCCCGAGAACGCGACGAGCACGACGTCGCGTCGCAGGACGGGGCGGGTCTCGGCGAGCGATCGGCCGATCTGCAGGAGCGCCGCGGTGCCCGACGCGTTGTCGTCGGCTCCGGGGGTCCGGTCGGTCGAGTGGTCGTAGTGAGCGCCCACGACGATCGTGCCCGGGAGCTTCTGCTCCGCCGGCGCGGAGGCGGGGTAGCGAGCGACGACGTTGTAGGCAGGGGCGGTCTCGGACGCGAGCGTCACCGCCAGGCGGGCGGCGGGGTGCTGCGCGCGGACCAGGCGCGCGAGCAGCGGCCCGATCGCGCCCGCCGACACCGCCGCGCAGGGAAGGGCTTCGCTGCTCTCGGGCGCGAGCTCCGGCAGGCCCCCCTCCGACACCACGACGAGCCCCGCGGCGCCGCGGTCGTGCGCGAGCCACGCGGCGTGGCGCAGGCTGCCGCGCCCCACGGCTCGCACGACGGCGATCTTGCCGTTGAGGTCCACCTTCGCGAAGTCCTCGTTGGACCCGACGAAGACCAGGGGCCCGTCGACGGTCGACGACGACGAGAAGCCCAGGGGACGCACGCTCCCCGCGTCGACCGGGACGCCCTCGACCGTGAGCGCGACGTGGCCGACGACCTTCGTCGTGACGTCGAACGCCTGCCGGAAGTCCTCCTCGGCCCCGGCGGGCTGCAGGCCGAAGGACCTGAACGACCGCTCGAGGTACTGCCCGGTGGCCTCGAGGCCCCTCGAGCCGAGTCCCCGCCCCTCGCGCGCCGGATCGGCGAGCCACGCGGCGTCGCCCATCACGTGGTCGGCAGGCCGCTCCTCGACGTGGCGCCACGCCCCGCCCCACGACGCGACGAACGCGTTGATGTCGGGGCGGCCGAGCGCCGTGGCGCGCAGCGACGTGAAGGCGACGCGCTTGCCGTCGGGCGAGAAGGCCGGCGCGCCGTCCTGTCCCGGCGCGGTCGTCACGCGCTCGAGGCCCGTGCCGTCCAGATCGATCGCCCAGAGGTCGACGTCGCGCGACGTCTCGGCGCCGTAGCGCGAGGCGAAGAGCACGCGCTTCTCTCCCGGGAAGAACGCGGGCGCCGAGCTCACCGCGTCGAGGTAGGTGATCTGGCGCGCGTCGGTGCCGTCGGCGTTGGCCATCCAGAGCTCGGTGGCGCGGGGCGCGAGGTCGTGGGTCTCGAGCTGACTGCGGTAGTCCTCGAGGTCGCCGCCGTGGGGGCGCGAGGCGACCCACACGATGTGCGAGCAGTCGGCGTCGAACGCCGCCTCGCCGTCGTAGCCGACCGTGGCGGTCAGGCGCTCGAGGCCGCCGCCGTCGGCGTCCATCCGGTAGAGCTCGAGGTCCCCGTCGCGGGCCGACGTGAAGACGATCGAACCGTCCTTGCCGCACACCGCGGGGTCGCCGTCGTAGCCGGGGCTGGCCGCGAGCGCGCGCGGCTCGCGGCCGTCGGCGTGAGCGCGCACGACGTCGAGATCGGGATCGAGGTGGCGCCCCTTGAAGGGCCCGCCGTGGCGTACGCACCTGGGGGGCGCCGCGTACACGAGGTCTTGATCGCCGGGCAGGAACGAGGGGCGGAGACCGTCGGCGACGGCCGTGCGGCGAGGCGGATCGGCGGACGGGTCGACCCGCGTGACGTGCATGCACTCGAGCGCGTTGACGCGCGCGTCGAGGACGACGCGCTTGCCGTCCCACGACCATCGCGGGGCGGCGTTGTCGCCGCCGTACGTGAGCTGCTCGATGGCCGAGAGGTGGCCCTCGTCGGGGCGCACCACGGCGGCGACGGGCGGCGGCGGAGCGATGATCGGCGGCGGCTCCGGCACGCAGGCGCACACGGCGAGGAGGCTCGGGAGGAGCACGCGGGCGGATCGCACGGCGGCGATTCTGGCACATCCACGCCCGGCGGCTACGGCGCGTCGTCCACGTCGCGGACCGTACCGACGTGCGTCACACGCCCGGCCTCGAGCACCACGAGCCGCTCGCCCAGGGCGCGCGCCTCCTCGCTCTGGTGCGTCACGAACACGACCGGCACGCCGAGCTGTCCCAGCG
Source organism: Myxococcales bacterium (assembly GCA_021778125.1). Lineage (GTDB taxonomy): Bacteria > Myxococcota_A > Polyangia > Polyangiales > Polyangiaceae > Palsa-1150. The sequence continues at coordinate 9,770 of JAJYCT010000129.1, forward strand.
CCTCGCGGAGCTCCCCGGCGAGCTCGCGGCGCAGCGACCGATCGAGCGCGTTGAGCGGCTCGTCGAGCAGCACCACGCGAGGCTCGGTCGCCAGCGCCCGCGCGAGCGCCACGCGCTGCGCCTCGCCGCCCGAGAGGGTCGCCGGCCTCCGGGTCGAGAGATGGGCCACGCGCAGCCGACCGAGCAGCGCGCGGACCCGCTCGCCGCGCGCCTCCGGCGTGAGCGCCCGCGAGACGCCGTACGCGACGTTCTCCGCGGCGGTCATGTGCGGGAAGAGGGCCAGCGACTGGAAGACGTACGCGACGCCGCGCCTGTGGACGGCCACGTCGATCCGGGCGTCGGCGTCGAACCACGCCTCGTCGCCCAGCGCGATGCGCCCCGCGGCCGGTCGCGTCAGCCCGGCGATGGCCGCGAGGGTCGTGCTCTTGCCCGAGCCCGAGGGGCCGAACAGCACGGTCACGCCGGGGGGGGCGTCGAAGGCGACGTCCAGGGCAAAGGCGTGGGAGGCGACGACGCGCGCGCGCACGTGCAGGCTCGGCCGATCGCCGTCAGGCGCCACGGGCGGACCTCGCCGTCAGCTTGCCCACGCCGTAGAGGATCGCGATCGCGACCGCCGTCAGCGTCAGCGCCATCTCGAGCGCGGCCGCCTCCCGGTGCTCCTGGATGGCGTCGTAGAGGGCGAGCGACGCGGTCTGGGTCTCGCCCGGGATGTCGCCCGCGACCATCAGCGTGATGCCGAAGTCGCCGAGCGAGCGCGCGAAGGCCAGCATCAGCGAGGCGACGATGCCGCGCGCCGCCAGCGGGAGCTGCACCGTGACGAACGCGCGCGCCGGCGCCGCCCCCAGCGTCCGCGCCGCCTGCACGAGCGTCGCGTCCACGCCCTCGAGCGCGGCCCGGCTGCTCTTGACCACGAGCGGCAGGGCGCCGACCGAGGCCGCGACCACCGCGCCGACGCGCGTGAACACGATCGGCGTGCCGAACACGGCCTCGAACGCGCGGCCGAGCGCCGCGTGGCGGCCGAGCGCCACGAGGAGGTAGTAGCCGAGGACCGTGGGCGGCAGGACCATCGGCGCCGTGGCCAGCACGTCGACGAGGTCGCGCCCGGGGAAGCGCGCCGTCGCGAGGAGCGTGGCGAGCCCCACGCCCGCGATCGCGGCCACGAGCGTCGCGAGGACGGCGACCTGCAGCGAGAGGGCGAGCGGGGCGAGGTCCACGGCGGTCACGCCGCCGGCAGGGACGGCTCGGAGTCGGGCGCGCTGTCGGGGTCGGCGTGCATGTGCACCCGCGCCGTCGGCCCGGCGATGCCGCGGATCGCGCCCCGGAGCTCCTCGTACAGGTCGTGAATCTCCTGCGCCGTCATGTCGGCGCGGACGACCGCGTGGAAGTCCACGGTCGGCGCCTTGCCCCGCCGCGTGCGCAGCTCGTGGAACGAGTCGAGCCGGCGACAGTCGCGCAGCAGCGTGGCGATCTGCTCCACCACGTCGGGCTCCAGGCTCTTGTCCATCAGGAAATCGAACCCTTCCTTAACGATGGCCAGGCTCGAGAGCATCATGAAGACGGCGATCCCGATCGACACGACCCAGTCGATCACCGCCCGCCCCGTGAGGCGCACGAGCACGAGCGACACCAGCACGCCGACGTTCACCCAGACGTCGGTGAGGTAGTGCAGGGCGTCGGACTTGAGCACCAGGCTCCCGGTCCTCACCGCGGCCCGCCGCAGGTAGAGGACGGTGCCGGCCGTGAGCAGCAGGAGGGGGACCATCACGAAGATCCCCAGCTCCGCGTCGTGGCTCGCTTCGCCCCTCAGCGCCTTGCGCAGCGTCTCGTAGACGATGAACAGACCCGCGGCGAAGACGAACCCGCCCTCGAACATCGCGCCGAGCCCCTCGATCTTGGCGTGACCGTAGTTGTGGTCGTGGTCGGGCGGGCGGTGCCCGTAGCGCACGATGAAGAGGTTGGCCGTCGAGACGACCAGGTCGCCGAGCGAGTCGACCGCCGACGAGAGGAGCGACATGCTGCCCGTCACGATCCCGGCGGCGAGCTTGGCCCCGACGCCCACGAACGAGCAGGCCATCGCCAGGCGGATCGCGCGCTCCTCGAGCGCCGCTGCGGACGGTCCGTGGACGACGTTGGCCTCGGCCATGACGGGTACGGGACGGTAGCAGAGGGGCCGGCGATGTCCTCCCGGACGCCCCGGGCGCCGGGGGCGCGGGGGCCGGGCATTTGCCAGCCGTGCCGCAAACGTGGGCCTGCGAAATTGCGCGGACTGGTCTATCCTGGATCCGTGGTGCGAAAGACCCACGGCTGCGTCGAGTGCGGGACGAAGGTCCCCCCGCAGGACGATGAGTCGGCGCTCATCAGCATGAAGTACGGCTGGCGCCTCACCCGAAAGGTCGACCCCGACGGCTCGGCGACGCTCGAGTGGCGGTGTCCAAGCTGCTGGGCTCGACATCGCGGGCTCGGTAAGGTGTCCGGCGGAGAGCGTTGACGGTCCCTGAAATGGCGCGAACGGCTAGGTTTGAAACCCGGATCGGCGTATCCTTCCACCATGCCCTCTGACTCGCCCACAGCCGCGGATCAGAGCGGAGCCGCCGAAGCGCCCTCCGCCGAGGCCCCCGTTGCGGCCGAAGACGAGAGCGCGTCGCTGCTCGAGGAGCTGAGCGTCGGCACCGTCATCGACGGCAAGTACAAGGTCGACCGGGTGCTCGGGCGCGGCGCCATGGGTGTCGTCGTCAAGGCGACTCACGTCCACCTCGGCGAGAGCGTCGCCCTCAAGTTCCTCCTGAACCGCACCAAGAGCGCCGGCCCGGAGGAGTTCCAGTCGCGGTTCAGGCGCGAGGCGAAGGTCAGCGCGAAGCTCAAGAACGAGCACATCACGCGCGTCATCGACGTCGGCGTCTACCGATCCCGTCTGCCGTTCATGGTCATGGACTACCTCGACGGGTCCGACCTGCGGCAGACGATGAAGGCCGTCGGCGGCCCGCTGCCCATCGGCACCGCCATCGACTTCATCGTCCAGGTCTGTGTGGGCATCGCCGAGGCGCACGCGTCCGGCATCGTCCACCGCGATCTCAAGCCGTCGAACCTCTTCATCGTCCGCCGGCCTGACGGGTCGGATCTGGTGAAGATTCTCGACTTCGGCATCTCCAAGTGGCGCGCGTCCGAGTCGGAGCTCGACGAGCTGACGCAGACGGGCGTGGTCCTCGGCTCGCCGAAGTACATGGCGCCCGAGCAGCTCTTCGGCTCCGCCGAGGTCGACTCGCGCGCGGACGTCTGGTCTATCGGCGCGATTCTCTACGAGCTGCTGTGCGGCCGGCCGCCGTTCGACCTGCCCACCTTCACGCGCATCTGCGCCGAGCTGTCGACGAACAACCCGCCGCCCGGCCTGGTGGCTCGGCGCCCCGAGATCACTCCCGAGCTCGAGGCGGTCGTCATGAAGTGCTTCGAGCGCGACCCGAACAGGCGGACGCAGAACGTCGCGGAGCTGGCCGGCAACCTGCTCGACGCCGTGCAGGCGCCGTTCGCGGAGCCGATGCGGCAGAAGATCGCGGCCATCCTCGAGCCCTCCGGCATGCTGGGCGCCTCGGGCGCCAAGGCGAACACCTCGGGCGCGTACCACCCGCTCGGGACGTCGGGGGCCTTCTCGACGATGTCGACGTCGAGCTCGAGCTCCGGCTCGATGCGCGCCTCCGGCACGGGGCCCGCGTCGACGAACGTCGGGCACGCGGTCGAGTCCAGCGAGCCGGCCAAGAAGAAGGGCTCCACGCCCCTGGCGATCGGCGTGGTGGTCGTCCTGCTCGCCGTCGGCGGTTACTTCGCGTTCGGGCGCAGCGTGAATGTAATCGAGCTGCGGTCCTCCGGTACCTCCAGGCTTTCAGCCAGCAGGCCATACAGGGTGAAGGGCTCGTCGCGGTTGCGGACGAGAAGGCTCTCCCAGATATTCCGGCCCCAGGTCTCATCCCACAGCCCGCGCGGCGCGGTTCCCTGCACGATGAACGGGTTGAGGCTGTCAAAAGTGCCGACCATGGCA
>JAJYCT010000558.1 GCA_021778125.1 Myxococcales bacterium
CGAGCCCTCCGCCCCGGCGCGACGCCGCCACGACCGGCGGCGCCGTCTCGGACGACGGGCCGCCGTCGCCGGCGGGCGGCTCCTGCAAGCGCCGGAGCGACGGCGTGTCGTAGCCGACGGTGGGCGTCGGCTCGACCGCCTCCTGCGTGAGGCCGGAGACCTCCAGCGTCGCGTCGGCGTCGCTCTCCGCGGCGATGGGTTCGAGGCGCGCGCGCACGACCGCGGCGACGTCCGCGGCCTCGAGCGTCAGCGCCGCGGGCATCGCCTCGAAGAGCTGCTGGCGAAGGTCGTGCGCGGTCTGCGGTCGGTCGGCCGGACCGCGCGCGAGCGCGGAGAGCACCACCGCGTCGAGGGCGAGCGGGATGCCCCCGGCCAGCGCGCTCGGCGGCGGCACCTCCGGGTGGCGCACGCGCTCGAGCAGGTCGCGGCCGTCGAGGCCCTCGAACAGGCGCCGCAGCGTGAGCATCTCCCAGAGGATGACGCCGAGCGAGTAGACGTCGGCGCGGCGGTCGACGTCGGCGCCGGCCGCCTGCTCGGGCGCCATGAACCCCAGCTTGCCCTTGGCGCGCACGGCGGCCGTGTCGCGCGCGCGGCCGCGCGCCTTCGCGATGCCGAAGTCGATGAGCTTGACGTGGCCCGACTGCGTCAGCAGCACGTTCTCGGGGCTGACGTCGCGGTGCACGACGCCCAGGCGCTCGCCGCCGGGGCCGGTGGTCTCGTGCGCGGCGTGCAGGCCCGTCGCGATCTTCGCGGCGATCCACACGGCCAGCTCGGGGCGCAGGCGCACGCCGGCCTTGCGCGCGGCGTGCAGCACCGCCGCGAGCGACGTGCCGTGCACGTACTCCATGACGAGGAAGTACGTGCCCCGCGCCTCGCCCAGCTCCTCGACGTGGACGACGTTGGGGTGCTCGATGCGGCTGCACAGCGTCGCCTCGTCGACGAACATCCGCGCGAACTCGGGATCGTGCGCCAGGTGCGGGTGGATCACCTTGATGGCGACCTGGCGCTCGAAGCCCGCGGCGCCCACGCGCTTGGCCAGGTAGAGCGTGGCCATGCCGCCGCCCTTGAGGGGGGCGAGGATCTCGTAGCTGCCCAGGAGATCGCCGGCTGCGAGCACGCGCCGCGCGGATGCACCGCCGGTGCCACGGCGCGGACGCGAAACGGCAGGGCTCCGTGCGGGGGGGGCGCGAAGCTCGTGCGGCCGGGTGCAAGCCTTGCGCACGAGCCGCGCGCTCGCGCGGTAGAGGCGCCGACAAAATAGGGCGAGGCCGGGAGGCCCCCCTCTCGCGAGGAGCGCGTCCCGGCCTCTTGTTGTCGCGGGGCTGGCGAGGCCCCTCGTGGCACCGGCCTACTTCGAGGCGCTCCCGGTGGGGGGAGCGCCCGGAGCACTCGGTGCCGTCTGCGTGGTCGCGGAAGCCGCCGCCGCCTCGGGCGTCGTCACCGGGATCAGCTCGATCCCGGTCACGTTGCCCTTGATGGCCTTGAGCGCCTTCTTGCCGCGGGTGCCGCGCGCCTGGCGAGTCGCCTTGCGCTTGGCTGCCGCAGCCGCTCGCTGCTCCGTCGTCATCGGCGCGGGCACCTTCCTCGGCTGGAGGCCGAAGTCGGCGAGCACGTCGGGTGACTTGCTGAACGCCGTCTTCAAGAACGCGACGTACGCGATCAGGAAGGCGTGCAGCGCGGGCCGCTGGGCCTTCGCTGCCGTCCGCTTCACCTTGACGGTCGCTTCCGCGGCGTCGACTTCGGCCTGCAGGGTGGCGAGCGCGAGAAGCTGCGCTTCCACCTGCGCGGGCGAGTACGTGCCGCTGGCGAGCATCAACGAGCTCACGCTGCCAAGGTGCTTCTGCGTTCCCGCGATCAACTGCTTCGCGAGCGCAGCCTCGGTGTGCTTACTCGTCGGCATTTTTGACATCTCTCCTTTCCAGGTCTGTCCAGGCGACCCGAGGCCGGACGCGACGGAGCCGCATGCCCCTTCGTGCCTTCCTTGCCCCGACAGTCGCGACCGGGCGGGGCGATCTGCCGGAGAAAATGAACAATCGTAGAAGACGAGGCGCGACGCGGGGTTGCGGGGGACCGGGACGCGCGGCCGCCGGACGCCGGGGGACACGGAAGAGGGCTGACGCTCGCAGTGGAACCGACTACCGTTCCAGCCCGCATGATCAAGCTGACCCTCGGGGCCGTGAGCCGCGTCGTCCTGGCGAGCGTCGCGTGCGGCGTCCTGGCGTGCAGTTCGGCGAGCGACACCTCGACGTGCACGAAGCCGGACGGCACGACGTGCACGCTCTGCGCCCCGGGAGCCGTCGGCGCGGACTGCCTGGCCTGCTACGCGGCCTGTCATCCCCTGGACTCCGGCGTCGACTCCGCCGTCTCGGTCGACTCGTCCGCCGCCGACTCCTCCTCCGCCGCCGATTCGGTGGCCGCCGACTCCGCCGCCGCGGACTCCGCGGGCGATTCTGCGGGCGACGCGGCGACGGGCGACTGAATCACGGGCGCGGAGCCCCGGGTGGACGCGGCGCGTCCGGGCCCCGACGCGGCGCAGCCGGGCCTCGACGCGGCGGAGCCAGGCCTCGACGCGGCGGAGCCGCGGGTGGACACAGCGCATCCAGGCCCCGGCGCGGCGGAGCCGCGGGTGGACACAGCGCATCCGGGCCCCGGCGCGGCGGAGCCGCGGGTGGACGCGGCGCAGCCAGGCCTCGACGCGGCGGAGCCGCGGGGGGACGCAGCGCATCCAGGCCTCGACGCGGCGGAGCCGCGGGGGGACGCAGCGCATCCAGGCCTCGACGCGGCGGAGCCGCGGGGGGACACAGCGCATCCAGGCCCCGGCGCGGCGGAGCCGCGGGTGGACACAGCGCATCCAG
>JAJYCT010000559.1 GCA_021778125.1 Myxococcales bacterium
CGGCGCCTTCGCGCGCCGACGACGCCGCGCCCGCGGAGAGCGGCGCCAGCGAGGTGCAGGTCATCGCTCCGCACCGCGACGTGGGCGAGGTCACCGTGCGACGGGAGGACGCGCGCGACGTGCCGGGGACCTTCGGCGATCCGACGCGCATCGCCGAGGTGCTGCCCGGGGTGGTGCCGACGGCGAGCGGGCTGCAGGCCTTCTACGTGCGCGGCGCGCCGCCCACCAGCACCGGGACGTTCATCGACGGCGTGCCCGTGCCCGTGCTCTACCACGTGGGCTTCGGTCCGAGCGTCGTGCACCCCGGGCTGCTCGATCACGTCGACTTCTACCAGGGCGCGCCGCCGGCCCAGTACGGACGGTACGTGGGCGGGGTGCTCGCGGCGACGACGCTGCCGCCGTCGGACCACGCCCGCGGCGAGGCGAACCTGCGCCTGTTCGACGCGGGGGCGCTCGGCGAGACGCCGTTCGCCGACGGGCGCGGCAGCGCGCTCGTCGCGGCGCGCTACGGCTACCCGGCGCTCATCCTGCCGCTCTTCACGTCCGACACCGCGCTCTCGTACTGGGACTACCAGGCGCGCGTGACCTACGACGTCGACGAGCGCGACCGCGTCGGCGCGTTCGCCTTCGGGAGCAGCGACCGGCTCACGCAGCAGATCCGCCCGGGCCCGGGGGCGCCCACCTACACGCAGCAGGAGCTGCTCGATCAGTTCCACCGGGTCGACGTGCGCTGGGACCGGGCGCTGGGGCCGCGCGCGGCGCTGCGCGTGGCGGCCACGCTCGGGCAGGACACCGTGGGCAACAACGCGGCGACGGCGCTCGACGACATGGCGCGCCTGCGCGCCGAGCTCGACGCGCGTCCGTCGCGCGACGTGCGCGTGCGCGCCGGGGCCGACGTGCAGGCCGACGCGCTCCGGCAGGGCGCCGCCCCGGAGGGGGCCATCCCGTCGAGCGTGCCGCTCGTGCCCGCGCGCGACGGCGTCGTGTGGGGGGCGTACGCCGACGCGTCGTGGCGGATCACGCCGCGCGTCGAGGCGACGCCGGGGCTGCGCGCGGAGATCTACGACACGCACCCGGTGGCGGGCTCGCCGGGCGCGCGCAGCGGCGTCGCGACGCCCACGGTGGAGCCTCGCCTCGCGGTGCGCGCGAAGGTGGTCCGGGGCGTGACGAGCGTCTCGGCCTTCGGCGTGTCGCACCAGCTGCTCGGCGTGCCCGCGCAGTACCCCGCCACGTCGCCGTACATCCAGCCGGGGCTGCAGACGGGGATGATGTCGTCGGTGCAGGGCAGCCAGGGCGTCGAGATCGCGCTGCCGGCGAGCTTCTCGCTCTCGGCGACCGGGTTCCTGCACGCGTACTCGGGCCTGCCCGACGTGACCTGGCAGTGCCGCTCGGCGGTGGCCGCCGACTGCGTCACGCCCACGGTCGACGGGCGCGCGTACGGCCTCGAGCTGCTCGTGCGGCGCTCGTTCGCCGAGCGGCTGACCGTGTGGATCTCGTACACGCTGTCGCGCTCGACGCGGCAGGCGCGCCCGTTCGACGCGCCCGCGGAGAGCGCGCCGACGATGACGATCCTCAGCGAGTACGACCGCACCCACGTCCTGAGCGCCGTCGTCTCGTACGACTTCGGCCACGACTGGAGCGCCGGCGCGCGCCTCTTCGCGTACAGCGGCCGGCCGTACACGCCCGTGGCCGGAAGCGCGTGGACCGTGCCCTACGACACCGCGCGCCTGCCCGGGTTCTTCCGCCTCGACGCGCGGCTCGAGAAGGCCTGGAAGCTGGGCGAGCGCGACCGCATCGCCGTGGTGCTCGAGGGCATCAACCTCACGCTCAACAAGGAGGCGATCGACGCCAACTGCGGGGGGCCCGGCGGCCCGACGTCCGGGAGCACGGCGGGCGGGGCGGGCCAGCCGCTCAACACGTGCACGTTCGACACACTCGGGCCGATCACGATCCCGAGCATCGGGGTGGAGGGGACGTTCCGGTGAGGCTCCGCCCGCCCCGTTTCCGAGGCGTTGACACGCCAGATCTGCCGCGCTACTAGAGGCGCCTCGCCCTTTGCGGGGCGAACTGCGGGAGTAACTCAGTGGTAGAGTGCCACCTTGCCAAGGTGGACGTCGAGGGTTCAAATCCCTTCTCCCGCTCCACTTTCTGCGGAGATCTGTGCTCGAGCCGGCCTCGCCAGACCCCACCCGGAAACAGCCGAACGGTGTGAAAGACGGTGTGAAGGCATCCGCGCAGTAGCGGACCTTCGTTCAGCGCGCGTCGAGGTCGGCGCGGGCGCGAAGGTCCGTGGGGACGCGCAAGCGCGCCCCGCGCGGGCCGACGATCGCGGACGGCCCTCGGGTGGTCCGGCGCGCGAAACCCTCGCCAGGATCGATCCTGCGCGGCGCGAGACGTCGTCGCGCTGCGACCCCGAGTTCTCGTCCTTCGGCCTCGCGGACGGCGCGCTGCGCCCCGAACCGGAGGTCGCCATGCGCTAGCCCCCGCAAGCGCACAAAAGAACTTCGGCCTCGGAGGGAGCGGGTGGTGCCGCTTTCCAACGAGGCCGGTTCTGGTGCTTCTCGAGAAGGGGTTTCGACGGCCGCTTCGAGAGAAAGCATAGGGGTTCGTCTGTCCATTCGCAAGACTGTTTGCGCTTGGATTCCCAAGGCGACGCGACGTCGTGGACGTTGCTCGCACGGAGCGCGCTTCGCGCTTCTGGAACGAACGCCCCGAGGGGATCCGCACGTCCTCGAAGCGGCCGAGCGGCCCGCTCAACTCGAGCCCCGCCGCCGATGCCACCGACGCGACGAGGTGCTCCAGCGCCGCGCGGAAGAACGCCGCCGCCGACTGCTGCTTGAACCGC
>JAJYCT010000130.1 GCA_021778125.1 Myxococcales bacterium
GACTGGGTGTACGCCGAGTACCAGGGCGGCACGATCGCGCGCGTCAACCGCAAGACCCTCGCGATGCGCCAGATCCAGCCCACGCCGCGCAAGGACGAGAAGCTGCGCTTCAACTGGAACACGCCCATCGCGGTGAGCCCGACGCACAAGAGCACGCTGTACATCGGCGCGCAGTTCCTCTTCCGCTCCATGGATCACGGCGACACGTGGGCGCGCGTCTCGCCCGACCTCACCACCAACGACAAGGACAAGCAGCGGCAGGAGGAGTCCGGCGGCGTCACGGTCGACAACTCGTCGGCCGAGATGCACACGACGATCTACGCCATTCGCGAGTCGCCGCGCGACGCGAACGTGGTGTGGGTGGGCACCGACGATGGCAACCTGCAGCTCACCCGCGACGGCACCAAGACGTGGACCAACCTCACGGCCAACGTCCGGGGGCTGCCCCCGAACTCATGGGTGAGCTGGGTGGAGCCGAGCCGCTACGACGCGGCGACGGCGTATGTGGCGTTCGACCGACATACGTTCGGGGACATGACGCCGTGGGTCTACCGCACGACCGACTTCGGCAAGACGTGGACGCGCCTGGTGGGCCCCGAGAAGGGCGTCCGCGGGTACGCGCACGTCGTCCGGGAAGACGCGGTCGACAAGAACCTGCTCTTCCTCGGGACGGAGCTCGGGCTGTGGGTCTCGATCGACGGCGGCGGGACGTGGGCGGAGTTCAAGGGGGGCGGCGACTTTCCGTCGGTGGCGGTGCGCGATCTGGCCATTCAGGAGCGCGAGGGCGACCTCGTCATCGCGACACACGGGCGCGGGCTGTGGGTCATCGACGATCTCTCGCCTCTGCGGGCGTTGACGCGCGAGGTGCTCGCGCGCCCGGTGGCGCTCCTGCCCGGACGCGCGGTGCAGCAGCGCATGCCGGCCCAGGGCGGATGGGCCGAGGGCGATGCAGCCTTCTCCGGCCCCAACCCACCGGGAGGCGCCGTTATCACCTACTACCAGCGCGCGCGGCACCTCTTCGGGCCGCTGCGCATCGAGATCCTCGACGCCAAGGGCACGGTGGTCGACACCGTGCAGGCCTCGACGCGCCAGGGGCTCAACCGGGTCATCTGGTCGATGGAGCGGCCGCAGCCGAGGGTCCCGCCTGCGGCGTCGATGGCGTGGAGCTCGACGCACGGGCCGCGCGTGCTGCCGGGCACGTACCGCGTGCGGCTCACGAGCGGCAGCGACTCGGTCGAGCAGAAGCTCGTCGTGGAGCTCGACCGGCGCGCGCGCTACGGGCTCGCCGATAGGAGGGCGCAGCTCGACGCGGCGACGCAGGCCTGCGCGCTCTTCGGCGACATGAGCGCGCTGGTCGATCGCATCGGCGCGCTGCGCGCCGCCATCGCCAGGCGCAAGGAGGGCGTGCCGGCGTCGGACCCGCTCGCGGCTTCGCTCGGCGCCGCGGGCGACGCGCTCGACGCGGCGCGCAGGAAGATCGTCGCCACCAAGGAGGGCGGCTCGATCACCGGCGAGGAGCGCATCCGCGAGCACCTGGATCAGGTGTACGGCGCTCTGCTGGCCTGGGAGGGTCGTCCGGCGCGCTACCAGGTGGAGCGCGTCGATGCGCTGCGCCGCGAGCTGGACGACGTGAAGACAGAGGTGCAGAACATCGTCGTCCAGCGGCTGCGGCCGCTCGACGGCGCCCTCAAGGGCCGCAGCATCACGCCGGTCCCCGACGACGGCGACCCCCACGCCGACCTCGAAGAGCGCCACGACGACGAGGTCGCGGCCGCCGCGCGCTGCGCCTCCAGCCACGGTCGCGCCTGCGACGTCCCCGAGACGACGAGCGCCGCGACGAAGGACTGACGCCGCGACGCTTCGGCGGGCGCGTTGGACGCCCCCTCGCGCCCCTCGTCGTGTGCTCGGCGCACAAGGGGCGGGGCTGCCGGGCGCCCCCCCGACCGGGGGCCTCAGAGCGGCGGGCCGTACGACGTGCGGTCCGCGAAGCGCAGGGACGAGACGACGACGCGGGCGTCCGGATCCGAGGACTCGAAGACGATCTCGTCGAGACCCGAGTCGAAGGTCCCTGCGGGCAGGGACAGAGCGGTGCGCTGGGCGGCGGTCGACAGGGAGATCGTCCCCACCCAGTCGGTTCCGGTTGCCCGCCCAATGCCGAGGCGCAGCGCCGCGTCGCGCGCCGCCCGGGCCATGACGACGACCTCGGTCGCGTAGGGCCACTCGGCCGTGAAGACGAGTGTGCCGCGCCGCTCGACGAGCGTCATGCCATCCTCGCCGGACGTGAAGCCGGTGACCTGCGCCGCGTGGCGACCGTGCGTGAGATCGAGCTCCGTGCCTTCGAAGGTCATCGTCCGGTAGTCGACGCGGTAGACCGGCTCGGTCGCGTCGCGGAAGGAGGTCATGGGCAGGCCGTAGCGCAGCCGGAACACGACCTCGGCGGGCAAGATCGCCAGGTCGCAGACGCGGTCGACGAGGCCCCACGCGGCCCGGCTTCCCCCCCCGTACAGTTCGGCCTGCGAGCGGCCATGCGACGGATCGATCGCGAACGAGCCCACGCCGGCCACGGTGCCGAGGGCGTTGAACGCGAACGGCACCGCGATCGCGAGGGCGAGCGCCAGGGCCGAGCGGGAGGGACGCGCCCGGAGCCAGCGGCGAGCCCGCGCGACGATGAACGCGAAGGCTGGCGCGACGAGGCCCACGAGGGACGTGAGACGCCGCGCTCCATAGGTTGCGCTCGCGTCCCAGTCGAGCGCGGCCGACGACACCCAGATCGTCGCGGCGGAGGCCACGAGGATCGCTCCCGACAGCGTCCGCGTCCTCGCGTCGGCGAGGCCGAGTCCCAGCCCGGGAACCGCCAGCCAGACGACCGGGGATCCGAAGAAGAGACCTCCGTGTGGCGCGAAGAGCAGAAGCCAGGGATGGGCGTGGCCGTACTGCATGAAGAAGCGCCCGGGCGGTGCCCCGACGAAGTACGTGCCGTAGAGGTACTTGTAGACGAGGAGCTGAGGGAGCACGCCGCAGAGCAGGACGCCGAGGCCGAGCGCTGCGAGGGGGGCCACGAGACGGCGGGATCGCCCGAAGTACGCGACGGCGAGCGCCGCGGGGACGACGCCGTACAGGACGCTGACCGGTCGCTGCAGCAGATCGACGCCCACCAGCACGCCGGCCAGAGCCCACCGCCCTGGGCTCTCGGCACGCTCCGCAGCGCGGAGGGCGGCGAGGACCGCCGCCGCCGCCCAGAACGCGTCGTAGACGTGCGAGTAGGTGGGGGTGACCGAGGCGTACGCGAAGAGCGGGGTGCCGGCCCCGAGCAACGCGGCCGACAGCGCCGCGGGGCCGTCGTCGAGCCAGCGTCGGCCGATGCGGTAGACGAGCCACAGCGTCAGCGCGCCGAGCAGAGGCCCGACCAGGAACGTCCGGACCGCGAGCGGCCCGCGACACGCCAGTCGGACCGCCTCGGGCTCCGAGAGGGGCCTCGGCGTCAGCGTCTTCTGCAACCAGAGGACAGGCGCCCACGTCACGCTGGGCCCTACGTAGAAGGGGTTGTCCGGACGTCCAGTGCCGCGGTCGGCGCCCTTGTGCTGTGGATCGCCGCAGAGGGCGTAGTCGTTGGTGAAGTCGAGGTCCTGATCGAAGACGAGCGACCGGGTGTAGAGCCAGGTGTAATAGCCGTCCGAGCCCGCCCCTTGCGGGTGCTTGTCCGCGTAGAGGAAGACGAAGAGCGCGAGCCCCAGCAGGGTCACCGCGAGCCCCCACCGCGCGTCGCGAAGGGCGCGCCCGCGGTTCATCGCGGGACCGCGGGGGCCAGGGCCTTGCGCAGCCGCGAGTGCCGGAACCCGTACGCCGCGTAGATGACGAGCCCCGCCGCGAGCCAGCCCACGAACCGCATCCACGACGAGGGAGGCAGGTAGGCGACCAGGAACAGGCACGACAAAAGGCCCAGCGACGGCAGGAACACGGGCCCGAGCGGCACGCGGAAAGGCCGGACCCGCCCGGGCTCGCGGAACCGCATGACCATGATGCCGATGGCCACGAGCATGAAGGCGAAGAGCGTCCCGATGTTCGTGAGGTCGACCATCTCGTCGATGCTCGCGAACGCGCTCGTCAGGCCGACGAGAACACCCGTCAGGATCGTCGACACGTGCGGCGTGCCGAATCGCGGGTGGACGCGCGCGAACACGGGGGGCAGGAAGCCGTCACGGGCCATCGCGAAGAGGATCCGCGGCTGGCCAAGCTGGAACACCAGCAGGACGGCCGTCTGCGCGACCACGGAGCCGAAGGCGACGATTCCGACCATCCAGCTCGGCATCGACACGTACTTCATGGCCACGGCGAGGGCCTCGGCGCGCTGGCTCTCGTCGAGCGTGATGAGGTGCGAGTACGGAACGAGCCCGGAGAAGATCGCGCCCACGACGACGTAGATGACCGTCGTCACCACGAGCGACCCCAGGATGCCGACGGGCATATCTCGCCCCGGGTTCTTGCACTCCTCGGCGCACGTGGAGACGGCGTCGAAGCCGATGTACGCGAAGAAGATCACGGCAGCCCCCGCTCCGATTCCGGCGAATCCGTTGGGCGCGAACGGCTGCCAGTGCTCGGGCCTCACGAAGTGCGTCCCGACCAGCACGAAGAAGGCCAGGACGACGATCTTCACGCCAACCATGACGGCGTTGAACCTGGCGGACTCCTTGACACCCCACACGAGGAGGATCGTGATGAAGGTCACGATGAGCATGGCGAGCGCGTTGAAGACGATCGGCACGCCCAAGACGTGGGGCGCCTGGGCGAGGATCTCCGGCGAGCGCGCAGCCGAGCGGTAGTCGATGGCGAGCCACCGGGGGACGTGCACTCCCATCCCCTCGAGCAGGGCCGACATGTAGCTAGCCCACGAGATGGCGACCGCCGTGTTGCCGATCGCGTACTCGAGCAGCAGGTCCCAGCCGATGATCCACGCCACGAGCTCGCCCAGCGTGGCGTACGCGTACGTGTACGCGCTGCCGGCCACCGGGACCATCGAGGCGAACTCCGCGTAGCAGAGCGCCGTGAAGCCGCAGACGACCGAGGTGAGGACGAACGAGAGCATGAGCGCGGGGCCGGCCCCGGGGCGCGACGCGTCCCCCGCCGACGCGCTGCCGATCGTTGCGAAGATGCCCGTGCCGATGATCGCCCCGATGCCGAGCGCCACCAGATTCCACGGCCCGAGGACCTTGCGCAGGCCAGCCCCTTCGCGGTCAGCCTCTCCGAGGATGGCGTCGATCGACTTGGTCCTGAGAAGTTGACGCAGCGCCACCCGAGGGGCCGGACGATACACCAGAAAGCTGGTAAACAAGGCGCCCGGCGCATGTCTCGCCTCGAGAAGCTGAGCGATCCGGTCACGATCCTGTTCGACGGCGAGCCCGTCGTCGCGCAGCGGGGCGAGCCCGTCGCCGTGGCGCTCGTGGCTGGCGGGCACCTCGCGCTCGCCCGCAGCCCGAAGTTCCACCGCCCGCGGGGCCCGGCCTGCCAGCGCGGCGCGTGCGACGGGTGCCTGGCGCGCGTGGACGGCGTGCCCAACGTGATGACCTGCCGCGTCGCCGCCGTCGACGGCATGAAGATCGAGACGCAGAACGTGGTCGGGTCGCGAGACCGCGACATCTTGCGCATGGCCGACTGGTTCTTTCCCGACGGGATGAATCACCACGAGCTGTTCGCGGGCGTGCCCGGAGTGCAGCAGGTGATGCAGGCGTTCGCACGCCGCGTGGCGGGCCTGGGCAAGCTGCCGACCGAAGCTTCGCCTCCGCGGGCGGCCAGGCGCAGGAACGCCGACGCGCTCGTGGTTGGCTCGGGGCCCTCCGGGATGGCCGCGGCCCTCCGGCTCGCGGAGCGAGGTCGGAGCGTCGAGGTCCTCGACGACGACCTGACCTGGGGCGGAGGCCTGCGCGCCCTGGTCGGGGCGGACCTCGAGCGCTGGAGACCGCTCCTCGGGGCGTTCGAGGAGGCCCGCTCGGCAGGGCGGATCGTCGTGCGCCTCGCGACCACGGCGGGCGCCGTGTACGGGACGGACGTCCTCGTCGCGAGCGAGGCCGGCGTGGAGATCGTGACCGCGCGCACGCTCGTGCTGGCGCCCGGCGCCCACGACGGCGTCCTGCCGTTCGAGGGCAACGACGGCCCCTCCGTGATGAGCGCCCGCGCCGGGGGACGGCTGCTGTCTCGGGGGGTCGTCCCGGGCGAGCAGATCGTGGTCGCCGTGATCGAGGGAGGCGGCCCGTTCGGCGAGGCGTTCGCCCGGGCGCACGCTCCGGCCGTGCTGGTTCGCGGGACGCCGGTCGACTCGCGGGGCAGCGGGCGTGTCCGCGAGTGGACGTTCTCGACCGACCGGGGGGAGCGAAGGCTCCCGGCCGACGTGCTCCTGGTCGATGCGCCCCGCGCCCCGGCCTACGAGCTATGCGCCCAGGCGGGAGCGGAGCTCGCCCACGAGCCACGGGGCTTCGTGACCCGGACGGGGCCGGGCGGGCGCATCCGCGACGGGGTCTTCGCCGTCGGCGAGGCCGTGGGCACCCGCCTCGATCCGACCGCCGTCGACCGCGAGGCGGTGGCCGTGGCGACCGGCGCGTAGCGCCGCGGCTCCGGCCGGGCCCATCAGTCCTCGACCAGCGCCCCGAACATGGCGAGGCCACCGACCACGGCGACCACGTCGAACACGGTGAGCAAGAGGAGCCAGTCGCTCACCTCGCTCATGTCGACCGGCATGCCCGAGGCGGCTGCGTAGAAGATTTCGCGCGTCGCCGACACGCTCGACAGGAGCGACGGCGACAGGAGCGGGAAGAGGACCGTGGCGAGGATCAGCTCGCGCGCCCGGGTGCGGACCGTCATGGCCCCGAAGAGCGCCCCGGTCGCGGCCACCCCGACGGTGCCGAGGAGCATCACCGCCGCGAGAGGAAGGATCACGCGCGGCAGGTCGACGTGGAAAAGCAGCGCCACGAGGGGCACGACGACGACCTCGACCACCAGGACGAACCCCAGCACCCCCAGGGCCTTGCCGCACCAGATGGCCGCGCGCGGTACGGGGCTCACCAGGAGCCCGAGCAGCGCGGATTCCTCCCGCTCGCGCTGCCAGGTCCGCCCGAGCGCGAGGATCGACGAGAAGGCGATGGCTAGCCAGAGCGCCCCCGGGGCGACCCGCGTCGTGGTCTCGGGGCCCGTGGTGAACGCGAGGCTCGCCATGATGGCGACGAGGCCCGCGAAGAACCCGGCGGTCGTCACGATCTCCCTCGTCGCGACCTCGATGCGCAGATCCTTCGCGAGGACGGCGAACGTCGCGCGCGCGAACGAGGCTCTGTGGTTCTTCGATCCCATCTTGACCCTGATCGGGACGACGATAGATTCGCAAAGGAGAGGCGCGCGTGTCACGTTCGTCGCGCGGCCTGACACGAAGGAAGCAGACGGTCCATGACGGGCGAAGTACCGCCGCCTCCCGCGCCGACGCAGCCGTCGGAGCGGAGGCCTCCATCCCGACGGGCGCGCGCGCAGAAGCGCGTCGCCGTCCTGCACAACAACGACTTCCTCGACGTCCCGCCGGAGCTCGATCCCGCGTGGTCGTCGCGGGCCGAGGTCGCGGTGGTCGCTGCGAGCGTCGCCACCGCGCTGACGGAGGTCGGCCACGAAGCGCACCTGATCCCGGTCGACGGTGACCTGCCCGGGTTGCGGACACGCCTCGCCGAGCTCGAGCCCGACTGCGCCTTCAACCTGTGCGAGTCGCTCGCCGGCGACGCGCGCCTCGAGAGCTCGGTGCCGCTGGTCCTCGAGCTGCTGGGGATCCCCTTCACCGGGTCGCCGCCCGAGGTGCTGAGCTTCGCGCTCCGCAAGGATCGCGTGAAGCAGCGGCTCGAGGCCTCCGGGATCCCGACGCCGGCCGCCCGGGTCATGTCGCACCCCGACGATCCGTGCGACCTGACCTTTCCCGTCATCGTGAAGCCGGTCCGCGAGGACGGCTCGGTGGGCATCACGCGCGAGAGCGTCGTGCACCGGCCCGAGGACCTGCCGGACGCGGTCCGGACGCTGACGACGCGGTTCCGGCAGCCCTGTCTGGTCGAGGAGTTCGTGGACGGCCGGGAGCTCAACGTGGCCATGCTGGGGCACCCGGCGCCCCGGGTCCTGCCCCTGAGCGAGATCGACTTCAGCGGGCTGCCGGAGGGCACTCCCCGCATCGTGTCGTACGACGCCAAGTGGACGAGCGGGTCGGTCGACGACCTGGGCACGGTCCCCGTCCTGCATCCCACGCTTCCCAGCGCCGTGGCCGCGCGGGTGCGCCGCGTCGCGGCCGACGCGTTCCGGGCCGTGGGCGTCCGCGACTACGGGCGGGTCGACGTCCGCCTGTCGGCGACGGGCGTGCCGTTCGTCGTCGACGTGAACCCCAACTGCGACCTCTCCCCCCACGCGGGGATGGCGCGGGCCGCCGCGGGGGTGGGCATCGACTACACCTCGCTCTGCGGCCTGCTCGTGCGCTACGCGCTCCGGCGCCGCCGCGACGCCGGAGCGGCCGACGTCGCCACGGCTGCCGCTCGCTAGACCCCGCGGCGGACGCTACGATAGGGGGGAATGACCCTCGAAGAGGCCATTCGGATCCTGCGGAGCCCCGAGGGGAAGGACGAGACCAAGCGCGTCTACCTGCTGCGCTGCGCCGTCGACTGGGCCGAGATCACCATCCGCGCGGGCGAGGTCGCGTCGCGCAAGGACGCCGAGTCGCTCGTCAACGCCGTGGCGGCCCGCGCCGAGGACCTCTTCCCGGGCAGCCGCGACACCTTCGCGATTGTCTACGGAGTCCGCCTCCGACGCGTCATCCACGAGGTGTACGGCGTCGGGGACTGAGTCGGCGAGCACCACGAACCGCGACGTGGAGGCGTGCCGCGCGCGCGCCGGGGCGCGAGCCTACTTGCTCGCGGCCGGCGGGACCGGGGCCTCGGGGCTGCGGTGGAGCACCGCGGACGCCTTGGCCCTGTCCGGCAGGTACCTGTCGAGCTTGCCCAGGAACCAGGACAGCCCGAGCGCCAGCAGGACGAGCAGGAACACGTAGAGCCACCACGGCCGGCGCTTCTCCGCGAACGGGTCGTGCAGCGAGCGCGAGGCCCCCTGCGGCAGCGCCGCCACGCCGGTCAGCGCACCGCCGAACGGCACGTTGATCCGGGCCAGCGCGTTGACCGCCCACCCGTTGGCGTCGAGCAGCGGGCCGATGTTGCGACGGCGGAGCTTGAGCCACGCGATGAGCATCGACGGACCGGAGATCGCGAGCACGATCGCGCCCACGCCCAGCGGCATCCAGATGCCCAGGTCGACGAACTTCGCCACCACGGCCGTCAGGAAGGTCGCGATGCCGCCGACGGCCACGCCGATCGCCGCGACGGTCCCGACGTCGACGCCCTTCTTCTCCGGCTCCTCCTTGCCGGCCGCCGCGGGGGCGGGGGCGGCGGTCTTGTCGGCTGCGGCCGACTGCGTCGCTGCCACGTCCATCGACTTCTTCGACTCGGTGTCCGCGTCCGCGGCGCGCTTCTGGACCTGCTCCTCGATGAGGCGCACGAAGCGCTTGTACGGCGCCCAGAAGGCCTGTCGGACGCTGATCGGGTTGATCACGAGCTTGGTGACCGTCGCGTCCCAGTCGGCGCCCGTGTGGTCGTAGAAGACCCCGTTGCGCCCGACCATGAGGTTGTCGGTGTCGCCGCCGGTGAAGGCCGCGACGATCGTTTGCTTCTGCTCCACGTCGGAGCGGCGCACGCAGTCGCAGTACGCCAGGTAGGCCTCCGACAGGCTCGCCAGCAGCGCGTGCCGCCCCGAGTCCTCGACGGGCAGGCACATGTCACAGCTCCTGCCATCCAGGTAGAGCGTGCCGATCTGGAAGATGCCGCGCCGCTTGCCATAGAAGTCCGCGAAGTTCACGAAGTTCTTGAGCAGCTTCAGGAGGTCGCGGCGGTACCGGATCAGCCGCTCGATCGACTCGATCTGGCTGCTCTCGCCCGCGAGCGCCGCGTCCTTCGCGACCAGCGCCGTGATCGTGGCGCGCGCCTCGCTGCGGGCGAGGGCGTGGACGCGCTCGTCGGCGAGCTTGCCGAGGGCGTTCGCCGGCCGGGCCGCGAGCCAGGCCTCGAACGGAGCCAGCTTCGCCTGGAGCGTCACCCAGTCCGCCTCCGTGAGCGCCCCTCGGGGGCCGCCGAGCGCCGGCGCGACCGTCGCCTTCGCGAACGCGGCGACACGGTCGGCCCACGCCGGGTTGACACCGTCGCCGAGCGGCAGCGGGCGCGCCGCCTCGATGCGCGCGAGGGGGAGCTTCGCGACGTCCTCGGCCTGCGCCGTGAGGACCTTGGCGCCCAGGGACGCCAGGTCCGCCTCGGCCGCGTTGAGGAGCGCCGCCGCACGTCCGTCGAACGCGGCGAGGCGGCAGCGGGCGAAGTAGTCGTCGACCTTCGCGCGGACCGCCGCCAGGGCCGCGGCCGCGGCGTCGGTCGCGTCTCCGAGGACGCGCGGCGCCCCGGCCGCCTTGCCGGCGTCGAGCCAGTCGGCGAGCGCGTTCGCCTGGTCGAAGAACGCATCGACCCGGGCCTGGTCGACGCCCGGCCTCCCGCTGCGATCGGGGACCGAGCCGAGCGCCGTGATGATGTCCTCGATGGCGAGCCGGGTCGCGTCGTCGCCCGCCGAATCGGCCGGTAGGACGCCGTCGCCGTTGAAGCGAGTCTCGGCGAAGACCTTCGCCGTGTCGGACACGTCGGCGAGGGAGATCTCGCTCGCGTCCGCCTTGCCGAGATTCTTCAGGACGAGCTTGGCCCCGGCGAGGACCTCCTTGCCCGCGTCGGTCGTGGTGGAGATCGACGCGAGCAGGAGCGAGTCGGCGGGCTTGAACAGGTCCCCCAGGTCGGCGAGCGCGCCCCGGCTCCACGCGATGGCCGCGAGGATCTCGGGCGGTCGGATGCGCCCGTCGTGATCGCTGTCGAGCAGCGCCAGGGTCCGCCCGTCGAACTCGAGGTTCTTCGTGGGGCACGCGAGCGCGACCCAGAGCTTCTGATCGAGCAGGTCGAGGTTGGCGAGGTCCGCCGGGGTGCCGAGGACGACCTGGTCGACCCCTCCGGCGCGGAAGAACTTCCAGGCGTGCTTGGCAGGCGGCATCGGACCCTCGGGGAGCGGCGCGACCGGCGGACTGCGAGCGACGTGCCAGCTGAGCCAGGCACGAATCTAGCTCACTGCGGGGCGCCCGGGGAATGGGGCCGCGCCGGGAGTCGCGGTGCCTTCGCCTCACTCCGAGGCGTCGATGGGTCAGTGCAGCTCGAGCAAGCCCTCGTCGCCGGCGGCAATCCGGTCGCGGAGCTTCTGGGCCGCGAGCTTCCGCTGATCGGGCGTCAGGACGGGCAGCGCCACCTCGGCGAGCGAAAGGACGTGATCGCTCATGCGGGCGACGTGCCCGCTCACGTCCTGGGCAGGCGCGACCTCGTCGAAGACGAAGCGATCCTGCTTGAACGCCTGCATCACCTGCTCGCCGTGGTGCTTGGCGCCCGCCATGTCGCGCATCGGGGGGCGACCCTCGCCGTGGTGCTGCGGCATCGCCGCCATGATCTGCGCCTTCTGATCGTCGGACAGCCCCAGCTGCGCGGCGAGCTCGTGGAGCGGGTGCTTGCCGTGCATCTCGCCCCTGTGCTGGCCCATGTGGGCCTGCACGGCGTCGACGAACGCCACGCGCTGGTCGGGGCCGAGGATCGCGTGGAGCTGCTCGAACGCGGCGCGGTCCGCGGGCTGCGACGCGCGCATCGCGGCCGTCACCGCGTCGAGCTTCGGCTGCAGCGCCGCGCGATCGATCTGGCCGGCCTCGATCTGCCCCGCGAGCGCGAGCATCACGTCCTTGCGAGCCGCGCCCGCGGCCTGGTGCCGCGCCTCCGCCTGCGTCGCGAGCTGTTCGATGGACGAGCGCTGCGACGCGGTCAGCGGCACGTCGCCGAGCGCCTCGCCGAAGAGCTTCACGGGCCCGTGCGCGGTCACCGCGAGCGGCGCGCGCGTCGTCGCGGTGTCGGACGAGGGCGGCGGCTCGCCCGCGACCGTGCCCGCGCAGCCGAGCGCGGGGACCGCAAGAACGAGCGAGAGCGCGACGAGAGAGCTCCTGACCATCATGGGGAATGACCTCCGTGCCCAGTGTGACGCACGAGCGGCCCCGGTCATCCCCCGGGCGCGGTAAACCTGCGTAAAGACGGTGCGGCCGAGCCGCGTGCGGCGTCAGAAAATGAAGACACCGCAGGCGATGACAGTCGACCAGAGCCCCTTGGGGTGTCCCTCGGCGCTCTGCACGATGTTGCGCGTCTTGAGGATCGTCTTCTCGAAGCGGAAGGCCTGCTCGCGCTCGCTCCAGTTCTTCTCCGGATCGAAGTCGATGCCGAGCGTGGTGGCGAGCATCGTCGCCGCCAGATCCTCCGCGTAGTCGCCCGCCTTCTTGGCCGTCTCGCCGTAGCTGTGGTGCTCCGAGAGGTAGCCGTACTTCTCGGGATCGGCCGGGCGCGCGAGGCCGATGGCCGCGGCGATGAGGCGGTTGGGCTCGTTGGTGTCCTGCCGGGCCATGACGCAGTGGACGATCTGGCCCGGCATGATGAGCTTCTCGCCTTCCTTGCGGCTCATCTCCTTGCAGCGCGGAGGGAAAATCGAGCTCACGGTGACGAGGTTGGCCTTCTCGATGCCCGCGTCGCGGAGCGCGAGCTCGAACGACGAGAGGCGGTCCTTGTGCACGCCGACGCCGTTTGTGAAGAAGATGCCCTTCGGCACGAACATCTCGTGCATCACCGGGTAGCCGGAGTCGCCGAGGACGAGGTGGGAGTGGTCCTTGTGCTTAGCCATCTCTGTAGCGCTTGCGGAGGTTACCGGAGACCGCGCGGGCGCGCGGCGACTTCGGCTCTAGGCCTTCGCCTTCTTGGCAGCCGCCTTCTTCGCCGGCTTGGCGGCCTTGGGGGCCTCCTTCGCCGGAGCCTTGGCGGCCTTCGCGCCCGCGGCGGCGCGCCGGGTGGCCGACCTGTACGCGTCGTACAGGCGCGGGACCGGCCAGCCCGAGAGCTTCTGGCGGAGGCCCGTGTCCTTGGAGCGCTTCTGCGCGTCGAGGACGGCCTCGACGAGCTTCTCGCGCGTGCCGAACTTCTCCTTCACCTCGGTGAAGAGGGCGTGCAAGCGCAGAAGCTTCGCGTTCGAGACGTGGGCGAGGCCCTTGTCCTTGTTCGTCCGGGCGACCCACAGGTCGTCGCTCGTGAACTTCTCGACCGCGGCGACGAGCTTCTCCTTGTCGCCGAACTTCTCCTTGACCAGGGTGAGGGGGCTCTTGTGGGCCATGGGGCGCGTCCTTTCGGGGGTGCGCGAGATCACTCGCGCGGCAAATGGGGCGCTCTACCTAGCAAGGGGGCCCCCCCGTCGCAAGCGAGGTGTAAGGTCGGCCGCGGCGCGGGCGTTTCACGGGGAGAAGCCATGACGAGACGACCTTTGCGACGACCCCTGCTGCGGCCGCTCTTGGTCTCGCTCCTGGTCTTCGCGACGTCCGGCGCGATGGGCTGCGGCGCCGCCGCCCCCGCCAGGAGCGCGGGCGCGCCCGCGGAGGCGACGGGGTACGCGCGCGAAGAGGTGGCGATGGATCCCGGCGCTCCGCCGCCTCCGAGGGCGGCTCCCGCCTCCCCGGCCGGCGGGCCGGTCGCGATCGGCGGCGGCGTCGCGA
>JAJYCT010000131.1 GCA_021778125.1 Myxococcales bacterium
TTCGCGCGACGAACGTGGCGTGTAGCGGCACCCGGTGACCCTTGGCCACGCGCGATCGAGACCGCCCCGACGACATCGTGAGCCTCCTCCGGCTCGCCGTGTTTCGCTCGCTCCTCGTCGCGACGTTCGTCTCGAACGTCGGCAGCTGGATGGAGGACGTCGGCGAGACGTGGCTGATGACGTCGCTCCACGGGACGCCGCTCATGGTCGCCCTCGTTCAGAGCTCCGCGAGCCTGCCGGTCTTCCTGTTCGCGCTGCCTGCGGGCACGCTCGCCGACATCATCGATCGGCGTCGCATGCTTTTGGCGACGCACGTGTGGATGCTCCTCGTGGCGGCGTTGCTCGGCGTCCTCACGCTCACGCAGCACATCGGAGCACTGGGGCTCTTGGCGTGCACGTTCGCGATGGGGATCGGCTCGGCGCTGGTCGGACCGGCGTGGCAGGCGGTCATCGCCGATGTCGTTCCGCGCCGCGATCTTCCCCGCGCGACGATGCTCAACGGCGTCGCGTTCAACGTCGGGCGCGTCGCGGGCCCCGCGCTCGGTGGTCTCATCGTCGCGCGCGCGGGCCCCGGGCCGACGTTCCTGCTCAACGCGCTCAGCTTCGTCTCCGTGCTCGTCGCGCTGCTCCGCTGGAAGCGCCGCCACCATCCGTCGGTGCTGCCGGCGGAGCGCGTGTGGACGGGGATGCGAACGGGCCTCCGCTACGTGCGCGACGCGCCGACGCTGCGCGCGCTCCTCGTCCGGACGTTCACGACGCTCTTCTTCGCGAGCGCGCTCTGGGCGCTCTTGCCGTCGTTCGTCAATCGGGCCCTCGGCGGTACGCCGTCGCAGTACGGCATCCTCCTCGCGGCGCTCGGCGCGGGCGCGGTCGCGAGCGCGGCGCTCGTCTCACGATGGCGTGATCGTTTCGGCTCCGACGCCGTGATCATGCCCGCCATGCTGCTGCTCGGCGCGGCGATCGGGGGCCTCGCGCTCGCGCCGTCGCTTGCGTGGGCGGCGCTCGCGACCTTCGTCGCCGGTTCCGTGTGGCTCACGATCGTCTCGACGTCGACGGCCGCGGCGCAGAAGTCTTCCGCCGAGTGGGTGCGGGCGCGCGCGCTCGCCGTGTACATCCTCGTGAGCGAGGGCGCGATGGCCGGCGGCAGCGTCCTCTGGGGCTGGCTCGCGACGCGCACTTCGGTTCGCCTCGCGCTCGGCGCGGCAGGCGTTGGCGTCGCCGCGAGCGTGGTCGTCGCGTTCGCCCGACGGCTGCACGATCTCGATCGGATCGATCGAAGCCCGACCGAGCTCTACCCGATCCCCGAAGCGCCCTCCGGCATCGACCGAGAAAGGACGCCGGTCGTGGTCGAGGTCGAGTACCGCGTCGCCGCGGAGAACCACGCTGCATTTCGCAAGGCGATGGGCGCCCTTGGCCGCAGCCGAAGACGCACAGGCGCGGCGATGTGGATCATGACGGAGGACAGCCAGGATCCGTCACGCTTCGTCGAGCTCTTCTTCCTCGAATCGTGGAACGAGCATCATCGGCAGCACGGTCGATGGACGAAGCACGACGAGAAGGTGTGGCACCACGTGCGGTCGCTGGTGATGCCGGGCACGGAGCCGAAGGTCTCTCATCTCCTCGGTCTCGGCTCGGCTACGGTCGCATGAACCACCCCCCCGGCCCGCGGAGAGACTCCATGACCGCTACGACGTCGACGACGAAGCGAATGCCCGCCGCGTTCCTCGGACACGGCAGCCCGATGAACGCGCTCGAGACGAACCGCTACACGGCGGCGTGGCGCGCGTTCGGAGCCAGCGTTCCGCGCCCGCGCGCGATCCTCGTCGTCTCCGCGCACTGGTACGTCGGCGTCAGCGCCGTCACCGCGATGCCGCGCCCGCGGACGATCCACGACTTCTTCGGCTTCCCGCAGCCGCTCTTCGAGATCGAGTACCCGGCGCCCGGCGACACGAGCTTCGCCCAGGAGGTCGCCGAGATCGCGAAGCCTGTGCGCGTCGGGCTCGACCACGACAGCTGGGGCCTCGATCACGGCACGTGGTCGGTGCTGGTGCACGCGTTCCCGAAAGCCGACATACCCGTCGTGCAGCTCGCGATCGACGCGCGCAAGGACTTCGACTTCCACTTCGAGCTCGGCGCCCGGCTCGCGCCGCTTCGTGAGCGCGGAGTCCTCATCCTCGGCAGCGGGAACGTGGTCCACAACCTCCGGGCGATCGACTGGTCCAAGAAGGAGCTCGGCTTCGACTGGGCGCACCGGTTCGACGGAGCGGCGCGCGCGACCATGACGGAGCGTCCGAGCGAGGCGGCGGCGCTGCGAGACCACGCGGACTATCGGCACGCGGCACCCACGCCCGATCACTTCATTCCCCTGCTGCACCTCGCGGGGCTCGCCTCCGCTGCGAAAGAGAACGCGAAGGTGCTCATCGAAGGCTACGCGATGGGCTCCCTGTCGATGACGTCTTACACGCTGGAGGCCAAGTGCCCGACCGACGACGGCGACCGACGGCCGGGAGCGACCTTGCCGGATCCGCGCGACGTTCCAGCGGAGGACACGAACGCGTGAACGCGCGCCGTCGGTGAGCGACGCTGCGTGACACAACGAGAAGGGGAGGACGCGATGACGGATCTGGAGGCGAACAAGGACAGGGAGACGAACCCCCCACCTCTGAGACTTCCGAGCCCGGCTCGGCCACGGCTCCCTCGGCATTTCTGCCGGAAGATCTTGTGCGCAGGGACGGAATCGAACCGCCGACACGGGGATTTTCAATCCCCTGCTCTACCGACTGAGCTACCCGCGCGAAGGGGACGAGACCATTAGAACAACGGCCGGCCGTGTCAAGCGGCCGGCGAAACCGCGCGCGGTCTCCGCCGTGGCCTCTCGGATACCATCAGCGCTCCATCTGGCCCTGCCTGGCCCTCGCCGGACCTCGCGCTCGGAGACGACCTTGTCGACGGACACCCTGCAGCTGGTCGGTCGGACCATCGCCGACAAGTACGCCGTCGAGGCCGTGGTCGGCGAGGGGGGCTTCGCCACGGTCTACCGGGCGACGCACCTCATCTGGAAGCGGCCCGTCGCCCTCAAGGTGTTCAAGGCGCTGGGGGATTTCTCGGAGAAGGACCGGCAGCGGCTCCTCGACGAGTTCGTGCAGGAGGGCGCCCTGCTGGCCGATCTGTCGGCGCGCAGCGCGGCGATCGTGCAGGCGCGCGACATCGGCACGCTGCAGGGGCCCGAGGGCGAGAGCGTGCCGCACATGGTCCTCGAGTGGCTCGAGGGCGCGACGCTCGAGGGCGTGCTCGCCGACGAGAAGGCGCGCGGGCTGCCGCTGCGGACGATGGCCGAGGCGGTGCGCCTGCTCGAGCCGGCCGCCGAGGCGCTGGCGCTCGCGCACCGCAAGGGGGTCGCGCATTGCGACGTCAAGCCGGGCAACGTCTTCGTGCTGGGCGAGCCGCGCGGCGATCACGGCGTCAAGATCCTCGACTTCGGGATCGCCAGGGGCGCCTCGCGCCACGGCGTGAAGGACGTCGTCGGCAACGTCTGGGAGTGGGTGTCGGACTGGTACGGGCCCTACGCCAGGGACGAGGTGAAGGAGCTCCCCGGCGCGCCTCACGTGGCCGTCGAGCGCGCCGCGGTCACCACGACCGACTTGGACGCCGGCGTGCCGCTCTTGCGCGCCACGGCGCCGAGCGGGACGAGCACGTTGGCCTCGGGGAAGTACGTGGCGCAGCACCCGCGCGGGATCGCGTAGGGCACGACGACGAAGCCGGAGGCGGTACGCGTGCCGTCGCCCGCGTGGCTGGTCAGGTCGACGCGGTCGCCCCCGGACAGGCCGCGCTCGCGCGCGTCCTCCTC
Organism: Myxococcales bacterium; assembly: GCA_021778125.1. Lineage (GTDB taxonomy): Bacteria > Myxococcota_A > Polyangia > Polyangiales > Polyangiaceae > Palsa-1150. The sequence continues at coordinate 3,848 of JAJYCT010000131.1, forward strand.
GTTCATCAGCACCACGCGCCGCCCGCCGCGCACGCCGCGGTAGCGGTCGTCGAGGCCGTAGACGGTCGTGTTGTACTGATCGTGGCTGCGCACGGTCATCATCAGCAGCTGCCCGGGCGCGAGCTCGTGGCGCGGCAGGTCGTGCACGGTGAAGCGCGCCTTGCCCCCGGACGTGTCCCAGACCCGCTCGCGGGCGGCGTTGCGCAGGCGAAAGCCGCCGTCCGCGCGCACGCGCGCGTTGTAGTCGTCGCAGCCCGGGACCACGCGCGCGATGAGGTCGCGGATGCGGTCGTAGTCGTCGGCCAGCGCGTCCCAGTCGAGGCGCGGGGGCCGGTCGCCCACGACGACGCTGGCCAGGCGCGCCACGATGCGCGGCTCGCTCAGCAGGCGCTCGCTCGCCGGCGGCAGGTGCCCCCGCGACGCGTGCACGACGCCCATCGAGTCCTCGACGGTCACGAACTGCGCGACGCCGCGCTGCACGTCGCGCTCCGTCCGCCCCAGGCACGGCAGCACGAGCGCCGTCTCGCCCGTCACCAGGTGCCCGCGGTGCAGCTTGGTCGAGACGTGCACGGTGAGGCGGCAGCGGCGCAGCGCCTCGGCGGTGCGCCCGGTGTCGGGGGCGGCCGAGAGGAAGTTGCCGCCCATGGCGACGAAGACGCGCGCGCGCCCCTCGAGCATGGCGTGGATCGCGCCCACCGTGTCGACCCCGTGCGCGCGCGGCGGCTCGAAGCCGGCGGCCTGCCCGAGTCGCTCGAGCCACGCGTCGGGCATCTTCTCCCAGACGCCCATGGTGCGATCGCCCTGCACGTTCGAGTGGCCGCGCACCGGGCACGCGCCCGCCCCCGGCTTGCCGACCATCCCGCGCAGCAGCAGGAAGTCGACGACGGTCTGCACGTTGTCGACGGCGTTGACGTGCTGGGTGAGGCCCATGGCCCACGTGACGATCGTGGCGCGCGAGTCGATCGCCACCCGCGCCGCGGCGCGCATCGTCGCCTCGGGCACGCCGCTCGACGCCTCGAGCTCCGGCCAGCCCCGCGACCGCAGGGCGCGCGCGAGGTCGTCGAAGCCCTCGGTGTGCTCGGCGAGGAACGCGTGGTCGAGCACGCGCCCCGGCGCGCGCCCCTCCTCCTCGAGCATCGCCTTCATGACGCCCTGGAAGAACGCGACGTCGCCGTTGACGCGCACCGGGACGTGCATGCGCGCGAGCGGCGTCGTCTCGCCGAGCAGGGCCAGGAGGCTCTGCGGGTGTCCGAAGCGCATCGTGCCGGCCTCCGCCAGCGGGTTGACGCTCACGATCGTGGCGCCCCGCCGCGCGGCCGCCTCGAGGGTGACGAGCATGCGCGGGTGGTTGGTCCCCGGGTTCTGGCCGACGACGAAGATCGCGTCGGCCTGCTCGAAGTCCTCGAGCTGCACGGTGCCCTTGCCGACGCCGAGCGTCTCGGTCAGGCCGGCGCCGCTCGACTCGTGGCACATGTTCGAGCAGTCGGGCAGGTTGTTGGTCCCGAGCGCGCGCGCCAGGAGCTGGTAGAGGAACGCCGCCTCGTTGCTGGTGCGCCCCGACGTGTAGAAGATCGCCTCGTCGGGCGAGGCGAGGGCGCGCAGCTCGCGCGCCACCAGGACGAAGGCGTCGTCCCACTCGATGGGCTCGTAGTGCGTCGCCCCGGGGCGCAAGACCAGGGGGTGGGTCAGGCGCCCCTGCTCGTTGAGCCAGAAGTCGCTCTGTCCGGCGAGGTCGCCGACCGACCACCGGGCGAAGAACGCGGGATCGGCGCGGCGGACGGTGGCCTCGCTGAGCGCGGCCTTCGCGCCGTTCTCGCAGAACTCGATGGCCCCGCGTTCGCCCGGCTCCGGCCAGGCGCAGCCGGGACAGTCGAAGCCGCCCTCCTGGTTGATGGCGGCCAGCACCCTCGCACCGCGCAGCAGCCCGGTCTGCGCGCGCGCGTAGCGGAGCGTGGCCGCGAGCGAGCCAGGGCCCCCCGCGGCGCCCGGGGGGGCGCTCGTCTCGGGGACCTCCACCTCGACGGGCGGCTCGGCCCCCGGCGGGCTCGCGGTGGCTTCAGTCATCGTGGATCCCCGCGACGCGCTCCCCCCCCGTGTAGACGTTGAAGCGGCCGTCGCGCACGAAGCCGAGCAGCGTGATGCCCGCGTCGCGCGCCAGCTCCACGGCGAGGCTGGACGGCGCGCCCACGGCGGCGACGACGGAGATCCCCGCCATCGCGGCCTTCTGCAGGAGCTCGAAGCTCGCGCGTCCGCTCAGAAGGAGGACACGGTCGCGCAGCGGCACGCGCCCGGAGCGCAGGGCCGCGCCGATCAGCTTGTCGACGGCGTTGTGACGGCCGACGTCCTCGCGGACGCCCTCGAGCTGTCCTCGCGCGTCGAACAGCGCCGCCGCGTGCAGACCGCCGGTTGCCTCGAACGTCGCCTGCGCCGCGCGCAGCGTCGCGGGAAGCGCGTGCACGAGCGACGGGGTCACCGCGGGCCCGGCCCCGGTCGCGAACGCCCTCCGTACGCGCACGGCGTCCACCGAGGCCTTGCCGCAGACGCCGCAGCTCGACGAGACATAGAAGTGACGCTCCGCGGAGCCGAGATCGACGGCGACGCCCCCGGCGAGCTCCACGCGCACGACGCCGGGGGTGGCGACGGGGGGCCCGAGGTCCTCGAGGCGGCGCACGAGGCCTTCGCCGTAGAGGAAGCCGACCGCCAGATCGACGTCGTGGCCGGGCGTGCGCATCGTGACCGCCACGGCCTGCTCGCGCCGCTCGCCTCCTTCGCTCCAGACGAGGCGGATCTCGAGGGGCTCCTCGACCGCCAGGGCATCGACGGTACGGCGGGACGAGGCCGTCTCCCCGGCGATCGTGCGGACGACGACGCGCGTCGTGCCAGGCTCCATATGCGCGCAGCTTACCCTACGTCCCCGGGCAGGCGAGCCTCGCAGGGGCTATTACGGCGGCTTCGGCCGTGCGATCCTCGTCCCACCGGAGCCATGCACTACCTTCGTCGTCGCGCTGCGCTGCTGTCCATCCTCGCCGGGGCGGGTCTCGCGGGTCTCGCGTCTGCGGCCGCGAGCTGCGCGTCTCCCGGGCAGGGGACCAACGAGAGCTTCGACGCCGGGGCCGCCGACGGCACGACGGGGGCCGACTCGGGCGCGGGCCCCGGCGACTCGTCCGCCGGGAGCACGTGCGACGCCAACACGCAGACCGACTGGAACAACTGTGGCGCGTGCGGGCACCGGTGCGCCACGAACGACACGTGCAGCTGCGGTCAGTGCACGGCCCCCTGCGGCGCCGGACAATCGGCGTGCTGCGGCAAGTGCATCGACACGGCGAGCGATCCCTACAACTGCGGCCAGTGCGGAAATGAGTGCTTTCCTCCCTCCGGCGGCAACGTCACCGGCGTCGCGAAGTGCGAGAATTCCCGGTGCACCTTCACGTGCCCCGTCCCCGAGGGCGGCGCCGAGGCCGGGACGATCGTCGCGTGCGGCGCCGACGCCGGGCCCGCCGGTTGCTACGACCTGACCTCGGCGCAGCTGGCGTGCGGCGCCTGCGGCCACGCGTGCGGCACGGGGCTGCAGTGCATGGACAGCCTGTGCTGCACCGCGGGCTCCGGCGTGTGCGGCGGGGCGTGTTCGAACCTCCAGTCGGACCCCGCCAACTGCGGCGCGTGCGACGCGGGGTGCCCGTCGCCCGGCCAGTGCACCGGCGGCAAGTGCCTCGGCTACGTCACGTCCAACCCGCCCGACGCGTTCCTCGACGCGTGCGCGGTCGGCGGGACGACCGTCGGTGCGCTGGGCGGCAGCAGCGGGTGGCTCACCTCGACCGCGATCTCGATCCCGTTCACGTTCAGCTTCTACGGGACGGCCCAGAGCCAGATCTTCCTCGGCAGCGAGGTCACGCTGGGCCTGGGCGGGACGCCCAACGGCATCGGGTACCCGGACTGCAAGAACCCAATCCTGTTCACCAATTACCCGGCCATCATGGCGTTCGCCGACGGCAACGTGTCGACCGGCAAGGTCTGCTACGCGACGGTGGGCAGCGCGCCCAACCGCAAGCTCGTGGCGAGCTGGGACAACCTCACGTACGCAGGAGACGCGTCCTTCGCCCTCGACGTCTCGATCGTCCTGTCCGAGGGCAGCAGCGCCATCGAGCTGCAGTACGCGGTCCCCGGAGCCCCGGGGGACGGCGGCGCCGACGCGGGCAGCGTCGCGGTGACCGATTCCAATCTGGCGGGGGCGAACGCGACCATCGGCCTGCAGGTCGACACGTTCAAGGGGCCCAACCTGTCGCTGTCGTGCGATACGTCCTTCGTGACCTCGTTGCCGTTGAGCGTCGCGCTGACGCCGCTCTGACGCCGAAGCCCTGGCTTGCCTGGCGGCGCCTATCGTCCTAACACCAGGGCCCATGCGAACCGAGTGGGTGACGAGGCGCCTGAGCGATCGGACCAAGACGCAGATGCACTATGCCCGCAAGGGCATCGTCACCGAAGAGATGGCCTACGTGGCCGCTCGCGAGCGCGTCGAGCCGGCGCTCGTGCGCGACGAGGTCGCCCGCGGTCGCCTGGTCATCCCGTCGAACGTGAACCATCGCAACCTCGAGCCGATGGGCATCGGCATCGCGCTCGGCTGCAAGGTCAACGCGAACATCGGCAACAGCCAGGTCACCAGCGACGTCGACGGCGAGCTACGCAAGCTCTCGATCTCGCTCAAGTACGGCGCCGACACGGTCATGGACCTGTCGACCGGCGGCGACATCGACCGCATCCGCGGCGCCATCCTCGGCGCGTCGCCCGTGCCCATCGGCACGGTGCCCATCTACCAGGTGCTCAACGAGCGCAAGAAGGTGTCGGACATCCGCGCCGCCGACCTCATCGACATGCTCGAGCACCAGGCCAAGCAGGGCGTCGACTACTTCACCATCCACGCGGGCGTGCTCCGGGCGCACCTGCCGCTGGTGCAGCACCGCATCACCGGGATCGTGTCGCGCGGCGGCTCGATCATGGCGCAGTGGATGATCGAGCACGACGCCGAGAACCCGTTCTACACGCACTGGGACAAGGTGCTCGACATCTGCGCCCGCTACGACGTGACCATCAGCGCGGGCGACGGGCTGCGGCCCGGCTGCCTCGCCGACGCGAGCGACGCGGCGCAGTTCGCGGAGCTCGCCACGCTCGGGGAGCTCACGCGCAAGGCCTGGGCGAAGGACGTGCAGGTCATGATCGAGGGGCCGGGCCACGTGCCGTTCGATCAGATCGAGATGAACGTGAAGAAGGAGATGGAGCTCTGCGACGAGGCTCCGTTCTACGTCCTCGGCCCGCTCGTGACCGACATCGCGCCGGGCTACGACCACATCACGAGCGCCATCGGCGCGACGATGGCGGGGACCGCCGGCGCCGCGATGCTCTGCTACGTGACGCCCAAGGAGCACCTGGGCCTGCCCGACGAGGACGACGTCCGGCAGGGCCTGGTGGCGTACAAGATCGCGGCGCACGCCGCCGACGTCGCCCGGCACCGCCCGGGCGCGCGCGATCGCGACGACGCCCTGTCGCGCGCGCGCTACGCGTTCGACTGGAAGGAGCAGTTCCGCCTGTCGCTCGATCCGGAGACCGCGCAGTCGATGCACGACGAGACGCTGCCCGACGAGTACTTCAAGAGCGCGGAGTTCTGCTCGATGTGCGGGCCGAAGTTCTGCAGCATGCACATCAACCGCGCGGTCGAGGAGTTCAACAAGAAGACCGAGCAGGAGCGAGCCGCCGGCAAGCGCTCGCTCGACGTGCTGTCGACCTGAGGATGCGGAGGGCCGCGATCCCGCTCTTCGCGGCGCTCGTCGCGTGCGGCAAGAGCAACGCGCCTTCGGCATCGGCCCCGGCGTCGGCTGCCGCGGCGTGGCTCGACGTCGACGGCGGGGTCGAGGACGTCAGGGCCGCCGCGGACCCGCGCGAGGCGGCGCAGTGGGAGGCCGCGAAGGACGGTGATCCCGAAGAGCAGATGCGGCTCGCCGATCTGGTGGGCTGCGAGGGGCTGCGCGAGGGCGGCGAGGCGGCGGAGCGCCGCCCTACGGCGCTCGCGGCGATGCGGTTCTGCCACGACTTCTCCGAGCTGCCGTGGCTGGCCGAGGTCGGCGCCAGCGGCCGCGACGCGGACGCGAAGGCGGCGCTGGAGTCGGCGATCGATCTGGCCGCGCGCCCGCGCCGGTCGGTGGATCCGGAGGACGCCGAGGAGCTGCACGCCGGGTGCGCGCAGCTGCTCGCGCTGGCGAAGGCCGCCGGGCGCCCGCGGGACCGGCGAGTGCTGGCCATCCGCGCGCTGCGCATGCTGGCCGACTACGGCTGCGTCCAGCGTCAGGACATCCCCGGGGACCTCGACGCGCGCTGACGCCCGCGGGCGTCAGCGTCCCGCGTCGACGCGGACCCGTGCCCGCGTGACGAGGGCCTGGACCTCGGCGTGCGCGGCATCGCGCAGCGAGGAGGCGCGCGAGCTCGTCGCGATCGGAGCGCCCACGCAGAGCGTCACGCGCGAGGGGGCGGCCCGGGCCATGCGCGACAGGTGCGCGGGGAACGTCTCGTTGACGAAGGCGGCGCCGGACCCGGTCTGGTAGGCGATGCCCACCGGCACGACGACCGCGTCGGCGCGGGCGGCGGCGACGAACGCGCCGGCGTGGAAGGGACGGACCGGGTCGTCGGGGAACGTCGTGCCCTCGGGGAACACGATCACCGTGTCGCCCGCGACCAGGCGGCTACCGATCGTCCGCACGGCGGCCGCGCCGCTCGCGGCATCCGACCGGTCCACGAAGACGGTGCCGACGGCCCGCGCCGCGGTTCCGACGAGCGGCCACCGCGCGAGATCGGCGCGGCTGACCAGGTGCCCCCCGAAGACGCGCAGCAGGACGAGGATGTCGGCGGCCGATCTGTGGTTGGCCACGATGAGGCGCCCGGGCCCCCCGGGCGACGCGCCCTCGACGTCCACCTCGACGCCGAAGAGCCGGAGCAGGGCCTCGGCCCATGCACCCACCCAGCGGCGCCGCACGTCGCCGCGGCGGGGGTCGGACGCGAGGCGATGGTGCGCCAGGAACGCCGGCAGCATCGCGCTCGTGAGCGCCCCGAACCCCGCGATCCGCGCGGCGCGTCGCAGCTCGTGCCGCGCGCTCACCACAGCCTCCGCAGGGCAAACGACGCCCACTCCATGCCCCGCCTCACGACCGACCGGCCGCGCCAGGTCGCGAGGTCGATCGGCGTCGCGCGCTCGAGGTCGCGCTCGAACCACTCCCGGACGTGCCGCGCGAACGCCGGATCCTCCACGGCGAGGTTCACCTCGAGGTTCTTGTGCCACGAGCGCTCGTCCAGGTTGTAGCTCCCTATCGTCGTGAAGCGGTCGTCGATGATCGCCGTCTTCGCGTGGAGCATGCCCCCCGGGAGGGCGCGGATCTCGACGCCGTGACGCAGGAGCGTGTCGAAGAGCGCCTCCACCGCGTAGTGCACGACCGCCACGTCGCTCTTCGACGGGACGAGCACGCGGACGCGGACGCCGCGCGCGACCGCCTGGAAGAGCGCCGAGCGCACCGAGCGGTCGGGCACGAAGTACGAGTTGGCGATGTCGATGCGCTCGCGCGCGCGGTGGATCCGCACGACGTACTCGCGGTGGATGCTGCGCCGGGTGCGCCACTGGCTGGCGAGGACCCAGACGGGGCGCGTCCGCGTGCGCGACAGGGGCCGCACGTCGACCGGCGGTCGCTCGCCCGTGAGCTTGCGCCAGGTTCGGAAGAAGAGCGTGCGCAGCTCCTGCGCGGCGTCGCCGAGGACCTCGAGGACGTCGTCGCGCCAGCCTCCGCCGCCCTGCGTGACGGGGAGCCAGGGGGCGGCGAGGTTGATGCCCCCGGTGAAGCCGAGCGTCCCGTCCACGACGAGCATCTTGCGGTGATCGCGGAGCTCGACGCGGGCGAGGCGGAAGCGCGGATCGAGGGGCGAGATGGCGTGGTACTCGCCGGCGCGGCCACCCGCGGCGACCAGGGGGCGCCACCATCCGGCCGTGATGCTCATGCTGCCGACCGAGTCGTAGATGACGCAGACGCGGACGCCCGCGCGCGCCTTGGCCGCGAGCGCGTCGCGGAAGTGGGCCCCCACGGCGTCGTCGCCGATCCAGTACATCTCGAGGAGGATCTCGTGGCGGGCCGACGCGATGGCGTCGAGCATCGCGGGAAACGCCTCGACGCCGTCGCGCAGGAGGCGGACGGAGTCGGCGCCGACCGCGAACCAGGGGCTCACCGCGCCCTCGTGGGGCGCGCAGGCGCGGGGCGCGCGGCGACCAGGATGAGCGCCTCGTCGCGGAGCACCGCGGCCGCGAACGCGTTCACCGCGGCGAGCGGCGGGGCGGGAGGCTGCGCCTCGCCGCGCCAGAGCAGCACGACGCGCTGGCGCGCGTCCTCCGCGGCGGCCGCGGCCGCGCGCGGGACGATCGCGGCGGCGTGTGCCCGGTCGTCCTCGCGCAGCCCGTCTTGCTGGAGACCTCGCAGCACCGCGCGCGCCTGGTTCACGGCGGCGTCGAGCGCGCCGTCGCTGGCGACCAGGCGAATCACGAGCGTCGCGCCGCCCGCGCCGCCGAGCAGCGTCGCCGACGGAGGATCGACCCCGGCGCCCTGCGGCATCGCGCGGGCGAGCAGGCCGTCGGGGCCGTCGAGGGCGGCGGCGAGCAGCGCCGCGGCGCCGCGTGAGGCGGCGTCCAGCGCGGAGGGCAGGGGCACGGAGACCAGGGCCTCGGAGCGAGCCCCCGCGGGGAGCTCCACGGCGTACGTCCCCGGGCGCGGCCTCACGACCGGGAGGTCGGGGCAGGCTCGCGCCTCCCCCGGGCGTCGCGCGATCCACCGATCCACGCCGCGGACGGCGGCGTCGGCCTGCGCGGCGTCGACGTTGGCCACCACGGCGACCCGCAGCGGTCCGGCGCGCAGCGAGGACGCGCGCAGCGCGAGCTGCGCGTCGGAGCCCGAGCCCAGGCCGAAGCCCGTCCCGAGCGCAGCGAGCCACGACGGATGGCCGGGGGCCCGCGCGGCGCCGGCCGTCCCGAGGACGCGGGCGTCGACCTCCGCGGCCTTCGCGAGCAGCGCTGTCCGTGCGCGCGCGGTCTGCTCTGCGTCCGGTCCCTCGGCGGCGAACGTCCGCGCCGCGAGATCCGCGAGCCGGCGCGCCTGGGCCTGGGGGGGCTCTCCGGGGCGCGCAGGTCCGTGCGCGAGGACCCCGAGCCCATCGGGCGCGATGAACGGCTCGACCTCGGCCCCGTCGGGGTCGGCGCTGCGCGCGGCCGCCGCCGCGGAGGCCATGGCCACCACGGCGCCGGAGCCCGCGTCTGCGGTCGCCTCGGTCATGGTGCCGCACGGCGACGCCAGGAGGATCCAGGCCTCTCCCTGTCCGGCCTCGATCCGCGTGCGCGCCTCGACGACAGGCGAGTGCCACGCGAGCGTCGCCCGATCGATCTCCTTCTGCACCGCGGCCGCGGGGATCGTGGCCCCCGCGCCGCTGTCCCGCGGCGCGGCCACGCCGACGGTCAGCGCGACGCGTGCGCGGCCTGCTGCGCGTGCGCCCGCCCCGACGAGCGACCACCAGGCCGCGCGCTCGGCGGCGTCGCGCACGTCGGAGGCGCGCACGGCGAGGTCGTCGCCCAGCGTGGCCGCCGGGCTGGTGTCCGCGAGCTCGACGCTCAGCTCCTGCCTCGCCAGGGCAGCGGCGGTCGCGATCCGCGCCGGCGGATCGGGGGCCACGTCCCGCGCGGCCATGTCGAGGGTCGCGGCGACGCAGCCCCCGTCGTGGTGGGCCGTCG
>JAJYCT010000132.1 GCA_021778125.1 Myxococcales bacterium
GCGGGCTCCGCGAGCGCCGCGCTTTCGGCGAGCGCCGCCGCCCCCTCGGCGGGCGCCGCCCCGGCTCCGGCACCTCACGGCTCGGCCAGCCGGCCGCCGGTCGCGCGCCCGGCCTCGTCGCACTGACGGCCTCGCGGGCGCCGCGTTGAGGTACTCCTAGAGGGTGCACCTCCTCGCTTGGACTGGCTGCTTCGGGCTCGTCGTCGTCGGCTGTGCGTCTCCCTCGCCGCCCCCCGCAGCGGAGGCTCCGCCCCCGGAGCCCGCCGGGCCGTCCGCGCAGCTGGTGAACGCCACCGTCCTCACCAACGGCTGTCAGGATCTCGGCGCCCGGAGCGCCCGGCTCGCCGAGGCCGCCATGAACCAGCTCGTCGAGGGCTGTTCGAGCGTGCCAGGAGGCTCGGCGCAGTTCACCGCGACGCTGGAGCCCGGCGGACGCGTCGAGATCTCGACGGCCGCCGGTCAGCCCGCGGTCGTGCCGACCTGCATCCTCAAGCACGCGCTCGTGCACCGGGTGAAGCTCACGCAGCCGTGCCGGCTCGACGTGCGCATCGAGCAGACCCGCGTCGCCCTCCCCGGCGACGGCGGCGCCGGGTGAGCGCCGCGGTCACCAGTCGACGAGCGACGAGCCCCAGGTGAAGCCGGAGCCGAAGGCGACCATCGCCACGCGCATTCCGCGCTTCAGGCGCCCGTCGCGCTCGGCCTCCGCGAGCAGGATGGGGATCGTTGCGGCGGTCGTGTTGCCGTAGCGCTGGATGTTGTGCAGGACCTTGTCCTCGGGCAGCCCCAGCGTGTTCGCGACGTACTGGTTGATGCGCATGTTCGCCTGGTGGAAGCAGAACAGGTCGATGTCCTTGGGGTCGGTGCCGGTCGCCCAGCAGGCCTGCATCAGCGCGAGGCACATCTTCTCGACCGCGTGCTTGAAGACCGTGCGGCCTTCCATCTGCGCCCACATGTGGCTTGGCTGCACCTGACCGACGCCGTGCTCGTCGAGCGGGATGAACGGGCGCTTGCGGATGTCCCAGACGCGCTGGCAGAGGATCTCGGCGAAGCGGCCGTCGGCGCCCAGCCACGTGCCCAGGATGCCCCCGGGCTCCTCCGAGGCGCTGACGACGACCGCGCCGGCCCCGTCGCCGAAGAGCATGCTCACGGTGCGGCCCTGCGTGGAGAGGTCCATCGCCGCCGAGTGTGTCTCGGCCCCGACGACGAGGACGTGGCGGGCCTCGCCGGCCTTCACGGCGCTGCTGGCGACCTTGAGGGCGTAGAGGAAGCCGGAGCACTGGTTGCGGATGTCCATCGCGCCGCAAAGCTTCGCGTCGTCGCCGTCGCACATGCCCAGCTTCTGCTGGAGGAGCACGCCGGAGCCGGGGAACGCCATCTCGGGCGACAGCGTCGCGAAGACGATGAGGTCGAGGTCCGAGGGCCGCAGCCCCGCACGGGCGATCGCGTCGCGCGCGGCGGGCAGGGCCAGGTCGCTGGTGCCCACGCCCTCGTCGGCGTAGCGGCGCTGCTCGATGCCCGTGCGCTGGACGACCCACTCGTGGGTGGTGTCGATGCCGATGCGGACGAGGTCGTCGTTGGTGACGACGCGGGGCGGGACGTAGAAGCCGGTTCCGGAGATTCGGGCGTAAGGCACGGCGCCCGGGAGCCTACCACCCCCGGCGCCGCACCCAAGGCTCCCGCGCGGGACTCAGTGACAGGCCGAGGGGCCCGGCATCTCGCAGGTCCCGGTCGCGCCGGTGCCGACGCAGCGCGCTGGGGTCTCGCAGCCCCGCAGGCCCGGCGTGCTGCACGTCGCGCCGTCGGCGGCGGCGGCCGTGCAGGTGCCCGGGGTCGTTGCGGTCGCGCCCGTGCACACGCCCGACGAGCCGCACACCGTGATCTGACCGCCGACCAGACCGCACGGCTGTCCGCCTCCGGCGACGACCATCGGCTCGCACTGCTTGCTCGTGACGTTGCAGACGAGGCCCCTGTCCCGGTCGCAGCCAGGGCCGGTCTTCTGGGTCGGATCGCACGCGGCGCCCTGCATCGCGACGGCGGCCTGGCACGTGCCGGTCTTGCCGGTGGCGCTGTCGGCGCCGACGCACGAGAGCCCCGCCCCGCACGGCAGGCCCTTGCTGCACGCGCCCCCTTGCGCGAGGTACGGCTGGCACGTCTGGGTGTCGACCGTGCAGGTCATCCCCGGGCCGCACCCGGCCAGATCGGCGCACGAGTCGCCCGCCTTGGGGACCGCGGCGCACGTGCCGCAGGCGGCCGCGGGCGCGATCGCGCAGAAGCCGCTCGGGCACTGGCCGGAGAACGCGCAGGCGGCCCCGCTCGCCAGCGCGCCGGTGACCTGGGCGCACGCGGCTGGGGTGTGGGTGTCGTCGAGCAGATCGCTGCAGGCCCAGCTCGCGAAGGCGCCGGCGCACGCCTCGGTCGCCGCCGGCGTGGCGCCCGTGCTCGGCGCGGCCTGCGCGGCCACGCACTCCTCCTTGACGCGGGTCTCGCAGATCGCCTCGTCGCCGTACGCGATCTGGATGCGCGGCGGGGCGCAGGTCTCGAGCGCGTGGCACCGCGCGTGCGCGAGGTCCGCGCACGCCTGATCGGCGCTGACGCGCCCCGCGTCTGCGCCGGAGGAGCTGGTGGAGCTGGTGCAGGCAGCGACGACGAAGCACGACGCAAGCAGGGAAAGAGCTCGACGGATCATGGGGCCTCCCGGGAAGGCCCTCGATGGAACCCAAATCGCGAAGAGCCCGCAATGGCCTTGGTGCCGCGGCGGACCCTTCGGTTCGGGCCTCGTCCGGGACGTGGCCGGAGCTACCTGTTGGGCTGCGGCGTCGTGCGCAGGTACGGGCGCACCACCGTGTACCCCTTGGGGAACTTCTGCTTGAGGACCGCGGGGTCCTGCAGCGACGCGGAGAGGATGACGTCCTGCCCGTCCTTCCAGTTGGCCGGGGTCGCGACGGCGTAGCCATCGGCGAGCTGCAGCGAGTCGACGACGCGCAGGACGACGTCGAAGTTGCGGCCCGTGCTCGCCGGGTACGTGAGGGTCAGGCGGACCTTCTTGTCCGGGTCGATCACGAAGACGCTGCGCACGGTGAGCGTGTCGTTCGCGTGCGGGTGGATCATCCCGTAGAGGCTGGAGACCTTGCGGTCCGGGTCGCCGAGGATCGGGTAGTTGAGCTTTGTCTTCTGCGTGTCCTCGATGTCCGAGGTCCACTTCTTGTGGGAGGCCACGTCGTCGACACTGAGCGCGAGGACCTTCACGTTGCGCCTGTCGAGCTCCGGCTTGAGCTTGGCGACGGCGCCGAGCTCGGTCGTGCAGACCGGAGTGAAGTCCTTGGGGTGCGAGAACAGGATGCCCCACGACTTGCCGAGCCACTCGTGAAAGTGGATCGGGCCTTCGGTGGAGTCCTGGGTGAAGTCCGGGGCGATGTCGCCGAGCTGGCCCGGCTCAGTGCTTGGCGCGCGTCGCCTGGACGTCGGCGTGCAGGCTCGTCACCGGCGTGTCGTCCTCGTGCGTCGGCATGGTCTTGTGCTCCTGCGACACGAAGACGACGCCCTCCTCCGGAGCCTGCATCTCGGTCGCACCGGGGCTGCTGGCCTGCTGGAAGGCCTGGGCCGGGGGGGCCGCCGGGGCCGCGGGGGGCGGCGTCGCCGAGGCGCACGCGGCAGCGGAGATGGCCAGCGCGGCAGCAAAGACAAAGCGCAGGGAAGAGTGGGAATTGAGCGACATGTTCATACCCTCGTGTACGTCCTGATACGATTTTTCTTCCCTCGACGCAATGATGAATCTGCAAAAGTACACCGTCAGCGCAATCCAGCGACGTGGCCAGGGCTGGCGGTCGTCATCGTCGCGCCGCGTGCGCGCGCTATGTTGCGCTCCCAGGGGGACCTGGCCCCGGCGCCGATGACGCACCCGATGCGCATCCTGAGCTACAACGTCCGGTACTTCGGGCACGCAACCCGCGGGCTCGCGAGCACGCGCGCGGCGATGCACCGGATCGCCGCGGCCGTCGCCGCGCTGGATCCTCTGCCGGCCATCGTCTGCCTGCAGGAGGTCGAGACGCGCTCGCTGCGCTCGACGGTCGCGCACCGCCACAGCGAGACGCAGCTCGAGCGGTTCTCCTCCATGCTGTCGGAGGCGCTCGTGGGCGCGGGCAAGCCCGACGCGTACGAGGCCTACTACTTCCCGGCGCACGCCTACCGCATCTCGGCGCGTACGCACGTCTACACGACGGGGCTGGCGATCCTCGCGCACCGCAGCTTCGTCGTCGACCAGCACAACGCGCGGACGCCGCACGACATCACGCACCGCCGCCTGCACGCGATCCGCGGGGTCAAGCAGACGCGCATCTGTGCGCACGTCCGGCTGCGGCGGCAAGCAAGCCGCGCGCCGGTCGACGTCTTCAACACGCACCTGAGCCTTCCGAGCGCCCTGGCGCGCGAGTTCTGGACGCAGCCGCGGCGGCTCGGCTGGGGGCGCAACCAGCTCGAGGAGGCGCGCAACCTGGCGCGCTTCGTCGAGCGCGAGCGCGCGAGCGACCGCTTCGTCGTGGTCGGAGACTTCAACGCGCTGCCCGGCTCGCCCGTCTACGACGCCCTGGTGCGCGAGCACGGCTGGGTCGACGCGTTCGCCCACCGCTACCGCCTGGGCGTCGACGAACTCGCGAGCTGGCCGACGGCGGGCTTCATGCGCATGCGTATGCATCTCGATCACGTCTTCTGCGGCCCCGGCCTCCGGTGGAGCGACTTCGACGGGACGCACCCCTTCGGCGACCGCACCGGGCCGTTCCACGGCCTCTCGGATCACACGCCGATGGTCGGCCGCTGCCGCGTCGCGCGCGAGTCGAGTCCGCCGCGGGAGTCGCGCCCGTGAGCCACTGGCGCGACGCGGTGTCCGGGCGCGAGGTCGTCGTGCTCGACGCCGAGAGCACGCGGGACTGGCCGCGGGCGCCCGCGTGGCAAGGGGCGAAGTTCTGCGCCCTGCTCCTGGCCGAGCGGCTCGTCGACCCCGAGCCGCTGCTCGACCGCGCGCTCGGACAGGGCCTGGTCTTCGCGTCCGCGTGGGGACCGGGGTGCGAGCTCGTCGAGGACTCCTTCGACGAGGTCATCGCCCGGCAGGCGGAGATGGAGACGCCCGACCTGGCGATCTTGACCTCCTCGCACCCGGAGGAGTCGATCGAGGAGACGCTCGAGTTCTTCCTCGAAGCGGTGACGCCCTCGCGCGCTCACGTGGCCGCGTGCACGACCTGGGTGGTCTTCCCCGTCGGGGCGACGTGTCGCGCGCGCGTGGAGGCGGCGCTCGAACGACGCGCGGCCCGGCGCCTCCCGTAGGGCTATCATCGAGGCATCATGGCCTCCACGCTCCGCCAGCGGCTCGCCGCGGTGCCCACGCGCCTGTCCGTCCGCGCCGCGGACCGCGCGGTGCACGCCTTCGCGCGGGTCCGCTATGCCCTGCCCGACGCGCGCCCGTCCCGCTTCGGCGTCGTCGTGCACAAGGACCTGGCGTACGGGCCCGCCGAGGGGGCGTGGCACCTGCTCGACGCGTACGTCCCTACCCGGCCGGCCCGGCCGCTGCCGGTCGTCATGTACGTGCACGGCGGCGGCTTCGCGATGCTCTCCAAGGACACGCACCGCGTGATGGCGCTCGCGATCGCGCGCGCGGGCTACCTCGTGTTCAACATCAACTACCGGCAGGGCAGGGGGCACCGATACCCGCAGCCGCTCGAGGACGCGTGCCGCGCGCTGCTCTGGGTGCGCGAGCACGCCGCGAGCTTCGGCGGCGATCCGGAGCGCATCGCCATCGCCGGAGAGAGCGCCGGCGGCAACCTCGTGACCGCGCTCGCCGTCGCGTCCTGCTACCGGCGGCCGGAGCCGTTCGCGCGCGCCCTGTTCGACGCGGGCGTCCACCTGCGCGCGGTGGTGGCCACCTACGGCTTCCTCGACCTGGGCCACACGGGCGAGTACCTGAAGCACCCGCGCATGAGCCGGTGGACCAAGGCGCTCGTGCTCGACGCGGCGCGCTCGTACCTCGGTCACGACCTGCAGCGAGCCGTCGAGGACAACCCGCTCGCGAGCCCGCTGCGCGTCATCGAGGCCGACGCCCCGGAGCGCCCGCTGCCCCCCTTCTTCGTCTCGGTGGGCACGCGCGATCCGTTGCTGCGGTGCTCGAAGCGACTCAAGACGGCGCTCGATCGCCTCGGCACCGAGTGCGCGCTGCACGTGTCGCCCGGCGAGATCCACGGCTACGACGTCATGGTCTGGCGCCCCAGCGCCCGCGCCAAGTGGCGCGCGGCCTATGCGTTCCTCGAGGCTCACATGGGGGCGGGCGCCGTCCCGGGCGGGCCACGCCCCGTCGTGCAATAGTGACCCCGCCATGGTCGAGCGAGCCACCGAGCAATCCGACGTCGTGACCGACGGGATCCGCGTCACCGTACGCAGCCAGTACGTCCCGGACCAGTCGGCGCCGCGCTCCAGGCGCTATGTCTTCGCGTACTCCGTCCGCATCGAGAACCAGGGCAGCGAGCCGGCTCAGCTGCGCACCCGGCACTGGGTCATCACCGACGGCGACGGCAAGATCGAGGAGGTGCGCGGGCCCGGGGTCGTGGGGCAAACGCCGTACCTGCGGCCCGGCGAGCACTTCGAGTACACGAGCGGCTGCATCCTGCAGACGCCCCGCGGCGACATGCGAGGGACGTACCAGATGATCCGGCCCGACGGCCGAGAGTTCGACGCGCGTATCGCCACGTTCGTTCTGGCTCTACCTCATTCGCTCAACTAGCCGGGTCACATCCACGTCGGGCGGCAGTCTGATGTCCTGCGGGAGTGGGGGAGTACGGAGGCCATCATGCGACTCATCAAGCTCGCTGCATCGGTTGCGGTCGCGTCGCTCGTCGGTGGGTGCTCGAACGGGACCGCGTTCGATCACGCGGATGCGGCGGCGGACTCGGCGGTTGCCCAGGATGCCGCGAACGATCGCGCCACGGACGCCGGGCTCGCCGACGGGGGTGGGGAGGCCGGCAATTCGTCGCTTTGCGGCGCGTCGAGCTTCCTCTTCTGCGACGGATTCGAGCATAGCGGCGGGCTGCTGAACTGGAGCCAGACGTACGCCTCCGGGGGGATCCCGACGGCAGACACGACGCACGTCTACCGCGGCTCCTACGCGCTGCACGCGCACATCGACGCGATCGCCGGCCCCGACGCCAGCGCCTACGCGCAGGTGCAGCAGGTCCAGGCGTGGCCGGCGCACGTCTTCGTCCGCTACTTCGCGTACCAGCCGTCGCCGCACCCCACGTCGCCCTCGGGCCTCGTGGATCTCCTCCAGGCGGCCAGCCCCTATCCGGGCCTCGAGATGTTGACGGACCCGCCGTCGGGGGGCCTCGCCATGAAGACGTACAGCACGGCCCACGACCAGGCCTGGGCGTCCGACGGCGGCGTCATGACACCGGACCAGTGGGTGTGCATCGAGCTCGAGGTCGACACGGGGGCGGGCACGTCGCACCTCTACATGAATGACGTCGAGGTGGCCGACCTGGCCGGGAGCAACCTCGCTCTCCCGCAGCTCGGCATCCTCGGCGTGGGCCTCAACTTCTTCCAGTCGTCGGCGCAAGGCGCCCAGGACGCGTGGATCGACGAGGTCGCGGTCAACGGCACCCGGATCGGCTGCGCGAACTAGGCCGGGGGCGGCGTGGTCCTCCCGTTTGAGCCAGGCTCCGAGCGCGCACGCACATCCTGCCGGTCCGCGAGCGCTGTTCACGTCGGAAGGGCGGATCCCCTCCGAAGCAGACCGCCCCCGCCGCGTGGCATGCGCGCTGCTTCGACAGGCGTCCAGGTCCATGGCGGCGCCTCGTATGCAACCGGTCGGAACGTCCTCCAGCGCGGCCCCTCCTCGCGCGCTCGACGTGCTCATCGTCGACGATGATGAAGCGTCGCGCGTCGCGCTCAGCGCGGCCGTGACGGCTCTCGGGCACAACGGCTACGCCGTGGGCAGCGCGTCCGAGGCGCTGCGAATGCACCGGCTGCGTCGCGCCGACGTCATCGTGAGCGACTGGGCGATGCCCGGGATGGACGGCATCGAGCTCTGCCGTCGCGTGCGAGCCCTCGACGGGGGCACGTACACGTACGTCCTCTTCATGAGCGGGCGCGCCACCAAGAGGGATTTCGTCGATGCCGTGCGCGCGGGAGCCGACGACTACCTCGCCAAGCCGGTCGATCTCGACGACCTCGAGGCCCGCCTCATCGCGGCCGGCCGCGTCGTCCGCGCCTACCGCGCGCTCGCCGAGCGCAACGCCGGGCTCTGGCACGACAGCCGGGCGTTCTACCTGGCCGCGCGGGTCGATCCGCTGACGCGCCTCGCCAATCGCCTTCGCCTCGAGGAGGACATGGCGCTCCTGGAGGGCTCGGTCTCGCGCTACGGCAGGCGCGTCTCGATCGCGATGTGCGATCTCGACGGGTTCAAGCGCTACAACGACCACCACGGGCACCTCGCCGGCGACGAAGCGCTGCGGCGCACCGCGCAGGCGCTCGAGTCGGGCCTGCGAAGCGGGGATCGCGTCTACCGCTACGGCGGCGAGGAGTTCCTGGTTGTCCTCCCGGAGCAGGGGCCCGACGAGGCGATCCTGGCCATGAACCGCGCGCGCGCGGCGGTCGAGAGGCTCGAGCTCGCGCACGCTCCCGGCGCGGGCCATCCGTTCCTCACGCTGAGCGTGGGTCTGGCGCCCGTCACCGGCGGCACCGACCCGTCGGTGCGGGTCGCCGTGGCGCGCGCGGACCGGGCCCTGTACCGGGCGAAGGCAGCGGGAGGCAACTGCGTAGCGGCGGAGGAAGAGTCGTCCTAGCGCCGGCGCTCGCGTCGGCGCGCGAGCGCCGCGAGCCCGAGCCCGAGGCCCGAGAGCGGCGCCAGGCGGCTCGCATCGGAGCCGGCCGTCGAGCATCCGCAGCCCGACGCGGTCACGGTCTTCGCGTCGCCGCCATCGACCGGGCCCGCCTCCGGGGCGCCGTCGGTCCCGGCCTGCGCCGCGGCGGCGTCGACGCCGCCCTCCGGTCCGCCGGACGCGTCGCCGGCGGTCGAGGCGTCTGGAGCGCCGGCATCCCTCACGCCGCCGCCCGCGTCGACGGCCCCGGCGTCGACCCCGCTCGCGACGAGGGCCGTCGCCTGGGCCTCGGCGCCCTGGCTGTCGACGGCGAAGATGCTGACCTGGCCGGGGACGGGACCGCCCACGAACGCGCCCGTGGCCGCGTCGAGGGTCGAGCAGTTGTAGTTCTGATCGCAGGTCGCGTCCGCGCCCGTGTACCACCGGACCGGCGGCACCCCTCCGGTCGTGATGAAGGTCAGGTGCCCGCCGGGCGTCGTCGTGGCGGTGGCGGGGGACACCGCGAAGGCGACGGTCCCGAACGTGATCCGGGTCTTGCCCGACGTCGACGCGAGGTGTGCGCCGTCGCCGCCGTACATGGCGACGACATCCACGTACTGGGCCGCCGGATTGACGAGCCCCGGAGGGATCGCCCCCTGCAGCGTCGCCGTGCCGCCGGCAACCGCGCCGCCCGTCACGGCGCCCGTGCCCAGGGTCCACGAGAGATCGAGCCCGCCGTCGGCCGTGTACGACTCGAACGAGAACGTCACCGCGCCGCCCAGCGCGCTCGCGTTCGGGGTGGGAACCGCGACGGTGGCCGTGAGGACGACGCTGCCGCCCTCGACCGTGGACGCCGGCGCCGCGGCCACCGTGGTCGCGGTCGGGGCGAGGCTCGCCCACGCGCCGACGAGGTTGTACGCGTCGATCGACCCGAGCCCCGTGGTGCAGTCGTAGCCCGTCGCCGCCGTGTAGCCGTACCTGCCGCTCGAGGGGCACCCGGGGTCCACGCCGTACGTGCAGAGGACCTCGTTGGTGCCCTCGCTCAGATCGTGGAACGCCGCGGGCGTCGTCGTCCCGAGCGTGTAGAGCAGCGGGTTGATGTTGCCGAGCCGACCGCCGGTGGCTTGCGCGACGAGGGCGACGACGCCCGAGAACGAGGGGGACGAGGCCGACGTGCCCCCCACGCCGAAGATCCGCGGCGTGCCCCCGCTGGCTCCACAGTCTCCCCCCGCGAACGTGCACTCGACGAAGTAGGGGTTCATGCGGCCGGCCGCGCTGACCGCGACGTCCGGGACCTGCCGCATGCTCGACGGCGTCACGTTGGTGGGGAGCGACCCCACGATCGCGCAGGTGGGCAGGCCGCTCTGGTAGGGAGGTCGGGCGAAGACCGTGCTGATCCCGCCCCCTCCGGCGCCGACGCCGGTGCTCGGGTTGTTGTTCTCGTTCCACGCGTACTCGGCGGTTCCGTAGCCGGCGACGCTCCCGCTGCCGTCGTAGGTGAGGCTGCCCTTGGGGAACTCGGTCCCCCCGACCGCCGTGACCCCCGGGTAGGCCGCAGGGATGTCGGCGTACAGCCCGGCGGGACCGCCGCCGATGCAGCCCGCGGCTCCCGAGTCGCCCGACGACGCCATGTACGTGATCCCCATCACGTTGGCCGCCGACCCGTAGACGGCGAGCACGTCGGCGTCGGCCGGCGTGAACCCGTACTCGCAGCCCCCCCAGCTCTCGCTGAGGATGGGCGCGAGGTTCTCCTCGATCGCGTAGTACGTGGCATCGTCGACGTTTCCGTCGTTGGCGCCGGTGAAGACGTAGTTGACCTCCGCCCCCTTCGCGATGCCGCCCGACCACTCGATGTCGAGCATCGCCTCGACGCCCGCCCCCGACTGCGTCGGCGAGGCGGCGCCGGTGTCCGGCACCAGCGTCATCGTGAGGTTCTTCGGCGGGAGGCCGAACGTCGTGCGGAACGCGTCGATGTCGCTCGGGGCGATCTGCGAGATGCCGACGATGGCGATCGTCACGCCCGTCCCGTCGATCGGGGTGCCGCCGACCCCCGACGTGTAGAGCGTGGTGGCGTCGTAGATCGCCGCCCAGTCGGCCGGTCCGAGCCCCAGGCCGACCCCGGGCGCATCGTAGAGGGGGGCCTCGGCCGCGCGCTGGAGCATGGGGCGCGGATAGAAGTCGTGGGTGTTGTGGATCGCCAGCACGACGTCCGCGAGGTCGGCGGGAACCGCCGGGGCGAGCGCCATCGCGTAGTGCAGCTCGTCGCCCACCTTGTACCAGCGCATCGGCGCCTGGAAGGCGCTCTCGAGCTGGGCCACCCGTCCGGAGAAGGTGACGCGCGTCCCGAGCCGGGAGATCGCGGTGACCTCGAGCCCCTGGCTCGCGAGCCACGCGCTGGCGCGATCGATGTCCGAGCCCCGGGCCCCGAAGCGCGCGGCATACTGCTCGGGGGTCAGCCACCGGTGATACTGGGGCGAGGACGGATCGAGCTGCGCGGCGCGCAGGGCCTCGAGGTCGGCCGCTTGCCCGGGCGAGGGCCGGAAGACCATAGACAGATGCTCGATCCGCTTGCCGGGATCGAGCGGCCCCTGATCGAGCTCGCGGCGAGCCAGCGGGTGCAGGCCGCGGGGGAGGCGCGCGGGGCCGACCGCCGTCGTGGGAACCGGGGCCGGGTCGGCCGTCGAGCCCGGGGGCCCCTTCGCGCCGCATCCGCCGACGGAGACAACGAGCGCCAGCGCGCCCAGCACCCCCACGGCTCCCATCGTACGGACCGGCATCGGCAACCCTCCAGGGCGCACGAACCGTAGCCCATCCTCGGCCGCGGCGCAGTCACTCGAAGCGGCGCGCGGGCAGGAGGCGATCCAGGGCGCCGGCCATGCGCGCGTTGTCCCGGCTCCAGGCGAAGAGCCGGAGCGCAGCGCGGGACGACCAGCGGGGTCGCACGGAGCACGCTGTCGCGTATTGCTGCACCTGGGGGCCCCACCGTGACTTCGAGAGGTCCGTGCCCACGGACAGGTGGACGCGCGCGAGGCCCCGCTCGATGGCGTGGCGGATCGCCTCGGCGACGGTGGTGGTCATCACGCCGTACTTGCCCCAGGCCGGTTCGAAGCCGGAGTAGTAGAGGTAGAACGAAGCCGACGCGTGCGGCCACCTGGGCGTCGCCCACGTGGACCACGAAGACCCGCACCGCGCGGCGAAAGGCGCCTGCACAGCTCGCGGAGGAAGAGCCGCGAGGCCTGGCTCGTGAAGCGGTCGGGGTGGCTCACGGCGTCGCGCTGCGCGGCGCGCGCGCGATCGAGGGCGAAGAAGACGTCGAGCGCGCGGTCGACGTCCTCCGGGGTCTCGGAGACGGCGAGGCGCGCCTCGTGCCCGTCTCGCCGGAGCGAGTTGCGGCCGTGCCGGAGCGACTCCTTGATGTTGCGCTTGAGGCCGGACCGGAACGCCTCCCACGTCGGCGCAAGGGGCAGGACGTTCCCCGTCTCCGTGCGCTCCCAGCGCAGGCCCATCGTGCGCTGGAGCCCCGCCGAGAACCAGGACGTGGGGTCCAGCCCGTCCCACTGGACCCAGTCCCAGGCGCCCTCGGCGAGCAGGTCCGAGGCGAGGGCGGTCGCGACGTCGCCGGCGTGCGCCGGGGCGACGATGGGAACGCGCGGGGCGAGCCACGGCGCTCAGCCTATCAGGCCGCCGTCGACGACGAGCACCTGTCCGGTGAGATACGCAGGGGCCTCGAGCCCGAGCCAGGCCACCACCTGGGCGATCTCGTCGGCCGTCCCGAAGCGCCGCATGGGCACGCGCGCGGCGGCTGCCTGGCGTTGCTCCTCGGTGAAGCCCGCGAGCATGTCGGTGTCGACGAAGCCCGGCGCCACGGCGTTGACGGCGACGCCGACGCCGGCCACCTCCTTCGCGAGAGAGCGAGTAAACCCGATGATCGCGGCCTTGGCGGCGCTGTAGTTCGTCTGTCCGGCCATGCCGACCAGGCCGGAGACGGACGTGAGGTTGACGATGCGTCCGCGACGCTGCCGCATCATCTGGCGGACGGCGGGCTTCGTCGCTCCGAAGAGGCCGTTGAGGCTCGTGTCGAGCACGGCCAACCACTGGGCGGGCTCCATGAGCGCGAGGAGACGGTCGGACGTGACGGCGGCGTTGTTCACGAGCAGGTCGAGCCCCCCGTGCTCCTCGATCGCCGCGTCGACCATGGCGCCGGACGCCGAGGCGTCGCGTGCGTCGACACGCGCCGCGTCGACGCGGTGGCCCTGCGCGCGGAGCCGCTCCACGAGCGCGAGCGCGGCGTCTTCTCGGCTGACGTACGTGAAGCGCACGGTGAGCCCGGCGGCGGCCAGCCGCTCGACGATGGCCCTCCCGATCCCCCGCGAGCCTCCCGTCACGACCGCGACCCTGGCCTGCGCGTTCATGGGGCCACCGACAGGACCAGCGCTGCCGCGGTGCCCCAGTCGTTGATGGCGGTGACGAGCGCGGAGCCCGAGCGCAGTGCCGTGGTCCCGCGGGAACGGTGCACGGACCCGTCCCGCAGCTCCTCCTGACCGGCGATCGGCGGCGCCTGCCGGGAGCGCAGGGCGCAGGCGGCGGCGAGGGCCTGGAGTAGCCCGCTCGCGTCCATCATCTCTCCGAGGTTGGCCTTCACGGCGAGGATCGGAGGCCGGGCGTCGCCCAGAACGGACGCGAGCGCCTCGGACTCGTCGCGGTCGTCATCCGGAAGGCCGTTCGCGCATGCGCTGACCAGCGCGAGCTCGGAGGCCGCGACCTCGGCCGTCTGCAGGGCGCTCCGGCACGCACGGCCGAGCGAGATC
>JAJYCT010000133.1 GCA_021778125.1 Myxococcales bacterium
GGCGGCGCCGCATCTTCGCGCGCCGCGTTGTACGCTGAAAGAGCCTTGGCCGCATCGACCTCCGCACCCCCCGCGATGTCCGCGCCGCGCGCAGCCGCCCCGCAGGCCTCGCCCTCGCGCGTCGACGCGCCTGCCGCCGCGGCCCGTCCGCGCCTGGCGCCCGCCGTCATCATCGTCGTCGGGGTCATCGCGCTGCAGGTCCTCACCGACCTCGTGGCCGGTCGGGACAGCGCGCGGGTCCTGGCTCGGGTGGGCTTCATGGCGTGCGAGCTGCCGCTTCTGATGGTCGCACTCACGGCGGCGTTCCGGCGCTCTCTCCACGGGCGGCTCACGGCCGGGCAGGGCCTGGCCCTCGGCGCGGCCATCGCGACGGCGTTCGGGTGCGTGTTCGGGCTCGCGTACGGCGCCATCGCGCTGCGCGTCCCGGCGCTGCGCCTGCACCTTCCCAACGGGGTCAGCTTCGTGCGCACGATGCTCTTCGGCGTACTCAACGCCCAGATGTACTTCGGGCTCTGGTCGCTCGCCGTCGTGTACCCGGTCGCCGTGGAGAGCGCGCGCGTGCGCGCCCTCGAGGCCGCGCAGCGCCGCAGCGACGTCGAGCTCGCGCGCCTGCGGGCGCACCTCGAGCCGCACTTCCTGCTCAACACGCTCAACGCGATCGCGGGCCTCGTCACCGAGGAGCCGCGCGAGGCGCGCCGCCTCATCGTCTGCCTGGGCGATCTGCTGCGCGACGCGGTGCAGGAGACGAGCGACGTGCAGCCGCTCGAGCGGCAGGTGGCGTGGCTGCAGCGCTACGGGCAGATCCTCGAGGCCCGTCACCGCGGCGCCCTCCGGTTCGAGTGGGACGTCGCGCCCGACTGCGAACAGGCGCTCCTGCCGCGCTTCCTCTTGCAGCCGCTCGTCGAGAACGCCGTCAAGCACGGCGCGCTGCGGCGCGGCGACCGCGACGGCCGCGTCGCGGTGCGGGCGCACCGGGGGTCTGGCGCGGCGCTCGTGTGCGTCGTCGAGGACAACGGCCCGGGCATGCCCGACGAGGACGTGCGTGCCGGGGCCTTCGGCCTGCACGCGGTGCGGCGCCGCCTGGCGCTCGAGGCGCCCCAGGCGTCGCTGCGCCACGAGTCGTCGGGCGCCGGCACGCGCTGGATCCTGGAGATGGTCCCCCCGGGCCCGAGGGGCTAGCGCCGTGTTCCCGCTGCGCGTGCTGGTGGTCGAGGACGAGTGGCCGGCGAGAAACTACCTCGTCGAGCTCATCGAGGGCTCCGGCCTCGGCGAGGTCGTCGGCGCCGTCGGTGGCATCGAAGAGGCGCGCCAGGCCCTCGCGGGGGGCGCCTCCGGCCTCGGCGTCGACGCGGCGTTCGTCGACGTGCAGCTCGACGGCGGGACCGAGACGGGCCTGTCGCTCGTGCGGTCGCTGGCGCAGGCGGAGCGCGCGCCGATGTTCGTCCTCGCCACCGCGTACGAGGAGCACGCCATCGAGGCGTTCGAGCTCGGCGTCGTCGACTACCTGCTCAAGCCGTTCAACGAGGAGCGCGTCGTGCAGTGCCTGCGGCGGCTGCAAGCGCGCCGTCCCGCTCCGGACGCCACCGCCGCCGAGCCCTCGCGCATCGTCGCCCGGCGCAAGCGCAGCCTCGTATTCCTGCGCCCCGACGAGATCTGGGCGTTCGAGGCGGCCGACCGGCTCACGTTCGTGCACACGCTGCACGGCACGTTCGACATCGACCTGTCGCTCGCGGCCGTCGAGGCGTCGTTCGGGCGCGCGTTCGTGCGCGTGCACCGCAACTGGCTCGTCAACGCCGCGCACATCAAGGAGCTCGAGCGCGAGGGCCACGAGACGCGCCTGTTCGTCGGCTCCGGTGTGGCCGACGCGGGCCACGGGGTCCGCGTGCCCGTCGCGCGCGAGCGCTCGGCGGCGGTGCGCGAGATGCTGCTCGCGAACGCGACGGGGCTGCGGAGGGTGTGACGAGCCGCGCGGCGGCTCTCAGCGGACCTTGCACTCGGCGAACGTGTTCAAGCCGAGCTTGTGCGACCGGCACGCGACGATCTCCCTCGGCCGGAACCCGCTCTCGACGAGCAGCGCCCAGAGCTCGTTGGGCGAGTAGTAGCGCTTGTGGTCGTCCATCTCCTCGGCCGGCGCCAGGTGGAGCCGGAAGGCGGCGGTCTCGAGGAAGAACTTGCCGCGCCAGGAGGGGACGTTGACGAAGGCGAGCCCGCTCTTGCGCAGCGCGCGGCGGACGTGCCGCAGCGCGCGCTGCGGCTCCCAGAGGTGCTCGAGCACGTTGTTGCAGATGACGACGTCGAGGCTCTGCGCGGGCACCTGCTCGAGCGCGTCGGGCAGCGTGCCCTCGATCGCGGTGACGTTCGGACGCGCCTTCAGCCCGGGGGCGATCGCCAGGTCGACGAGCGTCGCGGAGGCGACCTCCGGCAGGACGGACCGGACGAGGTCCGCGTTGTAGCCGCAGCCGAAGTCGCCGACGGCCTTGCCGTCGAAGCCGTGCGCGGCGTGGCGGATGCGGCGCGCAGAGAGCCACTGGCCGAAGCGGTCGACGGGCGTCGGTCGGTAGTCCTGACCGAATGACTTCTCCCGATCGCCCTCTCGGTGGCTCGCCGTCATGGCCCGGGGCTCCTACCACGGATCGAGCGCAACTGACTCGCCACGCCGCGCCGGATCTGGCAGGCTGCGGGCCCGAGCTCGATGGCGACTCCGGCGGCGCACGATCCCGAGCTGCTCCTTCGCGTCCCCGAGGACGACGTCGCCCAGCCCGAGCTGTCGATCGTCGTGCCCGCCCTCGACGAGCAGCTGACCATCGGCGACTTCGTCGACTGGTGCAAGGAAGGGCTCGCGAGGGCGAAGATCGCGGGCGAGATCCTCATCGTCGACAGCTCGACCGACCGGACGGGGGAGATCGCGCTGGCCCGTGGCGCCCGGGTGCTCCGCTCCCCCAGGCGAGGCCTGGGGCGGGCGTACATCGACAGCCTCCCCTTCGTCCGCGGCCAGTACGTGGTCATGGGCGACTGTGACTGCACCTACGACTTTCGCGAGCTCGAGCCCTTCGCTGCGAAGTTCCGCGAGGGCTACGAGTACGTCATGGGCTCGCGCTTCCGCGGGTACATCGAGCCCGGCGCGATGCCGCCGCTTCACCGCTACCTGGGCACGCCGGTGACGACGTGGATCCTCAACGTCATCTTCTCGAGCCACTTCTCGGACATCCACTGCGGCATGCGCGGCATCACGCGCGAGGCCCTCCTGCGCATGGGGCTGCGCTCGCAGTCGTGGGAGTACGCGTCCGAGATGGTGCTCAAGAGCGTGCACATGGGCCTCAGGACGGCCGAGGTGCCCATCCGGTTCCTCAAGGACCGCGAGGGGCGCCTGAGCCATCACAGGCGCTCGGGCTGGTTTTCGCCTTGGGCGGCGGCGTGGATCAACCTGCGCGCGATGTTCGTCTACGGCGCCGCGTTCTTCCTGTACCGGCCCGGGATCGTGCTCACGCTCCTGGGGCTCTTGCTGACCTTGCCGCTGACGCTCGGTCCCGTGGAGCTGGGGCCGGTCGTCTTCTCGCTGCACTGGATGCTCTTTGGCCTGACGCTGTCGACGCTGGGGCTGCAGTCGACCTACCTGGGCATCCTGGCGCAGATCCTGTTCGACTACTCGGGCGATATCGCGGCGCGGTGGATGGCCCGCTTCCCCTACACGCGAACGGTGGCCCTCTCGGGCGGCGTCTTCGCGGCGGGGGTCGCGCTGGGGACCCTGCTCGTCGTCTCGTACGTGCGGCACGGCCTGCGCCTGCCGGCCGAGTCGGCCGCGAACTACGCGGCCGTGACCGGCGCCCTGCTCATGATCGCCGGGTTCACGACGTTCACGTTCACCCTGCTGCTCCACGGGATGGCCGCCGCCGTGTGGCGCAAGCCCTGAGCGCCCCCGGCCGGCGCCACCAACTTCGCCCCGTGCTACAAGCGCTGACGAATGGTCGCGCCCGGGCCCACGGACGACTGGGACAGTCACTGGAAGACGTACCGCGGGACCGCGCTGCTCAACCCCGCCCAGGCCTACCGCCGCAGGCTCATCTTCGAGCTCCTCGACCTCGCCGGCGCGAGGGCGCCCGTGCGCCTGCTGGATCTCGGGAGCGGATTCGGGACGCTCGCGGGGGAGCTCCTCCACGCGCGCCCGGACGCCGAGGTCGTCGGGCTCGACCTGAGCGCCAGCGGCGTGGAGATGGCGCGCACGAGCGTCCCGGGCGCTCGGTTCTTTCAGCAAGATTTCACGCAGCTCATGACGCTCGAAGACCGCTACCGCGGCTGGGCGACTCACGCGGTGTGCTCCGAGGTCCTCGAGCACCTGGACGATCCCGCGGCCATGCTGCGCAACCTGCGTCCCTACTTCGCGCCGGGCTGCAAGCTCATCATCACCGTCCCGTCCGGGCCCATGTCGGCGTTCGACCGGCACATCGGGCACCGCCGGCATTTCGACCCGGCGCTGCTCGAGAGCACGCTTCGGGGCGCGGGGCTCGAGGTCGCGGACCTGCGCGGCGCCGGCTTCCCCTTCTTCAACCTGTATCGCCTCGCGGTCGTGGCGCGCGGCGAGAAGCTCGTCGAGGAAGGCGCGGGCGGAGCGACGACCCTGCCCCTCGCGGGGCGCGTCGCGATGCACGCCTTCTCGTGGCTCTTCAAGCTCAACACGAGCCGGACGCGCCTCGGGTGGCAGCTGGTCGCCATCGGCGCCGAGCCGCGACCGTGACTCCCGCGCGTCGAGGCTGAACCGACTCGGCGGCGGGGTGATGCGTCTCGCGAAGTAGAGGCGCCGTGGGTGCGCTACCGCGCCTCGAACTTCTCCGTCTCCAGGCTCACCCGGTACCGGTTCGCGCACGTCTCGCCCTTCTTGGGCTTCCACTTCTTGTCGACGGCCCACTTGCTCTGCTCGCACTTGACCTGCACGCCGTCGGTCGAGCAGCTCGCGGCGCCGTCCTCGGTGCACGCCTCGCCGACGGGGACCTTGCTCTTGTCGCAGCGCACGCTGTAGTTGCCGGGCAGCTCGCAGTGCAGGTCGCCCAGGCACTCCATGGCCCTGGTGAAGCGGCCGTTCTGGCAGGCCAGGACGTACTGCTGCTTGGGGTCGCAGGCGCCGATGCCCTCCTGCTTGCAGGCCTCGCCGTCGAGCGCGATCGTCCGGTCGCAGCGCACGCCGCCGCCCGGGGCCGTCTCGCAGCCGCGCGCGCCGTGGCACGTCCGGGTGACCGCGAGCTTGCCGTCCACGCAGTCGAGCTGCGCCTTCTGCGCGCCGTCGCAGACGATCGAGTCGGGCCGGCACGCGTCGCCGGCCTCGCCGGTGGGGGTGCACTTGGGGTTGTTGCTCGCGTCGAGCGTGCACGCGCCGCGGCAGGACCACTCGACCGCGAACTTGTGGTCGCGGCACCGCAGCTCGTGCTTGCCGTCGCCGCTGCACGCGCGCGCGCCGTCGTGCTCGCAGCCGTCGCCGACGTCGGCCTTGGTGTTGTCGCAGACGAGCGTCTTGCCGTCGTCGTTGCAGGCGCCGGCGCCCTTGCACGTCTCCTGGACGTACTTCTTGTCGAGGCAGACCAGGTGCGAGGCCTTGTCGTAGCAGCTGCCGGGCGTTTCGGTGCAGTCCTGACCGGGCTTGCTGCAGGCGGGGACGACGATCAGGCCGAGGAGCAGAGCGGGGGCGAGGCGGAGGGCGCGGAGGAGCATGCTTGGAGGCGCGCATCCTACGCCGGGGGCGCCTCGTCGAGCCATACCTCCGTCCCGGGCGGCACGTCGCCGGGCGCCACGTCGAGGAGGCGCAGCAGCGCGTAGGGCGCGAGCGGCCCGCGGCTGTGCGCCACCTGCAGCTCGGCGCGGGCGCGGCGCTCCTGGCCCCCCGGCAGCACCAGGCGCACCTCGGCCCTCCGGCCCGGCCAGGGCGGATCTACTACGAGTCGGGGCGCGAGCATCGAGCCCGGGCGGGCGTCCGCGTAGGCCTCTTCGACGACGATCAGGCGGGGCATCGCACCCGCTCATCCTACGGTACGCTCCGCCTCATGATGAACGGGCGGATGATGGACTTCCCGTTGACGCTGACGCACCTCATGGAGCGCGCGCGCCGGTTCTTTCCCGAGACCGAAGTGGTGAGCCGCGCGCCCGATGGGTCGCTGCACCGCCACACGTGGGCGCAGGTCTACGGGCGCACGGCGAAGCTGGCGCACGCGCTCACGCGCCTGGGGGTCGAGCCGGGCGAGCGCGTCGCGACGCTGGCGTGGAACCACCACCGGCACCTCGAGGCGTACTTCGCCGCGCCGATGATGGGCGCCGTCGTGCACACGCTCAACCTGCGCCTGCACCCGAACGAGATCGGCTACATCGCGCGCCACGCCGAGGACGCGATCGTGCTGGTCGACCGGTCGCTGCTGCCGCTCTTCGAGCAGTTCGCGGCGAGCGTGCCCACGATCCGCCACGTCGTCGTGATGCCCGACAGCGGGCCCGCGCCCGAGGGCCGCACCGACTACGAGGCGCTCCTCGCGCCCGAGCGCGACGACTTCGAGTGGCCCAAGCTCGACGAGAACGCGGCCGCGCAGATCTGTTACACGTCCGGGACCACCGGCAACCCCAAGGGCGTGGTCTACAGCCACCGGTCGAGCGTCCTTCACGCGCTGGCCGCTTGCCTCGCCGACTCGATCGGCGTGTCGATGCACGACACGGTGCTGCCCGTGGTGCCGATGTTCCACGCGAACGCGTGGGGCCTGCCGCACGCCTGCGCGGCGGCCGGGGCCAGGGTCGTCTTCCCGGGGCCGAAGCTCGATCCGGAGAGCTTGCTCGACCTGATGGCAAGCGAGCGCGTGACGTGCGCGGCGGGCGTGCCGACGATATGGCTGGGGATCCTCGCGCTGCTGGACCAGAACCCGAAGAAGTGGGACCTGTCGCGCCTGCGCCAGATGGTCATCGGGGGCTCGGCGGCGCCCGCGTCGATGATCGACGGCTTCCAGGAGCGCCACGGCCTCACGGTGACGCACGCCTGGGGGATGACCGAGACCAACCCGCTCGGGACGATCGCGCGGGTCAAGCCGTCGATCGAGCGCGCGGGCGACAAGGGCAAGACGCTGCAGGTGCGCGCGTCGCAGGGCTTCCCGGTGCCGTTCGTCGAGACCCGCCACTGCGACGACACCGGCAAGATCCTGCCGTGGGACGGCAAGACGATGGGGGAGCTCGAGGTGCGCGGGCCGTGGGTGGCCGCCTCGTACATGGGCGACGAGGGCCAGGACCGCTGGGCGAAGGACGGATGGTTCAAGACGGGCGATGTCGTGACGATCGACCCGGAGGGCTACGTCCGGATCACCGATCGGTCGAAGGACGTGATCAAGAGCGGCGGGGAGTGGATCAGCAGCGTGGCGCTCGAGAACCTGCTGATGGCGCACCCGGCGGTGCTGGAGGCGGCGGTCTTCGCGGGGCGCCACCCCAGGTGGGACGAGCGGCCGATCGCGGCCATCGTCGTGAAGAAGGGGATGGCGGTGACCGAGGCCGAGCTGGCGGCGCACCTGGAGAGCCGAGTCTCGAAGATCTGGATGCCCGACGCGTACGTGTTTCTCGAGCAGATCCCGCGGACTTCCACGGGGAAGTTCCTCAAGACGCGCCTGCGGGAGACGTACGGGGGGATGCTCGAGAAGGCGGCGGAGGGCCGCTAGAGAGGGCGCTCGCCGGGCGAGGAAGCCGGACGCCCCGGCGGAGTTCTGCGCCTCCGAAACGGACGGAGGAAGATCCGTCCGCCGATCGCGTACGTGAGGGCAGCCGGGTCCTTGCCGGGTCGGAGGCCAACATGACGACGTTTCGGGGTCGCGCCGCGATGCTGTGCGCGACGGTCGGGTTGCTGTTCTTGATGACGGGCTGCGGAGCCCTGAGCGCCATGGCGAACCCCAAGGTCGCCTGGGCGATCGGCGATCCGGCCCCGATGTCGGTCGTCGTGCGGCGCGCCGACGCGGCCGAGGGGACGGCCAGGGAGGTCGACCGTCTGCTGACCGCGACGCCGGCGAACCCGGACTCCGACTGGCTGAAGAGCGTGGGGCCAAAGCCCGAGGAGGCGGCCGGACACATGAAGGCGCTCTCGCAGCACCCGTTCTACGCGCAGTCGCACGCGCGCGTGGTCGCCGCCGAGGCGTGGCTGCGCGCGCTGGAGGACGTCCAGAGCACCGACGGCAGCTCGCCGAACCTGCTGTCGATGGTCTCGAGCGATCTCGGCGACCAGTACGCGGCCATCATCGCCAAGGAGCAGGAGATCGCGCGGCTCGACGCGCAGATCGCCCTCGAGAAGCAGGCGCGCGACAAGAAGGACGCGAGCGACGCCGACAAAAAGGCGCACGACCAGACGATCGACGACCTCGAGGCCCAGAAGTCCAAGAAGGAGGACGAGGTCGACCCGCTGAAGGCGAAGTTCGTCGCTGCCGCGAAGGACGCCGCCGGCAAGACGCCCGCGGATGCGCGCGACGCGGTCGGGCCGGCCCTCGTGAACCTGCGTCAGGCCGTCGAGGACGCGTCGATCGCCGACGGCGCCGCGGCCGTGCGCTACCCGCTCGCGCTGCAGTCGATGGTGGACTCGGTCAAGGCCGTGGTCCCCGAGATCGTGGCCGACCTCGTCGAGGAGCAGACGGGCACGCGCCCGAGCATGCAGCGCCTTCACCCCGACGTGACGCTCGACGGCCTCGAGCCGAAGATCACGCTCGACGGCCTGTCGGCGAGCGATCTCGGCAAGATCGGCGTCGGCGAGCTGACGACGCAGACGGTCGTGCGCACCAAGGACTGGCTCGTGCACACCGTCGCGCTGCTCGCGGCCATCTCGGCGACCAAGGATCACCTCTCGTTCGAGGAGGACACGCTCGACGCGATGCTCGACGGCTTCGCGAAGAACGGCTGGACGCGCGTCGCGGCGGCGACCATCCCCGAGGCGACCGATCCGAAGGTCGCGTCGGCCGCGCCCAAGGCGCACCCGCACAAGCGTCCTGCCTCGTCGCCGGCCGTGGGCGTCGCCGAGGCCCAGGCGAGCAAGGTGGCGCCGCCCGCCGCCGCCTCGCCCGCGAAGCGCACGTCCGCGGACAGGTCGAGCGCCGCCGCTACGCGCGCGCCGGCGCACGCGCCCAGGGCACCCAGGGCTAGGCCGGCGCCCAGGGCCGCCGCCGCCGCACCCGCCGCGTCCGCGCCCCCGGGCGGTCACTCGACGGCCCCGATGCGCCCCGACGACTTCAACCCGTAAGCTCACGCACGAAACGC
This sequence comes from Myxococcales bacterium, assembly GCA_021778125.1. Lineage (GTDB taxonomy): Bacteria > Myxococcota_A > Polyangia > Polyangiales > Polyangiaceae > Palsa-1150. Next base: position 9,244 of record JAJYCT010000133.1, read on the forward strand.
GCGACGGCCCCGATCGTCGCCTCCGGCTGATCCCTGTGCGGCGCATGGCCGCACGCGGGCAGGACGAGGCGCGAGACGGGGCCGCCGCTTTTTGTCTCGATGGAGTCGAGCTGCGCGAGCGTCCCATACGGATCGTCCTCGCCCTGCACGAGGAGCGACGGCACGCGGAGGTGCGGCAGGACTTCCTCGAGGTTCCACGCGCGAAAGCCCGGATCGAGCCACGCGCGGTTCCACCCCCAGAACGCCACGTCGACGTTGTCGCCGTGGCGGCGCGCGAGCCGCTCGCGCAGGTCGCCCGTGAGGAACGCCTCGCGGGCCTCCTCGATGCGCGCGATCGACCGATCCTCGACGAAGACGTGCGGCGCCAGGAGCACGAGGCCCTGCAGGCGCTCCGCCGCGGGCAGGCCGCTCCCGGCGAAGAGCAGCGCGATCGACGCGCCGTCGGAGTGTCCGACCAGGATGGCGTCGCGCACGCCCGCGCCGGCGAGCACCTCGGGCAGCGAGTCGCGCGCCTCGTCGTGCATGTACGCGAGGGGCCGGGGTACGGCGACCGGATCGCTCGCGCCGTAGCCCGCGCGGCTGTAGACGAGCGCGCCCAGGCCCGTGGCCTCCGCGACGCGCTCGGGGAAGTCGCGCCAGCAGTGCGCGCAGCCCAGGCCCTCGTGCAGGAAGACGAGCGTCGGCGCGCCGCCCGGCGGGGGACCGACCCAGACGGCCTCGAGGCGTTTGCCCGCGGCGACGAGGTCCCTCATCCCACGCGCAGCTTGTAGCGCTGGATCTTGCCCGTGGCCGTCTTGGGCAGCTCGTCGGTGAAGACGATCCAGCGCGGGTACTTGTACGGCGCGAGGCGCTCCTTGATGAACGCCTTGAGCTCGGCGGCGAGCGCGTCGCCGGCGCGCGCCTTGTCCTCGAGGACGACGAACGCGCGCGGCTTGACGAGGCCCTCCTCGTCGGCGTGGCCCACGACGGCGGCCTCGAGGACCGCGTCGTGCGCGGCGAGCGCGCTCTCGACCTCGAACGGCGACACCCAGATGCCGCCCACCTTGAGCATGTCGTCCGAGCGGCCGGCGTACGTGTAGTAGCCGCCTTCGTCGCGCACGTAGCGGTCGCCCGTGCGCGTCCAGGGGCCGTGGAACGTGGCGAGGCTCTTGTCGCGCTGGGCCCAGTACGCGACGCAGGCCGACGGACCGCGCACCCACAGGGCGCCGTCCTCGCCGTCGGGCGTCGGCTCGCCCGAGTCGTCGACGAGCTTGACGTCGTAGCCGGGTACGGGCTTGCCCGAGGTGCCGTAGCGCACGTCGCCGTGGCGGTTCGAGAGGAAGATGTGCAGCAGCTCGGTCGACCCGATCCCGTCGAGGATGTCGCTGCCGAAGCGCTCGCGCCAGCGGGTGCCGACGTGCGCCGGGAGCGCCTCGCCGGCCGACGTGCTCACGCGCAGGCGCGCCGAGCCGGAGGCGCGGTCGTGGGCCGGATCGGCCAGGATCGACGCGAAGAGCGTCGGCACGCCGCCGAAAATCGTGGGCTGCCGCTCGCGCATCGTCCGCATCACGACCGCGGGCGTCGGGCGCTCGGCGACGAGCACCGCCGTGGCCCCCACGTGCATCGGGAAGGTCATCGCGTTGCCCAGGCCGTACGCGAAGAAGAGCTTCGCGGCGGAGTAGACGACGTCGTCCTCGCGGATGCCGAGCACGCCGCGCGCATAGAGGGCGGCGGTCTGCACGAGGTGCGAGTGCAGGTGCAGCGCACCCTTGGGGGTGCCCGTCGAGCCGGACGAGTACAGCCAGAAGGCGACGTCGTCGGCGCACGTGGAGGCGGCCTCGAGCTCCCGGGGCGCCGCGTCGAGCAGCGCGCCCAGGCGGCTCGCGGGCACGACGTGCTTCACGAACGGCGACGCCCGGGCCGCCGGCTCGATCTTGGCGAGCAGCTCGTCGCTGACGACGACGACGACCGCGCGGCTGTCGCGCAGCAGGAACGTGTAGTCGGCCGTCGTGAGCAGCGTGTTGAGCGGCACGGGCACGGCGCCGACCTTGAGGGCGCCCCAGAACACGGCGGGGAAGTCGATCGTGTCGCGCAGGCAGAGCGCGACGCGCTGCTCGAGGCCGGCGCCCAGCGCGCGCAGGGCGTGGCCGGCCCGGGCGACGCGCTCGGTGAGCTCGCGATACGTGATCGAGCCGTGGTCGTCGAGGAACGCGACCTTGCCGCCGCGCCCCTCGGCGACGTGGCGATCGACGAAATCGACCGCCGCGTTGTACTCCCGCGGGACCGTCACCCGGGGGGGCGAGTGGGAGGCGTCGACGAGCGCGTACATGCCGCGGAGCATACCGCGCGTCGCGAGGGGCCGCGACCTCGCGACGCACCGCGATCCCGTCGCGACCGGCCTCGCGCGAGTCGCGAGGGCGCCGTCGCGAGCCGCCCGCTCGCGACCCGGCGCGATGCTGACGCTGGACGATTCCTCTGCGGCGGGCGCGCCGCCGGCGGCACGGCCGTTGCTGCTCGTCGGCCGCATGAAGCTTTCCCTGGTGCTCCGATGCCTCACCGGTCTCGCTCCCCTCGCGCTCGTGGGCTGTGCGGCCTCGCCCGGGGAGCCGGGGGAGGGGACCGCGACCACCGAGCAGGCGGCGACGGTGTGCGGCCAGACGACGGTCCAGGGCGTCGACGTCTCGCACTACGACGGGGCGATCACGTGGACCACGGCGAAGGGCGCCGGCATCGACTTCGGCATCGCCAAGGCGACCGAGAGCACCAACTTCACCGATCCGACGTTCGCCACCAACTGGGCCGGTATGAAGGCCGCCGGCGTCGTCCGCGGCGCGTACCACTTCTTCCACGCCGACGTCGATCCGGTCGCGCAGGCCAACTACTACCTCGGCGTCGTCGGCACGTTCGGGCCCGAGGACCTCGGGCCCGTGCTCGACCTCGAGACGACCAACGGCCAGACGCAGGCGACGATCGCAGCCAACGCGGCGACGTGGCTGCAGACGGTCACGCAGGCCACCGGCAAGACGGCCATCGTCTACACGAGCCCGTCGTTCCTCTCCGACTTCAGCGCGCTCGCGCCCTACAAGCTCTGGATCGCCAACTGGGGCGTGTCCTGCCCCTCGGTCCCGTCGGCGTGGTCGACGTGGGACTTCTGGCAGTATTCCAGCACCGGGACGGTCAACGGGATCCCGTCGACGGCGGTCGATCTCGACACCTTCAACGGCACGCTGGCGCAGCTGACCGGATCCAGCAGCGGAGGTAGCAGCGGGAGCAGCAGCGGGAGCAGCAGCGGCGGCAGCAGCGGCGGCAGCAGCGGTGGCAGCAGCGGCGGCAGCGGCGGCGGCAGCGGCGGTAGCAGCGGCGGCAGCAGCGGCGGCACCCACGACGGCGGGACCGGCAGCAGCTCCGGCAGCAGCAGCGGGAGCTCGAGCGGTGGCACGACGGACGGGGGCCTCGCGACCGGCGACGGCGGGACGGGCACCGGGAGCAGCTCCGGAGGCGGGTCGAGCTCGGGCGGCAACGCCGCCTACGCACCCAGCGGCAACGGCGGCGGCTGCGCCGTAACCCCGGGCGCGGGCGGCTCCGGGGGCCCCGCGTCCTTCGCGCTCGTCGGTCTCGTGGGGCTGGTCGGCCTGGCTGCGCGCTGCCGGCGCTCGCGGTAGAGGTCCAGCCGGGCACAACGAAGTACCGCGCGCGCCCGGGCCTTGGTATGAGCGGCCCGGATGAACGGAGCGCGCGCGCCCGGCCTCGGGGTCATCGACGCCTCGCTCCTCGTCGTCGGCAGCATCGTGGGCGCGGGGATCTTCCTCGTCAGCGCCGACGTCGCGAGCCTGGTCGCGTCGCCCGCCGCGTTCCTCGCCACGTGGCTGCTCGGCGGGGCAGTCGCCCTGGCGGGGGCGCTCTCCAACGGCGAGCTCGGGGGCCTCTTCCCGCGCTCCGGGGGCGAGTACGTCTACCTGCGCGAGGCCTACGGCCCGGCGCTGGGCTTCCTCAGCGGGTGGACGAGCTTCTGGATCATGTTCCCGGGCTCGATCGCCTCGCTCGCCGCGGGGTTCGGCGGCACGGTCGCGCCGATGCTTGGCCTCTCCGGGCCGCTCGCCGCCAAGGCGACCGGCGCGGCGGCCATCGTCCTGCTCACCGTCGTCAACGCGCTCGGCCTGCGGCCCGGCAAGTGGACGCAGAACGTCCTGTCGTTGACCAAGCTGGCCGCGTTCGCGGGCCTGCTGGCGCTCGGCGTGCTCGTCGCGCGCGCGCGCCCGAGCGGCCTGTCGCCGTTCTTCGTGCCCGGCGATCGGCCGGGCGGCGTCGCCACGGCGCTCATCCCGGTGCTCTTCGCGTACAGCGGCTGGAACGCCGCGACCTACGTCTCGGGCGAGCTGCGGGAT
>JAJYCT010000134.1 GCA_021778125.1 Myxococcales bacterium
GAGCCATGAGCAAGAGCCGCCGCGTCAAGCCGATGTTCAGCCTCACGCCGGTGCAGTTCCGCGACAGCCCCATCGCCGGGCGTGGGGTGTTCGCCCGCCGGCACTTCGCGCCGGGGGACGTCGTCACCCCGTACGCGCCGAACCAGCGGCGCGTGGCGGCCAGCGATCCGGACGCCGCGGAGGCCGCGGAGACGCGCCTGACGCTCCTCTCGGGCGACGAGGTGATCATCCCGGACACGGCCGTCCCGGGCGGATGGCTCTGCAACCACAGCTGCAACCCGAACGCGACCCTCTACTCGAGCGGCGCCGGCCGCATCCAGTGCACGCGGCCCATCGCGCCGGGCGAGGAGGTGACCATCTTCTACGGGTGGGTCAGTCACAACGAGCCGACGCGCGATCCCTGTCGCTGCGGGGCGCCCGCGTGCCGCGGCTTCATCAACTTCGATCTGGCCGACGACGACCTGAACGACATCCGCGTCGAGGCCGGTCAGGTGGTGCTCGACGACGCGATGCGCGAGCGCCTGGCGGAATACGGGCGCTTCCTCCGGGCGATCGGTCAGGAGCAGGTGCTCGAGGTGATCGCGCGCACGCTGGTCCGAATCAAGGCGCGCCCGCGCGGCAGCACCGTCTGCGCGTAGGCGCCGCTCGTGCACTGGCGGCTGGCGCCCAGGCCCCATCCGTGCTGAAAGCCCCGTCGTGCCGCGGACCTTCGCCGCCGACTCGCTGCCTCCGTCCGCCGCGATCGCGCGCCTGCGCGAGGGCAACCGGAGGTTCTCGACCGGTCAGCCCCAGGCGCCGTCCCTCTGGCACGCCGGGCTCGCGCAGGGTCAGTCGCCCTTCGCGGTCGTCCTGGGCTGCGCCGATTCACGGGCACCGGCCGAGTTCGTCTTCGACCAGGGCCTCGGCGATCTGTTCGTGATCCGCGTGGCGGGCAACATCGTCGCCCCGTCGCTCGTCGGGTCCATCGAGTTCGCGGCGAGCCAGTTCGGCACCCGTCTGGTCGTCGTGATGGGGCACACGCTCTGCGGCGCGGTGGGGGCCACGGTTCACGCGCTCGAGCACGGCGCGCCCGAGTCCCCCAACCTGCAGTCGATCACGCGGCGCATCGAGCCGCACGTGCGCCACCTCTTCGAGGGTCCGGGCGACCACGAGGCGCGCCTCCTGGCGGCGGTGCGCGCCAACGCGATCGCGTCCGCCGCGGAGCTGCGCCGCTCGAGCGACATCCTCCGCGCTCTCGTGGAGCGCGGGCGCGTCGCCGTCGTCGCGGCGGTCTACGATCTGTCGACCGGCGTCGTCACGTTCCTCGAGGACGCCTGAGCGCCCCGCGACGACTCAGGCGCCGCCCTTCTTCAGCTCCGTCAGCACGAGCTTCGCTGCCATCTTCAGCGTGTCGAACACGCCCACGCCCGTGCGGGCGACGGCCTCGAAGTCGGGGACGTTGGCCTTGTTGAGCATCTGGCGCAGCTCGTCCATGCCCGCGACGTTGGGCAGGTCGCGCTTGTTGTACTGGACGACGAACGGCAGCTTCTCGAGCGAGTAGCCCTGCTCGGCCAGGTTGGTCCGCAGGTTCTCCATCGACTCCTCGTTGGCCTCCATGCGCTCGATCTGCGAGTCGGCCACGAAGATGACGCCGTCGACGCCCTTCAAGATCAGCTTGCGCGAGGCGTCGTAGAAGACCTGGCCGGGCACCGTGTAGAGGTGAAACCGGGTCTTGAAGCCGCGGATCTCGCCGAGCGCCAGCGGCAGGAAGTCGAAGAAGAGCGTGCGCTCGGTCTCCGTCGCCAGGGAGATCATCTTCCCTTTGTGCTCGGGATTCGTGCGCTCGTAGATGTACTGGAGGTTCGTCGTCTTCCCGCAGAGACCAGGCCCATAGTACACGAGCTTGCAGTTGATCTCGCGAGCCATGTAGTTGATGAAGCTCATCGGCAGCCGGCCTCAGTCGTTGAAGAGGTTGTCGATGTCCTCGTCCGTGATCTCGGCGAACGGCGAGTCCGCCCCTGGCTCCTGCACCTTCTTCAGCAGGGACTCGAAGATGTGGTTGAGCTCCTCGCTCGCCTTCTTTACTCGCAGCCGGACCAGCCCCAGACTGGATTTCGAGTCGAAGATCACGACCAGGATGACGCGGTTGCCGACGAGCTGGATGTGGATGTTCGCCTTCTCGCCCTCGTGAAACTGGGTGGCGAACTCCTGCTCCTTGAGGAGCTTGGCCATGCCGCCCGTCGCGGCGATGTTGCCGGCGGTGAGCGAGGCGAGGCTCGTGGTGTCGACATTGTCGATGTCCCCGGCCGCAGCGATGAGCTGCCCGTTCTTGTCGACGATGAAGACGACCTTGGCGTTCGCATCGCGAACCAGGCGGTCGACGACCGTCTGGATCTGATTGAACTCCTCCTCGTACATCACCATCTGCGGGTTGACCATTCGTCGCCTCGTAAGGGGAGCGCTCTCTAGCGCTGGCTAGGATAGCCGTTCTAGCGTCCTGGCGGATCGGCGTAAATACGCGAAGGCCAAACACGTCGGCCGGCGCGCGGGCGCGCTGACATCCGGGGGTTCCTCTCAGGGGAGCCGCAGGCCCACGCCGATTCCGCCGCCGAAGGCCTGGGTCGCCCAGCCTCCGGAGTTGACGCGCTCGGTGCGAAGCTGGGCCTTGACGTCGAGGATGCCGCCGAACGTGTAGCCGCCGCCCACGCCGAGGGGGATGTCGGTGGAGCTCGGCGAGGAGCCGATGTTGACGATGCGGATGCCGCTCTGGGGCCCGAAGAACGCGTTGCCAACCTCGAAGTACGCCTGCGCGGGGACCTCCAGGATGTACATGGCCTGGTTGGGGGCGAAGAACACCGGGAGCCAGAGGCCCGTGTCGATGCGCAGGAAACCCGGCACGTGGATCCGGATCGGGACGCCGGGGGTGAAAGCGAGGTACGAGCCCTCCGAGGTGGGGACGGTCAGGCGCGTCTCGAGCCCGAGCTCGAAGACGTCCAGGGGAATGAGCGTGCCGCGCAGGTGAAACTCCGGGTTGGCGAAGTCCGCACTCCCCGGCTCCCCCGTGATGGGGTCGAACAGGCGCGCGAAGTGGTCGGCCCCCACGGGGCCGGGGGCGTTCGTCCCCACCAGGACGCCGTCGCTGCCGAAGCGCTGCGCGACGCGCGCACCAAACTCGCCGAGGAAGGGGATGCCGATGGCCGCTTCGAAGTTGCTGCCCCAGCCGACGTGCGTGTTCGACGCCGCGTCCTGGTACGTCCCGAAGCCGAGCCCCGCGTCGGCCGAGAAGTGAAGCGTCTCGAGCGTCAGGGGGGCGTCGACGTACGGCTGGTCGGCGTGGGCCAGGGAGGGGACGGCCACCGCGGCGGCCGCGAGGGCAAGCGGGAACACGCGTGGCGCGGGCAGGGAGCGCATGCGGTCAAGGTATCACCGGATGCGGATCTGCACTCCGGCGCCCGGGCCCCGCCGAGCCCGATCGTCCGCGTGCGTCAGCTCCTCCCCCCGACCGGGGCGCGCTCGAAGCGCACGGAGATCTCCACCTCCTCTTCCGGGTTGCGTCCGCGCGAGACGGGGATCGCGCGGTAGCCCGGTTCGGCGCGGAGCTCCCCGAACACCGCGCGCAGGATGCGCGGCTGCACCCGTGCGCGCCAGGCCTCGAGCCACGCGTTTCCGTCGTCGTCGCCCTCATAGTCCTCGCCGAACTCGGCCGAGAGCTCGATACGGACGACGAAGGTGCCTTCCTCTCGGTGGACGGCCATGGGGCGTAGATCCTATAGCCGCACCGTGGCCCTGCGTCTCGGCATCGTCCGCGCGAACGAGGTAGGAGCGTGGGAGCTCGCAGCGCAGTCTCGCGCCGCGCTCGACCGGCCGCTGCGGTGCCCCGCCGAGCTCTGGGTCGCCACCGCGCGCGACGAGGCGCTCCTGCTCGGCGCGTTCCAGCGCGGCGCGGGGATGCCACACCACCTCGGGCCCCTGCTCGCCCGCGGTTCGGGCGGAGCCGAGGCGCGCATCGTGCCGGGGACGGTGCACGTGCTCCTCGCGCTCGCGTCTCCCGGCGCGCTCGTCGCGTGCGACGCGCAGCGCCTCGTCAACCGGTACGTGCGGCCGCTCCTGCGCGCCCTGACGCGGCAGGGGCCCCCCGCGCACTACTTCGGGCGCGACTGGGTCAGCGTGGGCGGTCGTCCGGTGGCCTCCGTGACCTTCGCGCACGACGCGACCTCGGGACGGGCGACGTTCGAGGCGCTCGTGGGCATGCGCGCCCCGGTGTTCGTGCGCGATCGACCGACCTTTCTCGGCAAGGAGCCGGCCGCCCTCGACGACCTCGACCCGGCGCGCCTGTCGGACGCGATCGCCGAGGCGTACGCGCGCGACGTGGACGCCGAGCCGCGGGAGGCGGCCGACGCCTCCGTCGAGCGCCCCGACGACCTGCACGCCGAGCCGCCCTGGAGCGCAACGTGCGAGGAGGCCATCGGCACGATCGGCGCGGGGCCCGACCGGCGCGGCGTCTTCCGCATCGGAGGCGATCTCCTGGTCTCGCGCGACGCGCTCGCGCGCCTCGAGGCCGCCGTGCCGCAGGGCGGCGACGACCTCGGGCGCGTCGTCCACGAGATCCTGACGGCGCCCGGCGTGGCCCTCGACGGCGTGCGGTCGCTCGATCGCATCCGCGACGTCGTCCGGGCGGCGCAGCTTCGTTCGTCGTGCGGGTAGCACGACGACCTTCGCGCTCCTCAGGGATAGCGGACCTGGAACACGGTCGAGAGCAGGTCGCCCTGCCGGTTTGGCGACGGGTCCGACGCTGCGAAGCGCACGTTGTCGACGAAGTGGTTGTACTCCACCATCAGCTTCAGCTGCCGGGTGAAGTTCACGACGCCCACGGCCGCGTACGTGTGCCGGCCGTTGCCGAGCGAGATGCTGTAGTCCGGCGAGTAGTAGTCGTACCGGAGCGCCAGCGTCGTCCAGCGCGTCACGTCCTGCTCGAGGCGCACGAAGCCGCCGACCTCGTTGCGGCTCACGACGTCGCCGCCGGGGATGGCCGACGCCGAGGGCAAGCCCGGGAGCGCGCCCGCGTAGTTGACGCCCCGGTCCATGTTCTGGCCGAGGTTGAACTCGGCCAGCAGGTGCGTCTTGCCGATCTCGAAGAACCGGTGGCGCAGCGACGCCTCCGCGTTCCACGCCCAGCGCGGGTACTGCTTGAAGGCCATGGTGCCGAGGCTGACCTCCTGGCCCTGGCCGTAGTACCCGCTCGATCCCACCTCGACGGGGCCGAAATCGTATGCGGCGCGGCCGACGACGTCCTTGCCCCGGTTCAGGTCGGGCAGCGCCGTGAACGTCCTCTCGCCCTCCGTGGCGCCGTTGATGACGGCCACCTGGACGACGAGGCGGTGGTCGAGCGCCGTCGTGTAGGCCTTGGCGCCGGTGTCGAACTCGCCCGGCATGACGTTCTGCTCCCACCACGAGTGCTCGATGAACGGACGATCCGCGTCGCTCTGCTGGACCTCCCAGCCATAGGGGATCTTGAAGATGCCGGCGCCAAAGGTCGTCTCGACGCCGCCGCCCCAGCGCGCGATGCCCTGCGCCTCGACGTTGCGCGCGATGGTGCCGGTTGCGTTGTCGGCGGTGGGCCCGCCGGCCGCCATCGGATCGATCTGCATCACCAGGCGCGAGTACTCGTTCGGCTCGAGCTCGACCTTGAGGCGCGAGCGCCGCAGGCGGAAGAAGTCGCCGTTGGTCGTGAGGCCGGGAGCCCCGGGCCCGTACGCGGTGTTCTGCTTGGCGATCGTGTCGTTCGAGCCGATGCCGGCGGGCAGGCTGCCGTTCTGGAGGTTGGGCGAGGCCTGGTCGTTGTTCCACTGCCAGAGACCCTGCGGCTGGAGGTACCCGCTGAACCTCACGTGCCGCATCCATCCAAGCTGCTCGTCCTGCTCCTCGTGCGAGCGGCGGTGGCGCTCCTCGATCTGCTTGAGGCGCAGCTCGATCTCTCCGAGGCGACGCTCCTGATCGCTGTCGAGCCCGGAGGTCGCCGGAGCGCCAGCGCTCATCGCGGCCGCACCCACGGGCGCCGGCGCCGGAGGAGGCGCAGGCGGTGCGGGAGGGGCCTCGTTCGGGTTGGCTGTCCACGGGGGCGGAGGCGGCGGTGGCAGATCGGGTGGCGGCGGAGACGCCGCCGGGGGCGCAGCGGGGCCGTGCGCGGGCGGTGCGGGAGCGGCAGGCTGCGCGTGCGCGGCGCGCTCGGCGCCGACGAGCAGGGCCAGTCCGGCGGCGGTTCCGAGGAAGCATGACGAGCGAAGGCGTCGAGCCATGGAGGTTCTCTCCGGCGGAAAGGCCCGGAAGGGCCGCGCCCGGCTCTAACACACTCCCGCTACGGCTGGGGTGGGCGTTCGAGCGTGCCCCAGGGGGCGAACGTCAGGCCGATGGCACGCGCTCCCAGACGCGGGCGTCCTTGAAGATGCGAACCAGCTCGGCGTCGAGGTGGCCGTCCTTGACGCTGTAGTCGAGGATGTCGATCGCGCGCTCCAGCGGGACGGCCTTCTTGTACGGGCGGTCGCTCGCGGTCAGCGCGTCGTAGATGTCGGCGATGCTCATCATCTTCGACTGCACGGGGATCTCCTCGGCCTTCAGCCGGTTCGGGTAGCCCGTGCCGTTGAGGCGCTCGTGGTGGGCGCCAGCGATGAGCGGGACCCGCCGGAGCGACTTGCCCCAGGGGATGCGCGAAAGGAACCGGAACGTGTGCGAGACGTGCGACCGGATCTCGTCGAACTCCTGCGGCGTGAGCGAGCCGCGCGTCACCTTGAGGCAGGTGACCTCCTCGTCGTCGAGCAGCGCCCGCACGTCGCCGCGCAGGTCGGCGTACGTCTCCCGGGCGATCTCCTCGATGCGCGCGAAGTCGCCCTGCGAGAGCACCGTCGGCTCGTTGGCGCTGCACACCGCCGCCCACGACGCCTCGAGCGCGCTTCGCCGCTCGACCAGCTCGGCGTCGAGCGCCGCGAGTTGCTCGCGGCTCGCGCCGCTCTCGAGCGCCCGCACCTTGCGCCCCAGCACGTCGGCCTCGATGGATCGCGCGACGTAGTCGAACCGCAGGCGCACCAGCTCCAGGCGCTCGTCGTAGAGCTTCTTGGCCTTGATCAGGACCTTCTCGCGCACGCCGATCTTGCCGAAGTCGTGCAGCAGGCTCGCGTACTCCAGCTCCCGCAGGTCCTCGGCCGTGAACGTCGCGCGGGCGTACGGGCCCGACGACTCGCCGTCCACGATCTTCGCGAGGCCCACGGTGAGGTCGGCGACGCGGCGCGAGTGCCCGCTCGTCGTCGGGTCCCGCGACTCGATCGCCTCGACGCTCGCCTTGACGAAGCCCTCGAAGAGGCGGCGGATCTCCTCGTACAGGATCGCCGTCTCGAGCGAGACGCCGGCCTGCGCGGCGACCATGCCGAGCAGCTCCTCGCTGCGCTCGTCGAAGGGCACGACCTGGGCGTCGACGTCGGCCCGCGTGCAGAGCTTGGCCGCGGGGTCGCGCTTCTTGTTGATGAGCTGGATGACGCCGATGACCTCGTCGCGCTGGCTGATGAGCGGGACCACCAGCATCGAGCGCGTGAGGTACCCCGTGCGCAGGTCGAAGCTCGGGTCGAAGCGGAACGTCGACCCCGCCGGCAGGTCGTACACGTCGGGGATGTTCCTGGGCGCGCGCTGCACGGCCGCCGCCCCGGCGATCGACCGATCCGACAGCGGCATCGTGAACTCGCGCGAGTCGAACGTCGCGCTGTCGTTCTGCGTGAGCTTGAAGCGCAGCGTGCGCCTGTCGCCGCCCGGAGCCGACTCGACGATGTAGACGCTGCCGGCGTCGGCGCCCGTGACGAAGCGGCTCTTCTCGAGGATGACGCCCAGTAGCTTGTCCACGTCGCGCACGGTGGTCATCGCGCGCGCGATGTGGATGAGCTCCCCCAGCTCGTAGCGGTAGCGCCTCACCCACTTGCCGCGCGACTCGGCGCGCGCCTTGGCGTCGAGCAACTCGAAGGCGCGCTGGACGGCCAGGTGCAGCTCGTCGGCGCTCGCGTCCTCGCCCACGACGCTGGCGAGCCCTCGGCCGGTCGCGTCCCCCAGCGAGGGATCGCGGGGGCGCCCCACGAGCACGAGCAGCGCGTGCCCGTCGGCGAAGCGGTCGGCGAGCGGCGCGAGCAGGTCGCGCGCGCGGTCCCAGAGCGCCGCCGGGGCCAGCACGACGCACACGCGATCGCGCGGCCGTCCGTCCGCCGAGACGATCGTCCGCCACACCGTGACCAGCAGCGCGTGCGGGCGCGTGACCGTGTCGGTCGCGAGGCGCGCGTCGCCCTCGAGGGTGTCGAAGGCTCGCTCCAGCGCCCCGCGCGCACCCGTCACGAGCGCCTCTCGGCGTCGCGCGCCTCGTAGCGGACGATGATCTTCTGCACGAGCGGGTGACGCACGACGTCGACCTCGGTGAACTGGCAGAACGCGATGCCCTCGACGCCGTCGAGCAGGTCGCGCGCCTCGGCCAGGCCGCTCGTGCGCCCTTCGGGCAGGTCCACCTGCGTCACGTCGCCGGTCACGACGGCCTTGGAGTGGTGACCGAGGCGCGTGAGGAACATGCGCATCTGCTCGCTCGTCGTGTTCTGCGCCTCGTCGAGGATGACGAACGAATCGTTGAGCGTGCGGCCGCGCATGAAGGCCAGCGGCGCGACCTCGATGTGCCCGCGGGCGAGGAGCCCGTGCGCCTTGTCGATGTCGAGCATGTCGTCGAGCGCGTCGTAGAGGGGGCGCAGGTACGGGTCTACCTTCTCGGAGAGGTCGCCGGGCAGAAACCCGAGCTTCTCGCCGGCCTCCACCGCCGGGCGCGTGAGCACGATGCGCCGCACGCGCCGCGCGAGCAGCGCGCTCACCGCGCACGCCATGGCCAGGTACGTCTTGCCCGTGCCCGCCGGGCCGATGCCGAAGGTCAGATCGTGGGTGCGGACGGCGTCGACGTAGCGCTTCTGCGCGAGCCCGCGCGGGCCCACGGTCCGCTTGCCGGCGCCCAGGTGCACCTCGGCGTCGAACAGATCGCGCAGCACGACGCCCGGCTGCTCCCGCAGCGTGTGCACGGCTCGCGCCACGTCGGGCGCGCCCACCTCGACGCCCTCGCCGGCGAGCGTCGCGCACTCGGCAAGGAACCGCTCGGCGAGCACGACGGCCTCGGGCTCGCCCTCGAGCAGGATCGTGTTCCCGCGCAGCCCCGCCGAAACGCCCGCCTCGCGCTCGAGCACCTTGAGCTTCTCGTTGCGCGTGCCCACCACGGATAGCAGGACGCGCGAGTCGTCGATCTCGAGCTCGGACGTGATGCGTCCGGTCGTGGGGGCAGCCTTGGATCGATCGTGGGAAGGAGGCATTCGAGGCGTACGGAGGATAGCAGCCTCGCCCGTGGTCTCCCCTCGGCTCCGGTGCGCCCCGCGCGAGCTCTACTCGTCGCCGGGGTTCGCGAGCTTGCGCGCCCAGAGGATGGCGTCCTTGCGCTGCCCCCCGACGACGAGGTGGTCGCCGAGCAGGCCGGTGCGCCGGAACCCGCAGTGCAGGAAGGCCGTCGCGAGCGCCACGTCGTCGCTCGGCGCGAGCGAGAAGACGCTGACGGTCTCCTCGGCCATCAGCCGATCGCAGAACGCGCGCAGCGCGCCGGCGGTGGCGAGCTTCTCGGCCTCGGTGCGCGGGCTCTGCAAGAGCTCGAGGTACGCGTTGCCGAAGCATGCCTGCGACTCGGTCGAGGCGTAGAGCTCGAAGCCCCCGCGTGCCGTTGCGAGGAAGTAGCGCCGCTCGGCGTCACGCCCGAAGGCCTCGAAGCCCGTCAGCGCGCGCCCGCTCTTCTGCGCCGCGGCGGCGGCCTTGCGGGCCTCCGGCTCGCCGACGGGGGCCACGCGGGACGGCGGGATCGCCTTCTCCGAGAGGTCCTTCGCGGCCTTCTTCGCCGCCACGATCGTGCGCTCCATGCGCTCCTGCGCCGCGGTCATCGCGGGGGTCACGGGCTCGGCGACCGCCAGGCGGACCTCGCTCTGCAGCGGCACGTCGACCTCGTCGTCGTGGACCTGAAGCTCGCGCTCGAGCGCCTTGGCGCGCCCCGGCGGCGGGACCGTGCAGCCGAGCAGGAAGGCGTCGCTGCGCTTGTAGAAGCCTGGGATGCTGCCCTCCTTCGCGAACCCGAGCTTGGCCCACGTGGCCACCTCGTCGCGCTCGACCAGCGTGTAGGCCTTGGTCACCCCCTCGCGCTGCGCGAGCGACAGGACGAAGAGCCGCTTGGCGTTCGTCGGACCGGCGCGGAAGTCGATGACGCGCATCGTGCGCGCGCGGCGGTTGACCAGGAGGCAGAGCGACACCGCCTCGTTCTGGAAGAAGACCTCGTCGACCGACTTCTGCTGCGTACCCCACGCTTTCGCGGCCATGGTCACGACCCCCTGCCCTCCCTCGCGCGCGCGTGAGGAGCGCCTTGCAAAGTTGAAACGGCACTACCACGCGCGGAAGGGAGGGGTCAACACGAAGGCGAGGCGATTCGAGGGCTTGAGGTGGATTGCAGAACAGAAATGGTGAACGTCCGTAACGGTCGTGTCATCCACGCCCTGCCCAGAGGCTTCTCACAGGTTGTCCTCGCCCACCAGGCGCTGAACATCCGCGTCCCTCACCCCCAGCCGACCGAGGGCGTCGTGGACGCGCTTGCGGGGGATCGAGACGAGCGTGGGCATGCCGCCCGAGAGGCCGAGGTGCTCGAGGAAGGAGACGCCGCTGTCGAAGCCCGCGGCGAACGTGACATTGTCGCCGTCGACGACCACGGCGATCGGCGCCCGCTCCTGGCCCGCGAGCAAGAGCTGCGTCTTGTCGTACGTGCCGTGGTGCGGCGACGCGTCGACGAAGGCCAGCGAGTGCGCCGGCAGGCCGGCGACCGTCGCGAGCTCGATCACGGCGTAGCCGGTGGCGATGCGGCGCGTCTGTTCCTCGAGGGGCGCGAGCTCGGCGGCCGCCTCGTCGACGCGTGCCCAGAGCGACGCGTCCTCGAGCCCTCCTGCGAGGTGACGCGCCACGAGACCGAAGAGCGCCGCGTCTCGGGGGCGAGCGCGCAGGGCGCGATCGAAGCGCCGGCCGATGGCCCCGGGCTGCGCGGTGCGCGTGTCGATCGCGCGCGCGTCGTCGTCGGCGCCGGGGTAGGGCTCGGTGCCGCCGCGCATCCACTTGGCCGCGCTGCACAGGCCGTCGAAGTCGGTGTGGCAGACGATCGTGTCGACGGGCCCGATGCGCGCGCAGAGCTCCGGCGTGACCATTTCGGGGCAGGCGCCGTGCTCGGCCTTCGTCGACAGCACGAAGCGCGGGTCGCCCCGGTAGCGCTGGTGCATCACGTGGTCGTGGTGATCGACCCAGCCGACCAGGCGAGGGCCGAGCTGCTCGATGAGCGGCAGCGTGATCTTCTCGAAGCCCCCGCTCGCCGCCTCCGACGCGAACGCCACGTCGAGCACGACGACGCGCCCGCGCAGCTCGCGTGCGCGAGGGAGCTTGCGGGGCGAGGCGAAGGCGAGCTCCGGGCGGCGGTGCACGAGGGGAGAGCGATCTAGCACGTCGCGTCCGGGGGTCGACGCGACGGAGCCGGGGGTGGACGCGTCGCGTCCGGGGCTCCGGGTGGTACCCTCCGCCGCGATGACCGTCACCGTGAAGTACGACGAGCGGGGGCTCGTTCCGGTGGTCGTGCAGGACCGCCTGACGGGCGAGATCCGCATGGTCGCCTACGCGAACGCCGAGGCCGTGGGGCGGACGCTCGAGACCGGGCAGGCCACGTTCTTCAGCCGGTCCCGCGGGGCGCTCTGGGAGAAGGGCGAGACGAGCGGGAACCGCATCCGGGTCGAGCGCGTCCTGGTAGACTGCGACGCCGACTGCCTCGTGTACTCGGGCGAACCCGGGGGGCCGAGCTGCCACTCGGGGGCGCCGAGCTGCTTTTTCCGGACGCTGGTCGGGGAGGAGCCGCCGCTCCTGCCGCCCCAGACGCTGCTCGCCGAGCTCGAGGCGATGCTCGAGGCGCGCAAGGCGTCGACGGGCAAGGTCAGCTACACGAGGAGCCTCTACGAGGGAGGCGCCCCCGCCATGGGCGCCAAGATCCGCGAGGAAGCGGCCGAGGTGGCGGCGGCGCTTGCCGGCGAGACCGACGAGCGCGTCGTCTCCGAGGCCGCCGACGTCGTCTACCACCTGCTGGTCGGGCTGCGCTGGCGGGGCATCGCCGTGCGCCGCGTCCTGGCCGAGCTCCTTCGCCGGCTCGGCACCAGCGGGCACGCCGAGAAGGCGCAGCGCACGGGCCACCAGCCGCCGCGGTAGGCGTGGTATCTTCGCAGGCCTCATGTCGATCAAGGTCCTCGTGTTCGAGAGCGATCCGGCCTTCGCCGGGGAGCTCCGGAACGAGCTCGGAAAGCTCGGGTGCTCCACCGTCGTCGTCGATGACGGGAACGTGGGTCTGCAGCAGGCGGCGACGGACAAGCCCGACCTCATCCTGCTCTCCATCGAGCTGCCGCGGATGAACGGGTTCTCCGTCTGCAACAAGCTCAAGAAGGACGGGAGCCTGAAGGACGTCCCGCTCATCATCATGTCGAGCGAGTCGAGCGACGAGACGTTCGAGCAGCACAAGAAGCTGCGCACGCGCGCCGAGGACTACGTCCACAAGCCGATCGCGTTCGGCGAGCTGCTCGAGCACATCCAGGCGTTCGTGAGCCTCGGCGCCGCCCCGCTCGACAGCGAGTCGATCGTCATCGACGACGAGATCGAGATCGGCGACGACGACGACGGCACGCAGATCGCCACGCGCCCGCCCGGCCTCGGCGGACCCGTGGCGCGCTCGGTGCGCCCCGCCCCCGCCGAGCCTCCGCCGGTGGACGACGACGTCGACGCGTTCGCCGACGCGGCGTTCGGGCGCCTCACCGAGGAGGGCCCGGGCGCCGTGCCGGAGGCTCGCCCCATTCACCACAACGGCACGCCCGAGGCCGAGGCGCGCCGTCGGAGTGTGGCGCCGGCGCGTGCGCCGAGCGTGGCACCCGTGCGCCCGCCGAGCGTCCGTCCGCCGGGGGTCGACGCCGCCGAGCACGAGAAGCTGCGCGGCGAGCTCGAGGCCGTGCGCACGCGCGCCGCCGACATGGAGAGCGCGCTCCGCGACGCGCGCGACGAGAACGACCGGCTCAAGCTCGAGGCCGGAGAGGCCGAGCACCTGCGCCGCGAGGTCGAGGAGCTCAAGACCAAGATCGCGTCGGGGCCCAAGACGGGCGGCATCTCCAGCCGGGAGTTCCTCGATCTGCGCGAGGCGCTCAACAAGAAGGACAAGGAAATCCTCGCCCTGCGCGAGCAGATGTCCAAGAAGGACCGCGAGATCGTCGACTCGCAGGAGCGCTCACTGACGCTCGATCGGGCCAAGTCCGATCTCGACGAGCGCCTGCTCGGCACGGAGCGTCAGCTCGCCGAGCTGCGCGAGAAGAACGAGGCCCTCGGCGCCGACAAGGATCTCGCCAAGCGAAACGCCGAGGACCTCAAGGCGCGCCTCGAGAAGTCGCGCGTCGAGGTCGAGGGGCGCGACAAGCAGCTCGCCGAGCTGCGCGCGAAGGGCGCCGCCGACGCGGCCGCGGCCGAGGCA
>JAJYCT010000560.1 GCA_021778125.1 Myxococcales bacterium
CTCCGCGAGGCCTCGCGCCGCCACCTGCGCGGCCTCGTCGCGCACGCCCAGCGCGGCCAGCTCGTCGGCGCTCGCCCAGCGCACCGCGGCGGCGTCGTCTCCGGCGCGCGCCTCGGCGGGCGGCGTGAGCGGGACGAGAAGGTGCTCGTGGATGTCGTACGCGAACCCCTCGCGGGCGACGCGCACGACGCCGAGCTCGCACACGACGCGCGCGCGGAGGCCCGCCTCCTCGAGCGTCTCGCGCAGGACGGCGTCGTGCAGCAGCTCGCCGTCGGCGACGTGTCCGCCGGGCAGCGACCAGGTGCCCACGCCCGGGGGGCGCGCTCGCTTCACGAGCAGCACCCGGCCTTCGGGGTCGACGACGACGGCGCCCACCGCGCACGCGGCGCCGGTCAACCGCGCTTGCGGGGTCCGCCTCACGGACGCCATTCTAGCGCCCGATGCTCGGACGGAACCTCGTGCGTCCCCTGGAGGACGACTGGCAGGAGAGCCTCGACGCCGTGGCGCGCGCGCGCGGGTGGCCTACCTCGCGCGACGTCGCGAAGCTCGGCGCCCGCGTCGCCGACCTGTCGGCGGCCTACAACGACGCCTCGCGCGCGCGCGCGGCGGCCCGCGACGCGGCGGCGGCGCGGCTCGCCTTCTCGTTCGTGCGCGACGTGCCCAAGGGGGCCGCGGCGGTGCGCGAGCTGGTGGCGACCGGAGCCCTTGGCCTGCACGGCACGCTGCGCGTCCTGGACGTGGGCGCGGGCCTCGGCGCGACGACCTGGGGCGTGGCCAGGGCCCTCGAGGCCGCGGGCTTCGCGGGCGCGCTCGAGGCGACGTGGGTCGACACGGACGCCGAGGCGCTCGCGCTCGGGACGGCGCTCGTACGCGCGCGCGGAGAGCGCGGGGCGGTGCGGGTCACCGCGCAGGCGGTCCACCGGGGCGCGGGGCCCCTCGACGAGCTCGGCCGATTCGATCTGGTCCTCGCGGGCCAGGTGCTGAGCGAGCTCGGGGTCGGCGGTCCGGAGGACGCCCGCGTGGAGGCGCACGCGTCGCTCCTGCGTGCGTGGCTCGATCGGCGCGTCGCGAAGGGCGGCTCTCTCGTCGTCGTCGAGCCTGCGCTGCGCGATCGCTCGCGGCACCTGCACCGCGTCCGCGACGCGCTCGTCGCCGGCGGCGCCTCGGTCTTCGCGCCCTGCCTGCACGACGCGCCGTGCCCGATGCTCGCCCGCGAGACCGACTGGTGCCACGAGGACCTCGACGTCGACCTGCCGCCGTGGCTGGTGCCCGTGGCGCGCGCCGCGGGCCTGCGGCGCGAGGGGCTGACGTTCAGCTATCTCGTCCTTCGCCCCGACGGGCGGCGGCTCGCCGACGCAGTCCGCGCGTCCTCCACGGCCGGCGCGCTGCGCGTCGTCTCGGGCGCGCTCGCCAGCAAGGGCAAGCGCGAGCTGTTCCTCTGCGGCTGGGCGGCGGGTCCCGGAGGCGCGCCGGTGCCCGCGCGCGTGCGCGCCGCGCGGCTCGACCGCGACGCGACCGACGCCAACGTCGCGTTCGAGGGCGCGGCGCGCGGCGAGGTCCTCGTCGTCGAGCCGGCGCTCGACCTCGAGCGGCCGCGCATCGGTCGAGGCACACATGTGGGTAGCGCGCGAGACGCCGAAACGCGTTGACGCTGCGCGCACCGCTCGACTACCTCCCGCGCGTCCATGCGCGGCCTCTATGCCATCGTCGACATCGGCACGCTCGCCACGCGAGGCCTCGACGCGGTCGCGTTCGCGGAGGCGATCCTGCGCGTGCGCCCCGCCGCGCTGCAGCTCCGCGCGAAGAACCTGCCGCCGCGCGAGGCGCTCGCCCTGCTGCGCGCGCTCGCGCCGCACTGTCATCGCGCGGGCGTGCTGCTGGTGGCCAACGATCGGCCGGATCTCGCCGTCATGGCCGGATGCGATTGCGTGCACATCGGGCAGACCGACATGCCCGTCGATCAGGTGCGGCGCATCGCGCCCGGCCTCGGCGTGGGCGTGTCGACGCACACGCTCGCGCAGCTCGACGCGGCGCTCGCGCTGCGGCCCACGTACGTCGCCTACGGCCCGGTGTTCCCGACCGCGACGAAGCAGGACCCCGATCCCGTCGTGGGCGTCGAGGGGCTCCGCGCCGCCTCGCGCCGCGCGTCGGCCGCGGGGGTCCCTCTCGTGGCGATCGGCGGCATCACGCGCGCGCGCGTCTCCGAGCTCGTGGGCGCGGTGGACGCGGCAGCCGTCGTCGGCGATCTGGTGCCCGACGCCACCGTCGTGGACGTCCTCGCCGAGGTCGAGGCGCGTGCCCGTGCGCTGCACGGCGCCTTGCTCCCGCCCGCGTCGTCCGCTCGAATGTCCTCGTGAGCGTGCTGCTTTTGACGTGGCGCTCGTAGGCGCCGGGATCCTCGCCGGCCGGTGGATCGCGCGGACGATGCGCGCGCGCAACGCGGGGCAGGTCGCCGCCGGGACCGATCTTCACGTGGCTCGCGCCGTTGGAGCTCGCCGAGCTCGCGCTCCCTCCCGAGCCTCCGCACGTGATCGAGCGCGCGGGGCGTCGCTACGAGCGGACGCGGAGGCTGCCCGTCGCCATCACGCGGCGCGGGGCGGGGGCGCCGGCGCCGGGCGCGCGGGGTATTCTCGCCGAGTACGACGCGCCGGGGCGCTCACGCCTCGTCGTGCTCGCGGGGGCCGAGCGCGTGATGGCGTGGGAAGGCACCGCGCTCGACGCGAGCGAGGTCGACGTGCTGCCGGGCGGCGGACCGACGGCGGACGAGTAGGCCGCCGAGCAGCAGCGCGGCCGCGAGCGCACCCCGGCCCTCGCCGCCGGGGG
>JAJYCT010000561.1 GCA_021778125.1 Myxococcales bacterium
CGCCGCCGCCGCACGCGGAGAGAGAGAGCAGGGAGAGGCCGAGGGCGCAGCAGAGGGTCGTTCGCATGGCGCCGGCGAGGTTACCCGCCCGGACGCCGCGCCGCCAAGGCCGATCAGGGGGCCTGCTCGGGGGCGGCCGGCCTGTCGTCCCGGTCCCCGCCCCTGTCGTCGTCGGCCCTGTCCGCCTTGCCGGCCTTGTCGCCCTTGTCGGGCCCCTCGGACTTGGAGGCCGCCTCGTCGCCGCCGCCCGGGCTGCCGAGCTTGTCCGACAGGCACGTCCAGAACCTGGGCTCATCGGGGCCGCCCGTGACGCGAGGCTTCTGGTCCGGCGGGTGGACGTAGACCTGCGTCTGCTCGCGGTCCTTGTTGCGCGCCGACACGACGTTGGAGCCGCCCGACAGGCTGCCGACGGGGTCGACCGTCCAGTCGAGCGACGCGAGGCACGTGCGCGCGGCGTCCTCGACCGTCGGCGTGTCGGCGGCAGCGAGCCGATCGCGCAGGGGGCTGCGCATCGCGGGCGCGGTCGCGAAGATCCCGCAGGCGGCGCTCGCGGCGACCGGGACGAGGGCGAGGAGGAGGAGGGAGGGGCGGGGCATGGGCCCCGCATCGTACGGCAATTCGGCTCAGGTCACCGCCTTGCCCATCGCGTGGTAGCCCTTGTCGACGTGCAGGACGCACCCGGTCACGCCGCTGGCGAGCGGCGAGGCCAGGAACGCGGCCACGTCGCCCACCTCGCGCGCGCGCAGGGCCTCGGGCAGGGGCGAGTTGACCTTCACGTACTCGACCATCTGCTCGATGAACGGCTTGCCCCTGGGCGCGCCCGGCGCGTCCTCGCCCGGCTCGCGCCCGATGGCGCTCGCGGCGCGCGACGCCAGCGGGCCGGCGCTGATGCAGTTGACGCGGTGGCCCCACTTGCGGCCCGCCTCCCACGCGAGCACGCGCGTGTCGCTCTCGAGCGCGGCCTTGGCGCTCGACATGCCGCCGCCGTAGCCGGGGATGACGCGCTCGGACGCGAGGTACGAGAGGCTCAGGAACGAGCCGCCCGGGCGCACGAGCGGCCCGAAGCGCTGGAGCAGCGACACCATCGAGTAGGCGCTCACGCCGATGGCGCCGAGGTAGCCCTTGCGGCTCGTCGCGAGCAGGTCGTGGCTCACCTCGGAGCCGTTGGCGAGCGAGTGGACCACGACGTCGAGGCAGGGCTCGCCGAAGTCGGCGCGCAGCCGGTCGGCCGCCCCCTGCAGCGTGAAGTCGCCGTGCTCGCGGTAGCGGCGGTTCTCGCGCACGCTCTCGGGCACGTCGCTCCACGCGTCGTACTCGGCGTCGAGCGGCAGGATGCGCTCGAACTCGATCTTGCCCCCGCCCGGCAGCTGCAGCGACTCGTCGAGCTTGCCGCGGCGCAGGAGCGTCTGGAGGATGCCGAGGGCCGGGGGCCACGTGCCGAGGCAGACCGAGGCGCCGGCCTCGGCCAGGGCCCTGGCGATCGCGAAGCCGAACCCGCCGTCGTCGGCGACACCTGCGACGAACGCGCGCTTGCCCGAGAGGTCGATGGAGAGCATGGGTGGCCCGTGACATTCGGCGAAATGGCCGGGGAGTCAAGAGGGTACGCGACGGAGCACGGCCGCGAAGAAGCCGTCCATGCCCGCGTCGCCCCCGTCGGGCGCCGCGTCGAAGCGCCAGGTGCGCAGATAGCGACCGTCGGGCGTGGCGACCCGCTCGGTCCGCGCGCGCCCCAGGACGTCGCGCGCGGTCACGAGCTGGAAGTCGGGGTGCTGCGAGAGGAAGAACTCGACGGCGAGCTCGCCCTCGCTCGGCAGGAACGAGCACGTCGCGTAGACGAGGCGGCCGCGCGGCGCCACGAGCGGGGCGGCGGCCTGGCAGAGCGCCGCCTGCGTCGCGACCAGGCGCGACAGGTCGTCGGGGCGCAGGCGCCAGCGCGCCTCGGGGTTGCGCCGGATCGCGCCGAGGCCGGTGCAGGGGGCGTCCACCAGCACGCGCGACGCGCCGCCGCGCAGGTGGGAGAGGACATCGCCGGTCGCGAGCAGATCGGCGACGAGCGCCTGCACGTTGCTCGCCCCCGCCCGGCGCGCGCGGCGCCGCAGCTCGTCGAGCTTGGTCCCCGAGGTGTCGAGCGCGAGGACCTTGCCCTTGCCGGCGAGCAGGGCCGCCAGCGCGAGCGTCTTGCCGCCGGCGCCCGCGCACGCGTCGAGCGCGAACGAACGCGGCGGAGGCGCGACGAGCTCCGCGACGAGCTGAGAGGCCTCGTCCTGCAGCTCCAGCGCGCCGCGCGCGAAGGCCTGCGTGCGGAAGATCGACCGCGATCCCTCGACGACGAGGCCCTGGGCGGCGGTCTCGGTGGGGCGCGCCTCGATCCCTTCGGCGGCGAGCGCCCCGACGCACGCCTCGCGCGTCGTCTTGAGCGTGTTGACGCGCGCGACGCGCGGGGGCGTCTCGTTCATGCGCGCGAGCGCGCGCGGCGCGGCCTCGGGCCCCAGCTCGGCGCGCACCGTCTGCACGATCCAGTCGGGGAACGACCAGGCGATCGCGAGCCGCTCGTCCGGATCGGCGATGCGGTCGAGGCGCGGCGCCAGGTTCGTCTCGCCCCGCGCGAGCGCGAGCAGCGCGTCGTGGCGAGCGCCCGAGGAGGCCGAGCCGCTCGCGAAGCCCAGGAGGCGGTCGTACTTGACGAGCGCCTGCGTGAGCGCGGTCGCGGGCCCGCGTTCGGCCTCCGGCGCGCCGCGCAGCACGCCCTCGAGCACGTCGCTCAGGTACGGCCACTGGCGGGCGCGCGCCTCGTCGTACGCGCGCACGGCGAGCTCCGAGAC
>JAJYCT010000135.1 GCA_021778125.1 Myxococcales bacterium
GAAGGCCGGCGGCGGCGGCCCCGGCGCCGGGCGCAGCGCGGTCAGGCACAGCGCGGCCCCGTGCACCGCCAGGCTCACGGCGGCGAAGACGGGGAGGGGGAGCGAGACGCGCGCCACGCCCGCATTCTGTCACGCGCGCGCGCCGCGCCTTGGGTCCGCCGTCGCGCCGGCGGCACGTCGACCTCGCGCGCGGCCCCCTGCCGCGAGCCCGGACGTGACTCAGCGATGCGTTGCCGCAGGCCGGCCATCGGCTATGGTGAGCGTCTTCATGGATCGCAAAGCCGGCGCCGTCCTCCCGCTCTTCTCCCTCCGCACGAGGCGCGACTGGGGCATCGGTCAGATCACCGACCTGCCCGCGTGCGCCGCCTGGTTGCGCGGCGCGGGCCAGCGCCTGCTGCAGATCCTGCCGCCGCACGAGCTGTCGGCCGGCGAGACGAGCCCCTACGGCGCGCTGACGGCCTTCGGCCTCGATCCCATCTACGCCGACGTCGAGGCCATCCCGGACCTCGACGCGGGCGCGATCGCCGAGGCTCTCGGCGAGGGGCAGAAGACGCTCGCCGAGGTGCGCGCCCTCCCCGCGGTGCAGTACGCGGCCGTGCGCGAGCTCAAGGCGCGCGCGCTGCACGCGGCCTTCGAGCGCTTCGAGGCGCGCGAGTGGACGCGGGAGACGCCGCGCGGCAAGCGCCTGGCCGCCTTCGTCGCGAGCGAGAAGGCCTGGCTCGACGATCTCGCGCTCTACGACGTGCTGCGCGGGTCGCACGGCGGCTGGGGCTGGCCCACCTGGCCCGAGGGCGAGAAGGAGCGCGCGCCCCTCGCGATCGACGACCTGCGGGCGCGCGCGGGCCGCCGGCTGCGCGAGGTCGCGTACGTGCAGTGGGTGCTGCACGAGCAGTGGCACGAGGCGCGCGCCCGCCTGCGCGAGCAGGGCGTCGAGCTGATGGGCGATCTGCCGTTCGTCGTCGGCGCCGAGAGCGCCGACGTGTGGTCGCACGCCTCGCAGTTCCAGCTCGCGCTGTCGCTCGGCGCGCCGCCGGACGCGTACTCGGCCGACGGGCAGGAGTGGGGGCTGCCTCCGTACAACTGGCTCGCGATGGAGGCCGACGACCTCGCGTGGGTCCGCGCGCGCACCCGCCACGCCGCCGCGCTCTATGACCGCTTCCGCCTCGACCACGTCGTCGGCTACTTCCGCCAGTGGGTCAAGAACCCCTCCACGGGCTCGCGCGGCCGCTTCGACCCCGAGGGGACCGACGCGCAGGGCGCGCGCGGGCGCCGCGTGCTCGGCGCGCTCCTCGACGAGCTCGCGGGCGAGCCGGGCGTCGCGCCGCCGCGCGCGCTCGCCGAGGACCTCGGCGTCATCCCGCCGTTCGTGCGCGACGTGCTGCGCGAGCTCGGGATGCCCGGCTACAAGGTGCTCCCGTGGGAGAAGGACGACGACGGGCGCTTCCGCGATCCGCGCGCGTTCCCGGAGGGCAGCATCGTGTCGTGGAGCACGCACGACACGGCGCCGATCGTGTCGTGGTGGGACGAGCTGTCCGAGCACGACCGGCGGCAGCTCGCGGCGCGCGCCGGCGTCGACGTGCACGCCGACGAGCGCACGCGCACCCTGGCCCTCTTGCGCGACCTCTACGGCTCGGGCTCGGGCCTCGCGCTGACGCTCGTGCAGGAGCTGCTCGGCCTGCGCGACCGCATCAACACGCCGGCGACGGTGGGCGCGCACAACTGGACGTTCCGCCTGCCGCGGCCGATCGAGGACCTGGCGGCCGACGGCGCGGTGGCGGCGCGGCTCGCGGAGGTGCGGGGGCTGGTGGAGGGGGCGGGGCGGTAGGGGGGCGCCCGCACCGCGAGGGCCAAGCCATGCCTGAGCCACCGAACGAGGGTCCGGCCGCGATCCAGGAGGCCAACCGGCAGCGCTGGTCGGCGGCGGACGATGCGTGGCGTGGCTATCACACGCGCGACGGCGTGACCGAGTGGGAGGACCGCGTGCTGGAGACCTTCGCCCTGCTCGCGCCCCGGCCCGGCGCGAGCCTCCTCGACGTGGGCTGCGCCACGGGCGTCATCACCTCGGAGATAGCCCGGCGCACGGGGGCGAGCCGCGTCGTCGGCGTCGACTTCGTCGCGCACGACACCGGCTTTGAGGTGCGCCCCTGCAACCTCGACGGCCGCGAGCCGCTCCCGGTGGAGAGCGGATCCTTCGACGTCGTCATCTGCCTCGAGACGCTCGAGCACGTGCACGACACGGACTTCTTGATGGCGGAGCTGCGCCGCGTGGTGCGCCCGTCGGGCTACGTGATTGTCTCGGTCCCGAGGCTCGACGCCCTGCTCGCGATCGGCATGCTCCTCGTCGGCATGCAGCCGCCCGCGGTCGACTGCAGCGTGCGGCGCCGCTACGGCGTCGCCGACCCGGAGGCCCGCGTCTCCGGGCACGTCTCGCACTTCACCCGGCGCGCCCTCGAGGAGCTGGCCGGGGGCTCGGGGTTCCGCGTCGACGCGTTCCGGCAGGCCGGCATCTACTCGGGCTGGCGCTTCGCGCAGGGCCGCGCCGCCCCGCTCTGGAAGCGCCTCCCCGTCCGGCTGGTGGACGCCATCCCTCTCAAGAAGCCGTCGCAGATCGTGCGCCTCCGCCCCCGCTAGTGTAGTGCGCCCAACATGGCGCGCCCCCTGGCGACCTTGTCGAGAATCTGCTGCGCGGTCTTGCGCCGCACGTACGCGGTCGGCCGGCAGTTCCACGCCTCGACGTAGGCGGTGATGGCGTCGATCAACTCGTCGACGCTGGCGAAGACGCCACGGCGAATCGCCTTGTCGGTCAGGTCACGGAACCACCGCTCGACCAAGTGGAGCCATGACGACGAGGTCGGGATGAAGTGGAAGTGCACGCGCGGATTGCGCTTCAGCCAACGCTGCACCGATGGGTGCTTGTGCGTGGCGTAGTTGTCGACGATGACGTGCAGGTCGAGGTGCTTCGGCGTCTCGGTCTCGACTTGCTTCATGAAGCGCAGGAACTCCTGGTGCCGGTGGCGCGGCATGCAGTCGGTGATCACGGAGCCGCGGCTCACGTCGAGCGCCGTGAAGAGCGTCGTGGTGCCGTTGCGCTTGTAGTCGTGCGTCATCGTGCCGCAACGGCCCGTCTTCAAAGGCAGCCCCGGCTGGGTGCGATCGAGCGCCTGGATCTGCGACTTCTCGTCCACGCTCAGCACGAGGGCGTTCTCCGGCGGGTTCATGTAAAGGCCGACCACGTCCTCGACCTTCTCGACGAAGTGCTTGTCGTTTCACCGTGGCGAGTGCCACGCGTTGATCCCGCGCGATTCTCTTGAGCTTCTCCCCATCGAGAATCGCGAGCACCACCCGACTGCGGCGCTGCAACCGGCTCGGGGTCAGCGAGGACCGGGCCCACGTCTCCAGCTGCTGGCGCTCTGCTTCACGGTCTCTCTCGGGCTGCACGCCGGTTGGACGGGGCTGGGCGAGATGGATTCACTACCCTAGGGCCCGAGGCGCAGGCGGACCCCCTCGAGACAACTCAGAGCCTCGAGCTCCTCGGCCGAGATGCTCCGCGCCGAGCCTCGCACGTGCTCGAGAAGGGCGTCGAGCGCCGCGCGCGCCGTGCGAGACGAGTCGGGGACCGCCTCGGCCAGCTTGTCGACGACGTCGGTCGGGGGAATGCGGTCGGTGCGCCGGTACACGTCGAGCACCCAGAGGATCCAGGCGGGGTCGTGCGTGACGGCCGCCGTGGCGAGCACGTGCCCCGCGAGCGCGGAGAGCATCCTCGGGTCCACGGCGCGCCCCGAGGCGAGGAGCTCGTCGACCTGAACGGTAGCGCGCCGCGCAATGCGCTCGGCGTCCTGGGTGCGCGCAAGCGTCAGTGCGTGCTCGATCGACTCGACGAGGAGCTGGACCGTCCACCGGGCCTGCCCGTCGCCCTCGGTGGGGCCAGCCAGGGTCGTCTCCTCGGTCTGCTCGATCGCGCCGCAGCTCGGGCACGCGAGCAGCTCGCGGGCATACGGCAGGCGACAGCTCGCGCAAAGGCGCAGGACCCCGGTGGTCTTCGTGTGGGCCCTGCCGGTCCCGTCCACGCGGCAGAAGACGAAGTCCTGCGTCCCGATGCGGACGCGATCGCCGTCGCGGAGCGGCGTGGGCGAGCGGATTGGCAGGCCGTTGACCCGGACGCCGTTGCGGCTCCCCAGGTCCTCGACGACGCCGCCGGCGTCGTCGATCACGATACGGGCGTGCTCGCGCGAGACGAGCGGGTCCTCGATCGTGAGGCTGCACTCGAGGCTGCGCCCTATGACGGTAACGCCCCGAGGCAGGTCGAGTTCTTGGAGGAGGAACCGAAGTCGAAAGCGCGCCACGGTAGATCTCGGCGGGTAGCACTATAGCGCGCCCTGGCCCGGTACCGGGACAGCGCTTGCCTCCGTTCGCGCCACCCGTGCTAAAATGTGCGCCCACCGCCTTGGACGACACCGCAAAGGGGAACGTCGCAAAGATCTGCCGCGAGATCCTCGCACCCCTCGTCAAGATCGACGGCGGAGAGATGTACCTCGTGGGCATCGAGGGCGACGACGTGCACATCCACCTCACAGGCGCTTGCGCGGGCTGCCCGGGGTCGGCGCTCACGACCGACAAGATCATCCTGCCGGCGCTGCGGGCCGCCGCATCCAAGGTGCGCGTGACCGTAACGACGGGCACGCGCGTGCCACAGGGCGCCGAGCGCGTCTGACGCGGCGCGAGCTCTGACGCGGCTCAAGCGTCGGACACCGGCGCGCCCGCCGAAAGAAGTCGCGCTAGTGCTTCTTGCCCTTGCCGGGGGGCGGGGTGTCGGGCGGCGCCTTGCCGGCGTTTGGATCGCTGATGCCCTTCTTGGTGATGTTCGCGATGCTCGGATCGAGCGCGAACGGATCGACGGGCTTGTACGTTCGAAGCGCAGTGAGGTTCATCTCGGTGTTCTTGTCGACGAGCACGATGCCCACAATGTGCTCTCCCGAGCGGTCCACCGCGCGCAGGTGCGTCCGGCCGTCCTGCCAGTCCACCTCGGTGCGATCGAGGTTCTGCGAGGGATCGGCGGCGCGCACGCGCCCAGCGACTCCGAGCAACGCGTTGAGCTTCGTCACGGCCTCCTGGAACGAGCTGCCCAGCGGGCTGCCCTCGCGCAGGGGGATCTCGTCGTACAACTTCCAAAGGCGGTCCTTGATGTAGAAGAAGTAGCGGGTCTTGCCGTCCTTGAAGAGCCTCTGCACGGCCTCGCTGTTGCCGTACGTGTACTCGCCGTGGAGCGCGGTCACGTCGTAGCCCGTCGGCGTGCCGACGTTGAACTCCGTGAGGCTCCGCTCGAAGTTGGCTTTGCGGTTGTCGCGGTCCGCCTCCAGCTGCTGCTGCTCCTGCGATCCGGTGTGCAGCCTGGCCAGCGGCCCGGCGTACTCGCGGTCGAAGAGGCCGTTGAGCTGGTTGTAGAGCGTCACCACGTCGGTGTGCGTCATCCCCCAGTGCAGATCCTTCTCCATGAGCGTGGAGAGCGACGAGACCGTGGGGGCGTCGCCGACTGCCGCTGCCGCGGCGGGCTTGGGCGGCGCAGCGAAGGCCACGGCGCCCGCGGCAAGGGCGCCGACGACCAGGGACACGGCGAAAGCGGCGCGTTTCATGGGTGCAAGGTACCACACGGATGGCCTCCCTCGCACGTTGGACGGAGGACGAGGTTCCGCGATACACAGGTGTGTCATGAGCTGTGTCCGGTTGGCTGTCCTGACCGCGGTCCTGGCGGTCGCATGCGGCGGCAAGGGCGCCAACACCCCCGGCCGGGACTACCCGCCCTACACGGGGCGCACGGTCGAGCTGTTCGACGACGGCATCGACCCGATCGCCGTGGGATACCAGCTCGAGCCGGGGCCGCCGCCCGCCATGGACTCGAGCCTCCGGGAGCGCGTGCAGACGGCCGACGCCGTCCTCCGGGCGCGCGTCGTCACCGTTACGTCCAGGGACGAGGACTCGAAGCGGTCCTGGCAGCTCGGCTTGCACACCCTGACCGTCCTGGCCGGAAGCTCGCCACCGGACACGGACTTCCAGCTCGAGGTGGAGTCGACCGACCCCGGCGCGGGGATGGTGCGGGCCTTCGAGGGGCGCCTGGTGAGCGCGACGTTCGTCGTGGCTCTGCGGACGTTCGCCCGCCCCGGCGACCCCGGGGCGTCGGACCCGCACTTCCACCTCCTGGCCGACAAGCCGGACGTGCTCGCGGCGATCAAGGAAGCGTCCCTGCTCCAGCAGGTGCGCTGATGTGGCGGGGGTGCTAATCGGATTTCTCCCGTGCCCGTCGAAATCAAGAGCCCCAAGGAAATCGAAGCGATGCGCGTCGTCTGCCGCCTGGCGGCCGAGACGCTGCTCGAGGTCGGCGACAAGCTCCGCACGGGCATGACCACGGCGGACATCGACCGCATCGTCCACGAGCACACGCTGTCGCAGGGCGCCCGCCCCGCTCCACTCCACTACAAGGGCTTCCCGCGGAGCGTCTGCACCAGCGTGAACGAGATCGTCTGCCACGGGATCCCCGACGCGACCGTGCTGCGCAACGGCGACATCGTGAACGTCGACGTAACGCACGTGTACGAGGGCTTCCACGGCGACACGAGCGCCACGTTTTACATCGGCACCCCGTCGGCCGACGCGCGCCACGTGACCGAGGTCGCGCGGCGGGCGCTCGATCTCGGCATCGCCGAGGTGCGCGAAGGCGCCCGCCTCGGCGACATCGGCGCCGCGATCCAGGAGTACGTCGAGGGCGAGGGCTGCAGTGTCGTACGCGACTTTGTCGGGCACGGCATCGGCCGCAAGTTCCACGACGCCCCGCAGGTCAAGCACTACGGCAAGCGCGGCACGGGCGAGCGCCTGCGCGCCGGGATGACGTTCACGATCGAGCCGATGGTCAACCTCGGCGGCTGGGAGGTCGACGTCGACACGGGCGACAAGTGGACCGTGCGCACAGGCGACGGAAAGCTGAGCGCCCAGTTCGAGCACACGCTCCTGGTGACGCGTACCGGCGTCGAGATCCTGACGGCTCGCTCGCGCGCGCTGCGCGGCAGCGAGAACGTCGCCGCGCTGTTCGTCGCGTGATCCGGGCTGCCCCTACCCGCGCTGGCTGAGCAGCTCGGCTGCCGCCTTGCGCGCGGCGTCGCCCACCTTGATACCGCCAAGCATGCGGGCGATCTCCTCGACGCGCTCGGGCGAGCCGAGGCGCCGGACGCTGGTGCTCGTCCGTCCGCGCGCCTCGTGCTTGTCCACGACGAAGTGCGCGTCGGCGAGAGCCGCGATCTGCGGCAGGTGCGTGATGCAGACGACCTGCCGGTGGCGCGCGATGTCGGCGATCGAGCGCCCGATCACTTCCGCGATGGCTCCCCCGACTCCCGCGTCGACCTCGTCGAAGACGAACGTCCCCACGGGGCCCTTCTCGGCGAGCACGCGCTTGAGCGCGAGCAGCGCGCGCGACAGCTCGCCGCCGCTGGCGATCCGGCGCAGCGGCCTAGGCTCCTCGCCGCGGTTGGGGGCGATGAGGAACTCGACGCGGTCGATTCCCGTGCGCGAGAGGCGCGCCCCGTCGACGAGCAGCGTGTCGCCGGCGCCCGCCGACGGCGAGACGTCGACGACGACGCGGGCGCGGCCCATGCCGAGCTGGCCAAGCTCCCGGCCGATGGCGTCGGCGAGGCGCTCGGCGGCGTCGCGCCGCTTGCGCGAGAGCGTCCGCGCCGCCGCGCCCGCCTCCGCGACGCGACGGGCCTTCTCGGCTTCGAGCTCTGCCACGCGATCGGACGCGCTGGCCAGCGACGCGAGCTCGCGCGCGACCGCCGCCCGGTGGGACAGCAGATCGGACGTGGCCGGACCGTGCTTGCGCAGAAGCTTCTGCAGGCGGAACGAGCGGTCCTCGACCTCGGCCAGGCGCTCGGGGCTCGCCTCGACGCCCTCGGCGTAGCGCGAGAGCGCGCGCGCCACGTCCGACAGCTCGGCCCGCGACGACTCGACGGCGCGCGCCAGAGGCGCGAGCGAGCCGTCGATCCCCGCGGCCTGATCGAGCTCCGCGCCGAGGCGAGCCAGCTCGTCGCAGATCGCGCTTTCCCCCTCGTACAGGCGCTCGGCCGCACGGCGGGTCGCGGCCTGCAGCTTCTCGGCGTGGCGCAGCCGCGCGCGCTCGTGCTCGAGCTCCGTCTCCTCGCCGTCGCGCGGATCGAGCTCGTCGATCTCGCGCAGCTGCCAGCGAAGGAAGTCCTCGCGCTCGGCCCGGCCCCTCTCTTGCGCCGCCGCCTGTTCGAGCTCGCGGGCAACCTCCGCGAGGGCGTCGACGAGCTCGGCAAGGCGCGCCCGCTCCGCCTCCAGCTTGCCGAACGCGTCGAGGTACTCCACGTGCGTCGACGGATCCGTCAGGCTGACGCTCTCGTGCTGAGACGCGATGTCGCACAGGTCGGCGGCGATGTCGGCGAGCTGCGCGGCCGTGCAGAGGCGCCCGTTGACGTACGCCCGGCTGCGCCCTTCGGCCTGGACCACCCTTCGCACGACCAGCTCCCGCTCCAAGGGGATGCCTGCAGCCTCCAGCTTCGCCGCGGCGCGCGATCCCGGCGCGAGCTCGAACAGGGCCTCGACTTCGGCCTCCCCGGCACCTCCACGCACCAGATCGGGGCGGGCCCGCCCGCCGAGCGCAAGGGACAATGCATCGACAACCATGGACTTTCCGGCGCCCGTCTCTCCGGTAACCGCGTTGAAGCCCGGGCCCAGATCGAGCACCAGGCGCTCGATGAGGACCACGTTCCGGACGGTGAGCTGCGCCAGCACGGCGCCCCGGACTAGGCCGGCCCCGGGGTGGCCGCAAGCTGTCCTTGACGTTTCCAACTCGACTTCATTAGGCTCCAAGCCCACTGAGACGCCCGTCTCATATGCCAAAAAACCGAGGATTTTCCTCGTGATGGCAATCTAACGCGATGCCCTCCCGACCCCCCGCGAAGAAGAAGCCCGCGGCACCTCAGGCGGAAGCGCCCAAGGTGCACACGGTCGAGGAGCGCACCGCGTACCTGGAAGCGCGCCTCAAGGACGCCCCCGTCGAGCTCCAGGCCAAGTACCGCGACGACCTTGACATGAGCTGGATCGCGCACGACAGCGCGCTCGAAGGCGTCGTCTACACACTGCCCGAGCTACGCACCGCGATCGGCGCCGGCGACGCGACGATGGCCTTCGACTCGAGCATGCAGCCCGTGGTCGAGGAGATCCGGCGGCACCGCGAGGCGCTCCACTTCGTGCGCGAGCAGGCGATGAAGCGCCGGCAGCCGCTGACGATCGACGTCATCAAGCAGATCTACTGCGTCCTGCACCCCGAAGAGGGCGACTACAAGACAGCTAAATACCGCAAGGACATCCCGCAGCACCGCCTGTACTTCCATGAGTACGCCGCACCCGACAAGATCGCCTACAAGGTCCGGCAGATTGTCGACTGGGTGAACGATCCGGAGACGCGCCGCACGCGCAGCCCCGTGCGCCTCGCGGCGCGGGCGCACTACGATCTGGTCCGCGTGTTCCCGTTCGCGAACGACAGCGGCAAGGTCGCGCGCCTGATGATGAACCTCCTGCTCCTGCGCAGCGGCTACCCTCCCGCGATCATCCACTCGACCGAGCGGCAGCGCTACTACGAAGCCCTCAAGGGCTCGAGTGCGACGATGCACGCGATCGTGGGGGACGCGATCGACAACAGCCTCGCGTCGATCGAGAAGCTCCTGGATCTGTACGATCCCAAGGCGCACTGAGGCTCGGCCGTCGGCGGATCTTTACGGGGACGCGGGCGCCGGGTAAGGCTGACTACGATGCACGCGAAGCGGGTCATCCCGTGCTTGGACGTGCGCGAAGGGCGCGTGGTCAAGGGCGTGCAGTTCGTCGGCCTCCGCGACGCCGGAGACCCCGTCGAGCAGGCAAGGCGCTACGACGCCGAGGGCGCCGACGAGATCGCGCTGCTCGACATCGCCGCATCGACGGAGGGGCGTGCGACGCTCCTGGACGTCGTGCGGCGCACGGCCGACGCCGTCTTCGTCCCGCTCACCGTCGGGGGCGGCGTCCGCAGCGAGGACGACGTGCGGTCCCTGCTCGGGGCGGGCGCCGACAAGGTCAGCGTCAACACGGCCGCCGTGAAGGAGCCCGACCTCGTCGCGCGCTGTGCGGGCGCGTGGGGCGCGCAGGCGATCGTCGTCGCCGTCGACGCGAAGCGCCGCCCGGACGGCAGCGGGTGGGAAGTCTACGTGCACGGCGGGCGCACCGCCACCGGCCTCGATGCCCGCGCGTGGGCCGCGCGGGTCGCCCGGCTCGGGGCCGGCGAGATCCTGCTGACCAGCATGGACCGCGACGGGACGCTCGCAGGCTACGATCTCGCGTTGACGCGCGCCGTGGCCGAGGCCGTCGACGTGCCGGTCATCGCCAGCGGAGGCGTGGGCGCGCTCGATCACCTGCGCGCGGGGCTCGTCGAGGGCGGCGCCAGCGCCGTCCTCGCGGCGTCGATCTTTCACGACGGCACGCACTCGATCGCCGAGGTGAAGCGCTTCCTCGCCGCAGCCGGCGTCCCGGTGCGCCCCGTCGACGACGAGGAGCGCGCGGCATGAGCGCGCTCGACGCGTCGGTCACGCTCGACGACGTCTTCGCCGTCGTCGTCGCCCGCCGTGTGCCGCTCGCGCCGGAGCTCGCGGGATATCTCGTGCTCGAGGTGGCCGAGAACGCCGATCCGGCCGGCGGCGACGTGGACCCGAGGAGCGTCTTCGTCGGCGAGGAGGGCACCGTGGCCCTGGTGAAGCCCAGGCGCGAGAGCGTGAGCGGCGACGCCGAGACCTCGATCCGCGCAGCGCTGGCGCGGCTGCTCGAGGCGAGCGGCTCGCAGACGCCGGCGCTGGCCGCGGCGAGCAAGCGCAAGAGCGGAGGGGGGCTTCGCGCGCTTGCCGAGGAGCTCGAGGCGGCGCTCATCCCGGTCAACCGTGCGGCGGGGCGGCGAGCCCTGGCGCGCCTGGCCCGCGAGGTGCGCCGCGTGGCGCTGGGCGTGGGGCGCAACGCGCTTCCGTCCGCCCCGGATGCGCCTCCGGCGTCGCGCCGCGGGCCTCTGCCCTCGCACCACGCGGCGCCCTCGGAGCCGCCGGCGCCTGCGGCGCGGCCGCCCTCGCCGAGCTTCTCGCGGGAAGAGGAGCCCACGACCGCGCGGGCCAGGGTGCCCGACGACGTGATGAAGAAGGCCACGCCGGAGCCGGGCGATCTGAGCGACCTGCCGACCGTCGAGTTCGTGCCCCCGAGCGCGCCCCCCACCGATTCGCAGGCGGACGTCGACGCGCTCATCGCCGACTTCGGCGTGTCCGGCAGCGGCGAGCAGGCGCGGGCCCGCGAGCTCAAGGCCATCGCGGGCCTCGAACCGACGCCCCCGCCACCGAGGTCCGCGCGCTCGGCCTCGCCTGCCGGGCCCCGCGGAGACGACGTGGAGGCGCTGCTCGCGATGGACGGGGCCGCCTCGGAGCCCACGGCGTCCGACGCGTCGGCCCCCTCGTCGGCGCCGCCGCCGTCGTCCTCCGCGGGGGGCGCGCGCCAAGTGCCCACCCAGCCCGCGAAGCGCCGCGCGGAGCTCGGCGTACCGGGAGACGTTCGCCCGCAGTTCCGGCAGGGGCGCGGGGGCATGTTCTGGCTCCTCGCGCTCGCGGCGGTGGCCGCGGGAGGCTACGCGGTGTGGCAGCTTCGCCCGGGCCTCTTTGCGACGCGACACGCCTCCCCCCTTTCCTCGTCGGCCGCACCTGCGACGTCGCCGAGCGCCGCGCCCTGCCTGCAGCTGCTGGTCGTGACCGACGTGCCGCCCCACGCAGAGGTCCTCGTGCGCAAGGGTCAGGCGCCCATCGACGTCGAGAAGATGCCGGTGGGGGCCCGGCTCGAGTTCGTGGCGACGGCCGAGGGGTACGCGGCCAAGCGGGTCGTGGTCCCCGCCGGAGCGCCGTGGGACCCCGGCCCGAACGGCAAGCCGCGCTTTGAGGCAGGCGTGCAACTCGACAGGTCGCGAGCCACGCGCGGCGGCAACGACCCCTGGCCCGCCGGCGAGCCGGGGAGCGAGGTCGGAGGCCAGGGGCCGCCGGGGACGGTCCACGTCGTAGCCACGCCGCGGGGCGCCGAGATCTGGATGGTCGCGGGCATGGCCCCCGAGGCCCACATCGAGCAGCAGCTCGCCTGCAACGAGGACGTGGACGTGCTCCTCGCCGGGCCGACGACCTACCGCAAGCGCGTGCACGTCGCAGCGAGCGCCTTCGTACCCGAGGACATCCCGGGCACCGCCGCGCCCGCGCCGCCGGGCAAGAGCCCCCGCCGGGTGGCGCGCGTCAGCGCCAAATGACGTATCCTGCGGCCATGCACGAACAGGATCTGGCCATCCTCAAGGCGCTGGTCCCCGTGGCCTGGGCCGACGGTGTCTTCGAGAAGACCGAGCGGGAGATCCTCGACGCCCTGCTCGACGCCTATGCGGCCACCGATCGCGAGAAAGAGATCGTCCACGAGTACGCCGAGACCCAGCGGACGCTCGACGACATCGATCTGCAGAACCTGTCGGCCGACGACCGGCGCGTGCTCTTCCAGCACGCGGTCCTCATGACGTTCGCCGACGGCGACCAGTCTGCCGAGGAGATCACGTTCCTGCACGCGCTGGCCAGGAAGCTCCGCCTGTCCGACGAGGACACCAAGGCGCTGATGACCTCGAGCGCAGAGCGCGCGAAGAAGCACCTCAACCTGCTCTGAGTCGCGGCGCACGGACCGCCGCTCACCGGGCGCGGTGCTTGCCACTCTCCCGGACGGGGATCGTCTCGATCTCTTTGATGAGGGCCGTGGGGCTGAACGGTTTGGTGTAGTAGGCCGTCGCGCCGGCGCCGAGGGCGCGCTGCTTGGACTCGTCGTCGTCGAGGGCGCTGATGATGATGATGGGGATCGCGCCCGTCGCGTCGGCCTCGCGCAGGCGCCGGCACACCTCGAAACCATCGATCGATCCCGGTAGCATGAGATCGAGCAAGATCGCGTCGGGCGTCCGCGAGATCGCGACGTCGACGCCCTTGGTGCCCGTCGACACGCCCTCGACCTCGTGGCCCCGCGCCGAGACCAGCGTCTCGATCATCTGGCGGATCGCGTCGGAGTCTTCGATGACCAGGATACGCATCGGCCCCTATCGCGGGAACGTGACGCCGACGCGAACCCCGCCCCCGCTGTCGCCCTCGACCGGGGCGTCGCCAACCTCGAGCAGCGCCCCCTGAGCGGCGGCGACTTCGCTGGCCACGAAGAGCCCGATGCCGCTCGGCCGACCGAACGTCCCGGCCTCGAGCTCCAGCCCGAGCAGCGCCTTGCGCGCGGCGGCGGGCAGGATGGTCCCGCTGTCATCGACGACGAGGCGCGCGCCGAGGCCCTCGGTGGAGCCCGGGGCGTAGATCGTCAGGCGCACCGCGCCGCCGCGCGACGTGGCGGCCACCGCGTGCGACACCAGCTCGCGAACGAGCACCGTGACCGCGTGAGGCGAGCCACGCGCGGGGGCCCGGACGTTGAGCGAGTCGGGCACCACCG
>JAJYCT010000562.1 GCA_021778125.1 Myxococcales bacterium
CGTCGGGGCCGGCGCCGGCACCACGGGGGCGACCGCGACCGCCCCGGCCGGTGCCGCCGCGACGGGAGCGCCCGCCGCCGCCTCCTCGAGGCGGCGCGCGATGTCCGCGATCGGCCCGGACACGACCAGGCGCCCCTGCTCGAGGATCGCGACGGACGTGCACACGTCCGCGAGCTCCGTCAGGATGTGCGACGACAGGAAGATCGTCTTGCCCATCGCGCGCAGCTCGACGAGCAGATCGCGGATCTCGATGCGCGCGCGCGGGTCGAGATCGCTCGCCGGCTCGTCGAGCACGAGGACCTTCGGATCGTGCAGGAGCGTGCGGGCGAGCTGGAGGCGCTGCTTCATCCCCTTGCTCATCGTGGCGACGAGCTTGCCGTGCAGCTGGGTGAGGTCGGTCAGCTCCATGACCGCGTCGACGACCGCGTACGTCGTCCCCGCCGTCGGGACGCGATAGGCGTCGGCGAAGAACTCGAGGTACTCGCGGACCGTGAGGCGGTCGTAGACCCCCGCGTGGTCCGGCATGTAGCCGATGACCTTGCGCACCTCGTCGGGGTCGAGCGTCACGTCCCAGCCGTCGACCTCGACGCGTCCGGCCATGGGCTCGAGCAGCGTGGCCATGATACGGATCGTCGTCGTCTTGCCGGCGCCGTTGGGGCCGATGAAGCCGAAGATCTCGCCCTGCTGGACGTCGAAGCTCACGTCGCGCAGGACGTCGCTCCGGCCGAAGCGGTGCCACAGGTGCCGCACCCGGATGGCGGGCTTCGCGGCGGACGGGACGGGCTGGCTCACGGCGCGCCTCCTTCCCCCACGACGCGGAACAGGAGCCGGTCGCTCTCGACGCGCAGCCCGGTGTCGGCCTCTGCTCCCTCGCCCCCGACCACCTCCCCCAGGACGACCGGCACGTCGTCCGGCCACCAGTCGACCGACGGGCTGGCGCCCGCGGCGAGGGCCGACCAGGCCTCGACCATCGGGGCGGCCGACGCGCCGAGCACCGCCTCGAAGACCGTCGTGTCGAGCGGGTGCACGGCCCGGATCCCCGCGGTCTCGAGCCGGCGCCCGGCCTTCGCGAAGAGCCTGCGTCCGGCCGAGGTGCTCACCGTGGCGCCGTCCTCCACGGACGCGAACCAGGTCGCGTCCATCCGGGGCGCCCACACCACGACGTCCTCGAGGCGCCTGCCGGTGTGGTTGGTGACGGCCACGGTGCCGTCGGGCTCCTGGCGCACCACGACGCCGGCGCCCAGGCCCGCGAACGAGTCCTCGCTGACGACGATCGTCTGCCACGGCAGGCCGGTGAGGCCCTCGAGCGACACGCCGTCCTTCTCCAGGCGCAGCGCCGGAGCGCTCGCGTCGTGGGCGTCCGACGACAGGACGTCGAGCACGGCCCCGGGCTGCGAGCCGCGCACGCGCGTCGCGCGGGTCTGGCTCGCGAAGAACCCGCGAAAGCGGTGGGCCGTGCCGCGCGTCATGCCGGCCCCCGCCTCCACGAGCGTCAGGTGACGGGCGCGCCCCCGCCAGCCCTTGCCCGCGAGCCCGACGAGCACGACCGCCGCGAAGCACGTCGCACTGGCCACGGGAGCCCACACGAGCGGATCGAGGAACCGGCCGCGCGCCCGCGCCCGCAGAAAGACGAGCGGCCCCGCGACGATCGCGTAGAGCACGAGCAGGATGGCGGCGATGCCCAGGGCCGGACGGAAGGCCTGGTTGGGATCGAGCGCCCGGTGCACCTCGAACGGGCGCTCGGCGCGCTCGTCGCCCGCGCCCTGAGGGAAGGCGACGAGCGCGTACCGGTCCCACGCGTCGGCCATCATGTCGAGCAGGCGCGCGTGCGCCCAGCCGTCCTCGAGCGCGGGGGTCCTGGTGGGGTCGAACGCGAGCACGTGGACCTGCCCGAGGCCGTAGGGCGCCGTCGCCCCGAAGGCGGTCGGTACGAGGTTGCCTCCCGCGTACCCGGAGAGCGTCGCGCGCAGCGCGGGCCCGGGGCCCTTGCCCGCGGCGGGCGCCGTCGGCGTGGTGCGCGCCGGAACCCAGAAGTGGATCGGCGTCGCCCCCG
This sequence comes from Myxococcales bacterium, assembly GCA_021778125.1. Taxonomy (GTDB): domain Bacteria; phylum Myxococcota_A; class Polyangia; order Polyangiales; family Polyangiaceae; genus Palsa-1150. The sequence goes on from JAJYCT010000562.1 coordinate 2,054, forward strand.
CGCCCGCGTCGTCCTCCTCTTCCGGGGGCGGCGGCGCCGGCCACGGCGTGAGGCCTCCCGGCGGCGACGTCGGCCCCTTGCCCGGCGGCGTCGGCGCGAGGCGCGTCACCGACGGGAGCGTCATCAGGAACTCCGGCGGCGCGGTCCGCGCGATCGGACCCCCGGCCAGCGTCGTGAGCGTCCCGGCGCGCAGGTCTTCCGGCCGCGTGGGGACGACGGCGAGCGTGCCGCCCGACAGCACCCAGCCGAGCAGCGCCTCGAGCGGCCCGCCCTGCAGGCCCGCGAGGCGCGCCGAGGGGATCAGCACGACCGACGCGGCGGCGTAGCCTGCGGCGCGCTCGGGCAGCAGGAAGTCGCCGGTGACCGGGTCGATCGCCGGCACGCCCACCGTCAGCGGCGTCGGCGCGAGCGGCGCGTAGGTTCGCACCGGCGACCACGAGGGCGACAGAGGCCACCCGCGCAGCACGAGCGCGAGCCGCGAGGGCTGGTCCACGTCGACCAGCAGCGGCGCGCGGCCCGTCGCGAACGACACCGAGGCGTCGGCGAGCTTGGTCCCGTCCTCGGCGCGCGCCTCGAGCACCACGGGCTCGAGCGCACGGCCCATCGGCAGCGGGAGCTGCACGAAGATCGACCCGTGCGCGGGCACGGCGAACGAGGTGCGCGCGGTGAACCGCACGCTCCCGGAGACGAACCCCGGAGACTCCAGGCGCGCCTCGAGCGTCCCGCGTACGGGCGCGGGCCCGGCGTCGTCCAGGCGCGCGAC
>JAJYCT010000136.1 GCA_021778125.1 Myxococcales bacterium
GAGCCCCGCGGGCCCGGGTCGCCCCGGCGGCGGGCGTCCGCCGCGCTGAGCTCCCCGCCCTCGCCCCGGGCTCAGCTCCCGGCGGCCTGCGCCTCGTCGCGCAGGTGCGTCTTCTCCTTGTAGAGCATCGCCACGAAGATGAAGAGGATCCCGACGGCGGCCATGATCTTCGCGAAAAACGTGAAGTACTCGGGCCCGACGAGCCGGTAGGTCGCGACCCTCGCCGTGCCGGCGTCGAACGTCCCGCGGCTGACGACCGGCTTGCGGTCCACGGCGTCCATCAGCTTCACCCGGCCCGTCGCGGCCTCGGCCGCCGCCACGAGGAACGTCCCCGACAGCGGCTGCGTCTTGCCGTCCGGCTTCACGACCGACACGCCGCTCTCGCCTCCGAAGTCGATCTTCTGGCCGGGCACCATCGCCGCGGCGTCGTCGAGCTTGACCCACGTGTCCGCGCCGACCTCGACCGAGGTCGCGTGCAGCGGCTTGATCATCGCGCTGTTGACCCCGGCGGTCATCAGGTTGCCGACGCTCGTCGACAGGAGGAAGAGCGCCATGATGAAGCTCTTCATGCGCAGCGGGGCCTGCTTGTAGCTGAACTCGAGCGCCGTGATCGACACGAGCACCTCGGAGGCCGTGAGCACGACGTACGCGAGGATCTGCCACCAGACGCTCACCACGTGCCCGCCCTGGATGCGGCCCTCGATGAAGGCCACGATGAGGAACGACGAGGCCACGGTGAAGAACCCGACCGACATCTTCCGCAGCGGCGTGACCCTCGTGATCTTCGACCAGAGCGGGTAGACGGCGAACGTGAAGATGGGCACCAGGGCCAGGATGAACAGCCCGTTGACGACCTGGATCTGCGCCGGCAGGAGCGTGAAGCCGAACGCGAGGTCCTTGTCCATCAGCGACGACTCGGCCTGCAGCGTCCACGTCTGCCCGTTGGACTGATCCCAGAGGGCCCAGAACACCGCGACGAACAGGTAGATGACGCTCAGGCTGCCGATCGTGCTCAGGCCCTCCTTGGAGAGCACGTCGCGCACCCAGGCCTTGCCCGCGGGCGGCACGACGGCGAACTTCTTGCGCCCCATCCAGAAGAGCAGCGTCGCCACGAACATCATCGCCGCCGGGACGCCGAACGCGGCCATGCGGCCGTAGTCCTTGAGGAGCACGGGGCAGAAGAAGATCGAGATCGACGAGCCCGCGTTGATCGCGAGGTAGAAGTAGCTGAAGGCCCGCTCGATGAGGTGCTGGTTCTTGCCGGTGAACTGGTCGCCGACGTTGGTCGAGACGCACGGCTTGATGCCGCCCGTGCCGAAGGCCACCAGGAAGAGGCCCACGGCGAGGCCGGTGCTGCCCGGCACGAGCGCGACCACCCCGCAGCCGGCCGCGTAGACCAGCGAGAAGGTCATGATCGTGCGGAACTTGCCCCAGAACACGTCCGAGACGATCGCGCCGACCACCGGGAAAAAGTACGCGCCCGACTTGAAGAGCGAGTGAAACGTCGTCGCGTCCGCGTCTCCCATGCGCAGGAACTGCGTCATGTACACGGTGAGGATCGCGTTGATGCCGTAGTAGCAGAAGCGCTCGGCGAACTCGTTCGCGACGATGAACGGGATGCCCGCGGGCATCTTCTCGTCGCGCGCGGACGACACGGGCGACTCTTCGAGGGCGACGGACGCTGCGGCTTCGGTCATGGGCGCGGCGCAGGCTACCCCAAGGACTCCGGCCGTCACAGGCCCGGGAGCGCGCGCGGCGCGCCTTCCAGGGCGCCGCCCAGGCGCGCGAGCACGGCCTTCATGTTCGTAACCGCGCCGGCCGCCACGGGGAAGTCGGCCCCCTCGGGCATGTCCCTCAGCTGGAGGACATCGCGCCCGGCCTTGCGGGCGGCGTCGAACAGGACGCGCCGGAAGCGCTGCGGCGAGATGCCGCGGTGGTTGGTGCACGCGAGCAGGCTGCCGCCCGGCGCCACGATCGTCATCGCCTCGGCGGCCAGGTCCGTGTAGTCGCTGTCGGCCACGAAGCGCCCGCGCCTGGTCGTCGAGTAGCTGGGGGGATCGAGCACGACCAGCTCGAAGCGTTCGTGCCTGCGCGCCGCGCGGCCCAGCCACGCGAAGGCGTCGCCCGCGACGAACGCGTGCTCGCCCCGCTCGAGGACGCCGGCGAGCGCGAGGTTGTCCCTGCCCCGCTCGAGCGCCGCGGCCGACGCGTCGACGCTCACGGTGCGCTCCGCCCCGCCGAGCGCCGCGGCGACCGTGAACGCGCACGTGTACGCGAAGAGGTTGGCGACGCTCGCCCCCGCCACGAGCTCGCGCACGCGACGCCGGTTGCCGCGCTGATCGAGGAAGACGCCCGTGGACAGCCCGTCGCCCAGGCGCACGCGGAGCGGCATCCCCTCCTCGACCACGTCGAGCTCCGCGGGCGCCGCCGCGCCGCGCACGGGGGCCGCCGGCGCGAGGTCCTCGCGGCGCGTGTCGACCAGCACGTTGGCCTGTCGCGGGCGGATCTTGAGGTAGACGCCGTCGAAGCCGAGCGCGTGCAGCCGGTCGAGCACCCGCTCGCGCCGCGCGCGGTCCGCCCACGGCCCGTCGTCGCCGTAGAGCTGCGCGACGAGCCACGCGTCGTACACGTCGACCGCGAGGCGCGGCAGCCCGTCGCCCTCCTCGTTGACCAGGCGGAACGCCGTCGTCGCGCGCGGCCCGGTGTCGCCGCGCCCAAGCGCCCAGCGCCGCTCGAGGGCCCGCTCGAGCGCGCGCCCGAGCGCCGCGTCGTCGTCGTAGACCGCCTCGCCCAGGTCGCCGCGCGCCAGGAACGCATCGAAGTCGGCCGGCACGGGCGCCTCGAAGCGCGCGCGCCCGCCGCGCGTGGGGTGCACGAGCGACAGCGCGCTCGCGTGCAGCATCAGCCGCGGCGCGCGCGCCCCCCCGTAGAGCACGTCACCGGCGATCGGCGCCCCCGCGTGCGCGAGCTGCACGCGCGCCTGGTGGGTGCGCCCCGTCTCGAGGTCGAGCTCGAGCAGCGCCCGGTCGCCCTGCCGCCCGCGCACGCGCACGTGCGTCACGGCCTCCTTCGCGCGTGGCCCCCGCCGCACCACGCGCATCGTGCCGTCCTTGTCCTCGGCCAGCGCGTCGCGCAGCGTCGCCCGGTCGCGCCCCCCTGGCCAGCCGACGACGCACGCCAGGTACGTCTTGTCGACCGTGCGCCCCTCGAACTGCCTCGCGAGGCCGGCGTTGGCCTCCTTGCGGCGCGCGTAGACGAGCAGGCCGCTCGTGTCGCGGTCGAGCCGCTGGTGGACGCCCAGGTACGCGCCCCCGAGGTGCGCCCGCAGGCGCGTGACGACGTCGTCAGGGCGCCCGGGATCGGCCGCCTGCGACGGCACGCCGGCCGGCTTGTCGACGACCACGATCTCGCCGTCGTCGTGGACGATCCACGCGGCGCGGAAGTCGGGCCAGACGGCGCGCCGATCCATGGCCGGCCGCTTGTAGCAGTTTGACAAACCACCGGGCGACGTTACTTCCTCCGGCCGAGGTCGACCGAAGCCATGCCGAAGCCCGAGACGGTCCAGTCACGCCTGCAGGCGGCGTTCCCCGGAGCGCGGGTCGAGGTCACCGACCTGACCGGCACCGAGGACCACCTGCAGGCCCTGATCGTGAGCCCAGCCTTCGCGGGCAAGACGCGCGTCGAGCAGCACCAGATGGTCTACGAGGCCCTCGGCGAGCTGATGAGCGGCCCGATCCACGCCCTCGCGCTCACGACGCGGGCGAGCTAGGAAGCCACCATGGGCGACGATCTCCGCACGCGCATCGAGGGCCTCCTCCAGCAGCACCCCGTGCTGCTCTTCATGAAGGGCAGCAAGCAGTTCCCGGCCTGCGGGTTCTCCAGCCAGGTCGTGCAGATCCTCAAGAAAGAGGGCGTGGCGTTCGAGACCTTCAACATCCTGGCCGACGACGACATGCGCCAGGGCCTGAAGGAGTACTCGAAGTGGCCGACCTTCCCGCAGCTCTACGTGAACGGGAAGCTCGTCGGTGGCTGCGACATCGTGACCGAGATGCACCACAACGGTGAGCTGGCGGGCGTGCTCAAGGGATAGGCGGGTGGTACGCTGACCTCCGGATGGTTCGATGGGGGTCGAGCGCCAAGACCAGCACCCGGGCAAGCGTGTCCTCGTCATCGACGACAGCGACGCGGTTCGCCGTGCCCTGACCACGTACCTGGCCCAGGTGGGCTACGACGTGCGCAGCGCCACCGACGGGGTGAGCGGCCTCGAGGAGGTCTCGCGCGATCCGCCGGACCTCATCCTCTGCGACCTGCGGATGCCGCGGATGGACGGCCTCGAGCTGCTCGAGAAGGTCCACGCGGCGCTGCCCGATCTACCCGTCGTCGTGATGTCGGGCGCGGGGCTCGTGCGCGACGCCATCGGCGCGCTCAAGCTCGGCGCCTGGGACTACATCGAGAAGCCGATCCTCGAGCTCGACGTGCTCCAGCACTCGGTCGACAAGGCCCTGGAGCGGGCGGCGCTCATCGAGGAGAACCGCCGCTACCGCGAGAGCCTCGAGCGCACCAACCGCGAGCTCCAGTCGTCGCTGCGCCTGCTGGCCGACGACGAGGACGCCGGCCGGCAGATCCAGACGCGCATGCTGCCGCGCAACCACCAGCGCTTCGGCCCCTTCGAGTTCAGCTACACGCTCGTGCCGTCGGCCTACCTGAGCGGCGACTTCGTCGACGTCTTCGAGATCGACGACCGCCGCTTCGGCTTCTACCTGGCCGACGTCGCCGGCCACGGCGTGTCGTCGGCGCTCGTGACGGTGGTGGTCCGCGCGTTTTTCCAGCGGCACGTCGCCGAGCACGCGCGCGCCGGCGAGAGCCTCGTGCTGTCGCCGGGGCGCCTGCTGGAGCTCCTCAACGAGGAGCTGTCCAAGGACAACCTCGACATGCACGTGACGCTCTTCTACGGCGTCATCGACGCCGGCGAGAGCACGATGGTCTGCGCCAACGCGGGGCACTTCCCCTGGCCGCTGCTGCACGACGGCGCGCGCACGCGCGAGTTCGAGCAGCCGGGCCGGCCCGCGGGCCTGCTGGCGGGCGCGCGCTACCACGAGATGCGCGTCCCGCTGCCGGAGGACATGGTCCTCGCCGTCTTCTCCGACGGGCTGCTCGACCTGCTCCCGCACCCGGGCCTGCACGCCAAGCAGGGCTTCCTTCGCAGCTTCTTCGGCCGATCCAGGGTCACGGTGGAGCAGCTCCGCGAGGAGCTCCGCCTGGACCGCGGGCTGCCCATCCCCGACGACGTCGCGATCCTGCTGATCCAGAGAGGTGACGGCCATGGACAACCTCACGACACCGGTAATGGTCACGGGGGCGCGCCCCGCGGCGCGCGCGTTCCACGGCAGCGTTGACGGCGCGTCCGTCCTGCGCCTCTCGGGGCCGGTCCGCTTCATGGTCGCGCGCGCGCTGCGGCGCATCGTCGACGACGTCATCGCCCACGACGACGGCGGCGGCGTGGCGATCGACCTGCGCACCGTCGACGTCATCGACAGCACGGCGCTCGGCCTGCTGGCCCGCATCGGGTCGGCCTCGCTCCGGCGGCGGGGGCGGCGCGCCGTGCTGATCTGCCCGGACAACGACGTGGCGACCTGCCTGCGCTCGGCGGCGCTCGACGAGCTGTTCGTCATGCTCGACGAGTACCCGTACGACGACAGCGTCCCCCTGGCCGAGATCGCCCTGGAGATGCCCGCCGGGGGCGCCGAGCCCGAGCTCGGGCGCCTCATCCTCGACGCCCACCGCGACCTCGCCCGCATCAGCGAGCGCAACCTCGCCGTCTACGGCGACGTCATCGCCGCGCTCGAGGCGGACCTCGGCGAGCCGCCGCGCAGCACGCACTGAGGTCCGGCCGAAGGCCGGCCGACGACGCGAGGTGCCCGACGCGCCGGCGCGGTCACCCTCCGCAGAACAGCGCCAGCCCCGCGCTGCCGCTCGCGCCGCACTTGCCGTTGACGCAGATCCCCGAGGCGCACGGCTGCGACGACGTGCAGGCCGCTCCGTCGGCCAGCCCGGGGGCGCAGGTCTGCGTCGTCATGTCGCAGTAGTCCCCGGAGGCGCACGCGTCGCTGCTCGCGGCGCACGACGCCCCGGTCGCGAGGCGCGCGGCGCACGCGGGGGAGCCCGAGCCGGAGTAGTCGCAGTGGTCGGCCGCGACGCAGTCGCTGTCGGTCATGCAGGGCGCCCCGGTGGGCGCGAGCGCCGTGCACTTGCGCGTGGTGGTGTTGCACGTGACGCCCGTGCCCGGATCGCACACGTACGCCTGCGGCGGCAGCGGCGTCGTCCCGCCCCACGAGTAGCTCGCGCCGCTGGCCGTCTTGTCGCCGAGGCACGGCCCCGAGCCCGGCTGCCCCGGCAGCGTCTGGACGCACGCCTGCGCCGTGCCGCCGTCGGCGGTGCCGGTGAAGAAGCACGTCGCGCCCCCGCCCGGCGCGGGCGCGCAGTCCGAGTCGCTCTTGCACGCCTGCCCCGGCCGGGCCGTGCCCGCGGCGCCGCCGCCGAAGACCTGCTGGCACGCCGGCTCGTTCATGGTGCCCGAGCAGAAGCCCGGCTGCGACGAGGCCTGCTGCAGGGCGCCGAGGCACGCCTGCCCCGCCGCCGCGTCGTAGGAGGCCTGCGACGTCAGCGCGTCGAGCAGCGACGTGCACTGCTGCCCGTTGGAGGGCAGGCCGGCGTCCGCGCAGCACGGCGCGAGCAGCGCGCAGAACTGCTGGACGAACTGCGACGAGGTCGACGCCGACGACCCGCCGCCCGACGAGCTGCAGGCCGCGGCCGCGAGCGTCAGCAGCGCCAGGGCTCCAGGGTGGGCGCGCACGTCACATCCCCAGCCCGCCGTCGACGTCGATCGTCCGGCCGTTGAAGTAGTCGCACTCGAGGCCGAACTTGACCGCAAGCCAGAGGTCCTCGGGCGTACCGATGCGGCCCACGGGGATCGCGGCGACGAGCGCGTCGCGCGCCTTCTGGTTCATCCCCTGCGTCATCGGCGTCTCGACCATGCCCGGGGCGACCGCCACGCAGCGGACGCCGAACGGCGCCCACTCGAGCGACCAGGTCTTGGAGTTGGTCGCGAGCGCGCTCTTGGCGGCGCTGTAGTTGCTCTGCCCGCGGTTGCCGTGGCGGGCGACGCTCGACATGTTGACGACGACGCCCGGCCGGGTGCCCGTCGTGACCATCGTGGCGACCACGTCGCGCGCGAGCAGCGTCGCGCCCGTCAGGTTGACGCCGATGACCGCGTCCCACTGCTCCTTGGAGAGCACCTTGACGGCGCCCGTCTCCCTGTCCTTCTTCACGAGCAGCCCGTCGCGCAGGATGCCGGCGTTGTTGACGAGCGCGTTGAGGCCGCCCAGCGCGCCGTGCGCCCACGCGACGAACGCGGCCACGTCGGCCTCGTCGGCGACGTTGAGCCTGCGCGTGTGGAGCTTGCCCGGCCCCTTGGCCAGCGACGCGGTCTCGGCGAGCCCCGCCTCGTTGACGTCGCCGCCGGCGACCTGGGCTCCCGCCTCGACGAGGCGGAGGACGAAGTGACGGCCCATGCCGGAGGCGGCGCCCGAGACGATGATCTTGAGATCGGCGAGCTTCATGCCCCCGGCGTACCACGAAACGCCCTACCAGGTGATCCACCCCAGGCGGGTCGCCATGAGCAGGAGCACCGTCGCGACGACCACCTCGACCGCGAGCCTCGCTGCGCGCTTGACGAGACGCAGCGACACGACGATCGCCAGCGCCGCCACGAGCACGACGGGCAGGCCGCTGTGGGCCGAGCCCCAGCGCAGCGCCGCGCGCAGCGACGGTCCCACCGGCAGCGCCCACGCGAGCCAGTGGTGCGGTTCGAGGGCAGGCGACGGGAACATGGCTCCGGGCGGGATTGGAGCAGCGCGCGCGCCCCGCGGCCAACTTCGGGTGCGCCCGCGCGTCAGGCCGTGAGCGCCGCCGCCTCGACGACGCGCGCGGAGCGGCCGACCTCCGCCAGCAGCGCGCGCCGGTCGGCGTCGTAGCCCAGGTGGTAAACCGGGTAGCCGTGCGCCACGCGCGCCGCGAACGCGCCGCGCACGTCGTCGACGCGGAAGCCGAGCGCCTCGAGCTCCGCGGTGAAGCGCGCGCGCAGCGCGTCGTCGCCCGCGGCCCACACGTCGTCGCCCACGTCGCACGGCACCTCGAGCAGGAGCGACGTGCGCCCCGGCGGCGCCATTGCCGGGCTGCGGCGCCGGGGCTCCTGGATGCGCGAGGTGCGCAGGCCGCCCGAGGCGACGTACATCCACGTGGCGTCCGAGAAGTCGGGGCGATCGAGCAGCAGGTGCACGAACGTCAGCGCGCGGAAGCGCAGCGCCCGCGCCGCGCGCTCGAGCGCCGCCGCCAGACCGCACGGCCCCCCGCCGACGATCACGAAGGGCCCGGGCATGCTTGGATGGCTCGCACGACGCATGGCGACCTCCCTCGCGACCGTCCGGCGCGCCATCACCGCGTGCACCGCGTGTCCACGCCTCGCTCCTGCCCCGTGTGCGCGTCGTGCTCGCGCTCGGAGCGATCGCGTGGCGGGCGTGGCTCGACCACCTGGCGCGCACCGGTCACGCGCTGCCGCGCCCCCGCCCCGCCTTCTCGCACGGCGCGCGCGTGGAGCTGGGGGGCCGGGTGCTCCTCGGCAGCTACCACGTGAGCCAGCAGAACACGCAGACTGGAAAGCTCTCGCCAGGCATGTTCGACGCGGTTCGCGAGGCGCGACGGGCCATCCGGAGCCCAGGGGAGCGCTAGGCGGCACGGGCCCTGGTCCAGCCGGTTCTTTCCTCTCGGGCAATTCGGGGTATCGTAGCGGCGTGAGTCGCGTGTCGCGCACCGCCGCTTTCGTCTGGTCCCTGGGCTCCCTCGTGGCTCTCGCGGGGTGCGCCTCGATCGCAGGGCTCGACAGCATCCAGGAGTGTCCCAACTGCTTCGGCGAGGGCGGCGCGACCGACGCCACGGTCGACGCCGCGGGCGACGGCGCCTCGGGCGACGACACGACCGGCGACGACTCGTCGACGTCCGGCGACGGGGACGCCTCCACCGTCGACTCGTCGATGAAAGTCGATTCGTCCACGCACGACTCCTCGACGGTGGACTCCTCGAAGGCCGACACCGGCGGCGGCGTCGACGCGGCCCCGGACACCTCCACCCTCTCCGACAGCGGCTGCGGGAGCACGAGCACCGTGCAGAACTGCGGCGCCTGCGGTCAGGCCTGCGCGAGCACTCCATCGAGCACCACGCAGTCCGCGAGCTGCAACGGCACGACATGCAGCTATACATGCAAGCCGGGCAACCTCGACTGCAACGCCAGCATCGGCTACGACCCCGACGGGTGCGAGTGCCCGGTCGTCGCTGGCACCTACGGGTCCACACAGTGCTGCGCCGCCGGCAACTGCCCCATCCAGCACAACTACGATACCCAGCAGGTCGGCACGACCTTCTACGACTGCACCCCCTCGGGCACGTACAGCCAGACCCTGGCGGCCGACGCCTGTCATGCGTACGCGGGCGCCTCCGCGCAGTGCACCTCGTACACGTGCACCTACGTCGACGGCGGGGCGATCGCGGGGGACATGGTCTGCAGCGACGGAACGAGCACGCCGAATTGCGCCTGCTGGGGCTACGATTACGCGACGAAGGGCTACATGCTGATCGGTAGCGGATCGGGTTCGAGCAACTGCGGGTGCCCCGACTCGACGAACTCCCCCTGGAACTAGTTCCGCCCGGCCGAAGTTTCGCAGGATTCTTTTCCATCCGCCGCGGTTCGATGTAGCCGTGGCTCATGATCGACTACAGCGCGCTGGTGGGGCGGGCGCATGGTGGTCGTCCGACGGTGCCCCTCGTTCTCAGCGCGGAGGAGCGCGAGAAAGTCGAGGCCGCGATGCGACCTGCGAAGGCAGAGCAGCGTGTCGCGCGTCGGGCGCAGGCCGTGCTCATGATGGCGGATGGCGTCCCGGGAACGGACATCGCACGACTGGTGGGCGCGGATGTTGCGACGGTGCAGAAATGGCGCCGACGATTCAACTGCGAGCATCCTTCCGACAAGCTGGTGGACGCCCCACGGTCGGGACGCCCGCCCTCTCTCTCTCGGACGCCGATGCCGCGCGCATCGAGGCCGAGGCGTGCCGCCCACCCGAAGATGTAGGCGTGCCCGTAACGCACTGGTCGGACGCGTTGCTCGGCGAGTACGTTCGTCAGCAGGGTATCGACGTCAGCGACCGCACAGTGGGGCGCATCCTGCACGATGCCGACCTTCAGCCTCACCGCCAGAAGATGTACCTCACGTCGCACGACGAGGAATTTCGCGAGAAGCGCGATGACGTGCTGCGCCTCTACTACGAGACGCCGACCGACGAGCACATCATCTGTCTCGACGAGAAGACGGGCATCCAGGCACTGGAACGCCGTTACGCGGACATCCCCATGCAGCCCAGACAGCCGGTGCGCCGCGAGTTCGAGTACATCCGTCACGGCACGCTCTGCTGGATGGGCGCGTTCGACGTGCGTCGTGGTCGGCCCTTCGGCTTCGCCTCCTGCGACCACAACGGAGACACCTTCGTCGACCTGCTCGACCTCGTTGACCTCTGCTACCCCACGGGGCGCGGACACTTCGTGATGGACAACCTGGCTGCGCACGACACGCCCGACGTCAACGAGTGGCTCGACGAGCACCCGCGTTGGACCCGACATTTCACGCCCAAGCATGCCTCGTGGCTCAACCAGATCGAGTGCTGGTTCTCGATCCTCCAGCGCCGCGTGATCGCCCGCGGCTCCTTTGCCTCGACCGAGCACCTCGCCGACCGGATCAACGCCTACGTCCTCTGGCACCTGCGCACCGACCAGCGCTTCCACTGGTCCTACCGCCCAAAGTCGTGGGGCGAATCCGGCGGAACTTCTGCCGGGCGGAACTAGTACCGCCCGGCAGAAATTTGGCCCTCGGTTCGTGGCTCGTGTAGCGGGAGGGCATGATCGATCCGGAGCCGTGGGTCTCGCGACCTCATCCCGGCCCCCGGGCGAAGCCGTTTCCACTGCGGGCCGAGCAGCGCGCGGCCGTCGAGGTGAGCGACCGGACCATCGGTCCGCGTCCTGGCCAGCGCGGACCTGCAACCGCACCGTCAGAAGATGTACCTGACGTCGCACGACGACGAGTTCCGCGCCAAGCGCGACGACGTGCTGCCCCTGTACTACGAGGCGCCGCCCGGCGAACACATCGTGTGCCTGGACGAGATGACCGGCGTGCAGGCGCTGGAACGCAAGTACCCCGACATCCCGAGGCGACCGGGCCAGCCCGTGCTGCGCGAGTTCGAGTACATCCGCCACGGCACACGCTGTCTGATGGGTGGACCTATCGCCCGAAGTCCTGGCACATCAGCATGCCCAACTGACGGTGCAACCTCTGCCGGGCGGTACTGGGAGCCCTCGGCTCGGAGCCGCATAGGTCGATGGCTCAGCCGGTGAGTTGCGTGCGCCGTTCTCGCCCCCTACCCTTTGGGCGTCGTGCGCTTCCTGCTCCTCGCGCCGCTGCTGACGCTGCTCGTCGCGGCCCCCGTGGCCCGCGCCGAGGGCCTGTCCGACGCCGAAACGTCCCGCCTGCAGCACGGCGAGACGGTCGTCCGCCCGCAGCAGGTCGACCGTGGGGAGCGCCGCTACGTCGGAGGCGTGAGCTACCAGATCGTCGACGCGGCCCCGGACGACCTATCGAGGCTGATCGACGACGTCTCGACGTGGCGCCGCTTCCTCCCCAAGGCGCGCGACGTCGAGCGCGTGGGCGAGGCGGGCGGCGACCCGCTCGTCGAGGTGACGCACGGTACGCCGCTGCTGCAGGTCGCCTACACGCTGCGCTTCCACCGCGAGGGCGAGGCCGTGCGCTTCTGGGTCGATCGGTCGCGCCCGCACGACATCGACGACGCGTGGGGGTTCTTGCGCGCCGAGCCCCTGCCGGCAGGGCGCACGCTGCTCACGTGGGGCATCCTCGTCGACATGGGGCCGGGCCTGCTCCGCGACCTCTTCGAGTCCCGCGTGCAGGCCCTCGCGCTGACGGTCCCGGGGCGCGTGCGCGACGTGGTGGTACAGCGAGCGGCGCGTGGCGAGCGCGCCGCGCGCTAGCGAGGTCCGTCGTCCCTGCGAGGCTCACGGTGCGACTGCGCATCACCTGGCCCAGGGTACCGGGCGCGCCCCCGGAGGGGCCTTCCGTACCGGACCTCGGGATGCCGGCGGAGCTTCGAAAGATGGTACAAGGGGCCGCCCCATGCTGGTGCGCATTCTGGCGATCGCGTCCAACACGTACCGCGAGGCGGTGCGCGCGCGGCTGCTGATCGGCGTCTTCGCGCTGGCGCTCGCGACGTGCGCGTACTCGCTGGTGGTCGCGGCGCTGTCGCTGCACAACGAGCTGCGCGTGGTGGCCGATCTGGGCGCGGCGTCGCTGTCGCTCTACGGCGTGGTCATCGCGGTGCTCCTCGGCTCGACGTCGCTCTACCGGGAGCTGGAGCTCAAGACGATCTTCCCGATCCTCTCGCGCCCGGTGCGGCGCTGGGAGTACATCGCGGGCAAGTTCACCGGGACGATGCTCACGGCGCTCGTCTTCGTCGCGGTCGACGCCGCCTCGGTGCTGGCCTTCCTCGGGCTCGAGGCGGGCGAGCGGGGCCGCATCGGCGCCGCGAGCGGCGTGCTGCTCGCGCTGCTCGGCGCGGCGCTGTGGCGGGCCCGCGGCGCCCGCGTCTACGTCTTGGTCCCCTGGGCGCTCGGGGCGGCGGTCGTGATGTGGACGTGCGCGGGGCATGCCGGGCCGGACCGGCAGCTCGTCGCCGCCGCCTCCGTGCTCGCCCTCGGCGAGATCGCGATCGTGGCGGCGGTCGCGACGCTCTTCTCGTCGTTCTCGTCGCCGGTGCTCACGGCGGTGTTCACGACGATGGTCTTCGTGATCGGTCGGTCCGCCGACACGCTCGCGCGCCTGCCCGAGAAGGTCTTCGGCTCGACCCTGGTCGCCCTCGGGCACGGGCTCGCGCGCGTGTTCCCCAACCTGCAGGTCTACGTGCCGGCGCGCCCGCTGCTGCTCGGCGATTCCGTGTGGCGCTACGTTGCGACCGCCGAGCTTCACTCGGCGCTCTACGCCGCGGGCCTGCTCGCGCTGAGCGCGATCGTCTTCCACAGGCGCGACTTCGCATGAGCGCACGGCGGGCGGCGGTCCTGTCTCTGCTCGTCGTCGCCGTCGTCCTCGCGATCGCCTCAGCCCGGCAGCTCGCGGCGGGGCGCGCCGAGGTCGCCATGGCCGACGCGGCGACCGACGAGAGCGACTGGCCGCAGGCGATCGCCCACGCCCGGGCGGCGGCCGAGGCGCTGGCGCCGGGGAGCCCCTGGCCCGAGCGAGGCTGGCAGCGGTTGCAGGCGATCGGCCACGACGCCGAGGCCCGCGGCGACGACGAGACAGCCCTCTCGGCCTACGGCGCGGTGCGCGCGGCCGCCCTGGCGACGCGCGGCCCGCTCTCGGGGTGGGAGCGGCGGCGCGC
>JAJYCT010000563.1 GCA_021778125.1 Myxococcales bacterium
GGTCCCGGTCGGCCGCATCAAGGGCCGCGCCTGGATGGCGCTCGCGTCATGGGGCCCGAACGGCCTGCGCTGGCACCGCCTGTTCCACTTCGTGAACCACTGAGTCCTCTGCCAGCCCGCCCACGTCGACGTGGACGTGGACGTGGTCTTGGTCGTCGACCTGGTCTTCGACCTGGTCTTGGTCCAGACCTCGCCCTAGCCCCAATGCCGATCGGTTAGCAGGCAACCGATCGGCATGAATGGGGTTTTCGGACCAGGCCGTCAGGCATTTGCCTCGAAGCATCCGAGGATCAGAATGCGGCGATCGCCACGGAGGGCGGTCGCATGGGCTTCGGGGTTGGGGCTGCGCAGGTCGATCGAGGGATGTTCGCTCGCTTCCAGGCATCCATCGACCCGACGTGGGTCCTGGAGGCGCTCGCGGCGACGGGGACGGCGACGTTGCGTCGGCGGCGTTTCCCGGCCGAGCAGGTCGTCTGGCTCGTGCTCGGGATGGCGCTCTTCCGCGACGCTTCCATCGTCGAGGTCGTGAAGTACCTGACGCTTGTCCTGCCGGGTTCTGGACCACGCCCCATCGCGGACAGTGCCGTCGCGCAGGCGCGGGCGCGGCTGGGATCCTCGCCCCTCCGCTGGCTCTTCGAGAAGTGCGCCGAGGCGTGGGCCAAGGCGAGCGCGGATCGGCTTCGCTGGCGTGGGCTGGCCGTGTACGGCGTCGACGGCACGACCGTGCGGGTGCCTGACAGCGCCGAGAATCGAGCGAAGTTCGGGAGCCAGGACGCTGGCGGCAAGCGTGGAGTCAGCGGCTATCCGCTGGTTCGCGTTGTCACGTTGATGGCGCTGCGCAGCCACTTGCTGCTCGCGGCGCGCTTCGGGCCGTACAAGGTCAGCGAGCGCAAACACGCGCGGGATCTCTGGCCGTCGGTGCCGGACGACTCGCTCGTCGTGGTCGACCGCAACTTCATGTACGCGAGGGATCTCGTCCCTCTGCAGGCGAACGGCACGAATCGTCACTGGCTCACGCGCGCGCGGAAGAACAACAAGTGGCGTGTCGTGAAACGCCTCGGCCCGGGCGATGCGCTCGCCGAGGTCCTCGTGAACCGCCGCTCCCGCCGAGAGGATCCCTCGCTGCCAGAGCGCTGGCCCATGCGCGCCATCCGATACAGGCGGCGCGGCTTCCGCGAGCAGACGCTGCTCACCTCGCTACTCGACCCGGTGAAGTACCCCAGGGCAGAGGTCGTCGCGCTCTATCACGAGCGCTGGGAGCTCGAGCTCGGGTACGACGAAGTGAAGACCGAGTTGCTGGACCGCGAGGAGGCGATCCGCAGCAAGAGCCCCGCCGGCGTCGAGCAGGAGCTTTGGGGCGTCGCCCTCGCCTACAACCTCGTGCGGCTCGAGATGGAGAGAGCTGCCGAGGTTGCCGAGGTCCCGCCGACTCGGATGAGCTTCGTCGGGTGCCTCAGGGCCATCAAGTTCCAGCTCGTCCTCTTCGCCGCGATCAGCCCCGGCAAGATGGCCAAGGTGCTCGAGAGATTCCATCACGAACTCGCGGCCACATGCGTGCTGCCGCCACGGCGCTCGGAACGATTCTACCCAAGGGCCGTAAAGATCAAGATGAGCAACTACCCGCGGAAGCGGCCGGGCGCTAAGTGACCGGCATTGGCGCTAGCAGGCGAGCGCGCCCGCTGCGCGTCCCTCACGCCCGCGCGGGCTCGCCGCCCACCGCGCGGAGCGCGCCGCGGAACTGCTCGATGAGCCGGACGACCTCGTCGCCGAGGTCCACCGCCTGCTCGCGATCCGCCGCCTCGTGGAGCATCGCCATGACGCGGGTGAGCGTCTCGGCGAGCTCCTCGAGGACGGCGGGCATCCGGACGATCCCCCGCGCCTGGCGGAAGCGTGCCAGATCGAGCTCGAGGGCCATCGCCATCAGGCCCGGATTTCGGATCTCGACCATCTCCCGAGAAGGTGCGCACCGGCCCGGCCCCTGCAATGGCGCGAGCGGGGGGATGCGCCGGCCGCCGCCCGTTCACAGCGCGAGGTCGAGGAGGAGCACCCCGATCAGCACGAACGCGAGGGAGACCTTCACCGCGCTCCCGAGCACGAACCCCAGGAACGCCCCGACCCCCGCCCGCAGCGCCTTCTCGAAGTTCGGATCGCGGGCGTACTCGAACGCGAGCGCGCCGACCGCGGGCCCGAGGACGATCCCGGGCAGGCCGAGGAAGAGCCCCACGAGGAGCCCGACCCCGGAGCCGACGATCGCCCACCGCGAGGCCCCGAACGCCCGCGCCCCGAGGATCCCCGCGGCGAGGTCCACGGCCCAGATGAGCGCGGCGAGGACGGCGCATGCTCCGACCGTGAAGCCGCGGACGCGGGTGAAGCCGTCGGCCCAGCCGACGAGGAGGGCGCCGGCGGCGAGGAGCGCCGAGCCCGGGAGCGCCGGGAGGACGACGCCGGCGACCGCCGCGAGGAGCGCGAGGGCGCCGAGGACGTACAGGAGGATCTCCACCCGGCGATGATCGCCGCCCGGCGCCGCGCCGTCCACCGCCCGCGCCAGGCGGGCGTCGTGCGGCGGCGCGCGAGAAACGTCGCATGCAGTTGAGCTCGTTGCTTCTTTTGGGCTGACGCGCACGAAATGGCGAGTCGATTGAAAAAGTGATTCCCTCAGTTGGGACGGAAAGTGGTTGCATTTTTTTGCCTCTCTTGTTCTCGGCGTGTCCGTCGCCGGGGAGCGGGATCGCGGTGAACCCGGGGCGGGTGGGGCAGCTCGAGGCGGTGCTCGCGGCGAACCAGGACCTCGGCT
>JAJYCT010000564.1 GCA_021778125.1 Myxococcales bacterium
CGCCGCGCCGATCTCGTCGAGCCGCGTGAGCAGCCACGCGAAGAGGTGCTCGCTGTCGGTCTCGCCGCGCACCTCGGCGCCCCGCTCGGGTGACGTGCGGGCGCGCAGCCACGCGACGTCCTTGACCGTGCCGTTGTGCGCGAAGACCCACCGGCCGCGCTCGAACGGGTGCGTGTTGACCAGCGACGTCTCGCCGACGGTCTTCTGGCGGACGTGCGAGACGAGCACCCCACCGCGGCTGCCGACGGCGAGCCGGTGGAAGCGCTCATCCTCGCCGGCGCACGCGGCCCCCTTGTCGACGCGCCAGCCGTGGCCGTCGTTGAAGACGGCGATGCCCCAGCCGTCGCGGTGCTCGCGCGAGAGCGCCGCGAGCGAGCGCGGCGCCTCCCGGAGGACGATCTTGAACTCCGTGGGCTCGCTGGCGGCGATCCCGAGCAAGCGGCACATCGTGCTCCGTCACCATAGCAACGACGGAGCCCGGCGGGCGAATCCCTGCGCGGTGTATCCTCGGGGGCTCGTGGCCCGGCCGCGCCTTCGCCCGCCGTTACCCCTCGGCTTGCCGCTCGCCCTGGTGCTCGCCTTCGCGCCGGCCGCCGCGCGAGCGCAGAGCGCGCCGCCGCCCGCCGAGCGCCGGCAGAGCTACTCGCCGTACGAGCGCAAGACGATCGACCGCGTGCTCGCCGCGCGAGGCCTCACGCCCGAGCCGTCGCCGGAGGGCAAGCGGGTCGAGCGCGTCGACGTCGTCGCCCTCGACGTGTTCGAGGAGCGCGACGTCCTGCCCCGCTGGCTCAACGTCTTCCACGTGACGACGCGTGAGCACGTCATCCGCGACGAGGTGCTCCTGCGCGCGGGCGATCGGTACCGCCAGGCCCTCGTCGACGACACGATCCGCAACCTGCGCCGGCTGCCCGGCGTGCCGCAGCTCTCGGCCGTCCTCGTCGTCGCGGCCGAGGGGAGCACGCCCGACGCGGTCGTCGTGGTCGTCATCACCAAGGACGTGTGGAGCCTGCGCGTCAACTGGGACGTCGTCGCCGAGCCCGGGGGCCTCGACCAGCTCGTGCTGCAGCCGTCGGAGACGAACTTCCTCGGCACGCACCAGATCCTCGGCGCGACGTTCGTCCTCGAGCCGTCGACGTACACGATCGGGACGCACTACGTGGTGCCGCGCCTGGGCGCCTCGCGCGTCGCGGTGCAGGCGTCGGCCGACGTCATGGTCGACCGCGCGACGGGGGCCGCGGAGGGCTCGTATGGCTCGCTCGTCGCGGGCGAGCCGCTCTTCGCCGGCGACACGCCGTGGGCCTGGGACGCGAGCGTGGCGTGGCAGGACGTGTTCCTGCGCCGCTACGTCAACGCCCAGCTCGACACCTACGAAGACCCGAGGACCAAGGAGACGCTGCCGTTCATGTGGCACTCGCGCAGCACGTCGGCCAACTACGAGCTCACGCGCTCGTTCGGCTGGGACGTCAACCACGACGTCACGTTCGGCGCAGGGATCACCCGCGCGCTCTACCAGGTCCCCACCCCGCCGCCGGGGACCTCCGCGCAGACCGTGCGCGACTTCCAGTCGCAGTACGTGCCCGTGAGCGACACGCGCGTCGGCCCGTCGCTCCAGTACCACACGTACGCGATGCGCTTCGTGCGCGTCGTCGACTTCGACACGCTCGCCCTGCAGGAAGACTACCGCCTCGGCCACGACATCGTGGCGCGCGTCACGCCGAGCTTCAAGGCGATGGGCAGCAGCCGCGACGTGGTCGCGCTCTACGGGGCCGCGCAGTACACGTGGGCGGTGCGCGACGGCCTGTTCCGCCTCCCCGTCGCCTCGAACACCGAGCCGGAGCCGACGCGCATCGCGGACGCGTACCTGCAGCCGACCGCGCACCTCGCGAGCCCCACGGTCCTCGGCCTCGGGCGCGTCGTCGTCGACGGGACGCTGCTCTGGCGCTGGCGCAACTACCTGAACGAGACGTCGCTGCTCGGGGGCGGCGATCGCCTGCGCGGCTACCCCACGAACTTCCTCGAGGGCGACAGCGTGCTCTCGTACAACGTCGAGGTGCGCTCGCGGCCGGTGGAGGTCCTCTCGATGGAGCTCGCCGGGGTCGCCTTCTACGACGTCGGCGACGCGTTCCAGTCGTTCGACAAGCTCGTGCCGTTCCAGTCGGTGGGCGTCGGGCTCCGCACGCTCTTCCCGTGGCTCGACCGCACGGTCTTCCAGGCGGACATCGGCTTCCCGCTCCTGCGACCGCTCGACCCGGCGACGGGCGCGCCGGTGCCGCCCTACTCGTTCATCGTGTCGTTCGGGCAGGCCTTCGCCACGCCCACCGTCGCCCCGCGACCCGCCCTGCCCACGGGCCAGGGGCCCGACGCGCCCTGAGCGCCGCGCGCGCGCCGGCGGCGGCGTATACTGCCGCTCGCCATGCCAGATCCCGTGGTGACGATCGCCGTCGCCTGCCGCGACGAGGAAGCGCGCATCGAGGCGCTCGTGCGCGCGGCGCAGGCCCAGGACTGGCCCAGGGACGGCCTCGAGATCGTCGTCGCCGACGGGATGAGCATGGACGGCACGCGCGAGATCCTCGCGCGCCTCGCCGGGGACGACGCGCGCGTCACGCTCGCCGACAACCCCGCGCGCACGCGCGCCGCGGGGCTCAACGAGTGCATCCGCCGCGCGCACGGGGAGATCGTCGTGCGCTTCGACCCCGGCGCCGAGTACGCGCCCGACTACGCGCGGCGGTGCGTCGACGCGCTCGCGCACGGCGGCGCCGACGGCGCCTCCGGCACCACCCGGCCGCGCGGG
>JAJYCT010000137.1 GCA_021778125.1 Myxococcales bacterium
TCCGCGGTCCACCGCCGCCCGAGCAGCGCGCGCGCCTCGTCGCCAGCGAGCCGCGCGAGGTCCGGGTCCACGGCGTCGGCCTTGTTCACGACGACGACCGCACGGTCGAGGCCGAGCAGCTCGCACACCGCGACGTGCTCGCGCGTCTGCGGCATGACGCCCTCGTCGGCCGCGACCACGAGCAGCACGAGCTCGATCCCGCTCGCCCCCGCGATCATCGTGCGCACCAGGCGCCGGTGGCCGGGCACGTCGATGACGCTGGCGCGCATCCCCCCCCCCAGCTCGAGCGGCGCGAAGCCCAGCTCGATCGAGATGCCGCGCGCCCTCTCCTCGGGGAGCCGGTCGGTGTCCACGCCCGTGAGCGCCCGCACCAGCGTCGTCTTGCCGTGGTCGACGTGGCCCGCGGTGCCTATGACGAAATGACGCATGAGGCGCGGCCCAAGCGTAGCGCGTTGACGCAGATCACGAAGAGAGCGGGGAAGAGTGACGGCTCCGCCGCCGTACGACCATGGTAAGGCGATGATGGCGCCCTCCTGGTCGCGCGCGCCCCGGCCGCTCGGGGCCCTCTTGCTGGCCGTGGGCCTGGCGCTTCTCACGGCCTGCCCGGGCATCAAGAACGTCAACCCCTTCACGCAGCACATCACCCTGCAGCCCCTCGCGGGCGGCTCGTACTCCGGGTACAGCCGGACGACGTTCGGCCAGCGCATCCCGGCGGGCAAGAAGCTCTACCTGCGCAGCGCGACGATCACGTCCAGCACCGGCGAGTTCACGTGGGCGACCTCGCTGACGGGCGCCGCGTCCCCGGACGCCGGCGCGCAGGTGCTCGTCTCGAAGCCCTCGTTCGAGGGCGCCGAGCGCACCACGGAGCTCGACGTCGTCGACACCGGGGACATCCTGCCGCTCTATCCCGATCAGGACTTCCGTGTGTACTGGAGCCTGCAGTACGCGAGCACGTTGACGCAGGCGTATCCCGACGGGGTCACGCTCGACGTCACCTACGAGCTGGAGATGGACTGAAGCGCGCGCGGCGAAGAAGGCGGTGAGGCCACGGCCTCGCCCCCGCGCTACTCGGTCCCGCGCGGCAACAGCCCCCGCTCGCGCGCGCGGCTGCGCAGGCGATCCTTGACGAGCTGGAAGCGCTTGCGCAGGCGCGCCGCCTCGCGGACGAGGGCCGCCTCGTCCATCGCGGAGGGCACCTCGGTCAGCACCAGCGCGATCTCGCGCCACCCGAGGTCGCGATCGACGCGCAGGACCAGCAGCGTCCGGTCTTGCTCGGACAGCTCGTCGCGCAGGCTCTCGAGCGCGGCCCGCTTCTCGGTGCGGAAGATCGACAGCGTCTCCGTCCGGGTCTTGCGCGCCACGGCCAGCACCTCGGGCGCGCTCGAGAGGCCCAGGTGCCCCCGCCGCCGCCGCAGCTCGCCGCGTCGCAGGTCGACCGCCGCGTTCCTCGCAAGGTGGTAGCACCACGTCCGCAGCGAGCACTCCCAGCGGAACCCGGGCAGCGTCGCCCAGAGCCGCTCGCTGAATACGGAGAACGCTTCGCCGGCCTCGTCGTGATCCCGGTGGAAGCAGAGGAGGAAGCCGAGCAGCTCCGGCCCGTAGCGGCGAAGCGTCTCGCTGGCGGCCGCGACGAAGTCGCCCGAGGCGCACGCGGCCCGGATGGTCGACTCTATGCGGGGTCCCGACGAGGCCACGTTCGTGCTCAGTCTACAGCGACGGCAGGGGCGCGGAGCGCAGGTGGCCGGTGCTCTCGTCCACCTCGGCGGTCGTCCTGCCGAGCGCCCACGCCGCGAAGGCCGGGACGTCGGCCGCGGGCGGCGGCAGCCCCGCCGCCTTCCATATCGTCACCCCCGACCCGCTGCCCGAGGCGACGAGCGACCCCTCGCCGGAGCAACCGAGGCTCCAGACGAGCCCGGCCTCGCGCCGTACGATGACCCCGTTGCCCCGGGCAAGATCCCACAGGCGAACCGTGCCGTCGGCCCCGGCGGACAGAAGGCGACCGTCCGGCAGGAAGTCGACGGCGACCACGGCTCCGACGTGCCCGGCGAGACGCGTGACCGAGCCGGTGGCCGCGGCCACCACGTACACGAGACCGTCGTTCGCCGCCACGGCGACGTGCGCGTCGTCCCGGGAGATCCCCACGTCCCAGAGGATGGCCTGGACCCGCAGGAGCGACCGGGTGGCGCCCGTCGGCAGATCCCAGGTGCGAAGTTCGCCCGCGCGCGTGCTCGCGGCCAGCAGCCGCCGATCGCCCGACAGGGCAAGGCCGAACGCCTTGTCGTCGAGCCGGTCGAGGGTCCTCGAGCTGCCCGAGGACGTGTCGACGAGGCGTATGCCGCCTTGCTCGTCGGCCTGCACGAGCAGCGACCCATCGGCCGACAGGACGTTCTGGACGCCGGGGTTGCGCGCGTCCTGGGCGGCGCCGCGGCCGAGCGGACGCGACGCGTGTCGAGCGAGATCCCAGGCGACGAGGGTGCCGCTCGCGTCCGGCATGACCGCCACGAGCCCGCGGCCCGCGAGCGCTCCCCAGCGTGCGCTCTCGGGCCGCGGCCCCATCAGCCGCTCGCGATCGCCGCTCACCACGTCCACCACGCTCATCGAGCCGTCCTCCTCGCCGACGAGCAGGCGGCCGGTCGCCGCGATGTCACCGAACGGTCTCGCGTGCCCCAGGATGCGCACCTCGCCGCGGTCGACGCTCCAGATGCGGGCGCTGCCGTCGCTGCTGGCCGAGGCCAGCCAGCGCCCGTCCGGCGAGAACGCAGCATCGGAGACGGCGTCCTCGTGCCCGAGGAGCTGCCGGACGGAGTCGCCACGGTGCAGCCGCAGCTCGGCCCCCAGCCCGGTGGAGACGAAGAGCGAGCCATCGGGCGAGAACGAGAAGCCCTCGCGCGTGCAACGCTCGCCCGTCGACAGCAGCCGTGCGGTGCCCCGGTCGGCGTCGAACAGCCACGCCTCGGTCGCCAGGCCGCAGGTGACGAAGACGTGGCCCGCCGCGGAGGGCGCGACCACGCGCGCGACCACCTTGCCGACCTGGATCCGGCGCAGGACGCCGGTGCCGGGATTCCAGAGGAAGAGCGCGTCGTAGCGCGACGCGGCGATCCACTGCCCGTCGCCCGAGGACTGAAGATCGTAGGGGGGGCCGTCGATGCGCGTGGTGGCCAGCAGCCGGTCCGTCGCGAGATCGATCTCGTCGAGCGCGTCGCCGCGCGCGAGCACCACCGCGCCCGGGCGGGCCGCGAACGTCACGAGCGCGTCGCCGTGCGACAAGCTCGCCGGCTCGCCCGAGGGCAGTCGCCAGGTCGCATCGAAGCCGCCCGGATGACGGACGACGAGCAGCGATCCGTCGGCGGAGAAGGCGATGTGGTGCCCCCCGACGTGCTCGCCGGACAGACGCCGCGAGGTCCCCGCCGCCACGTCCCACAGCCGGACGACGTCGACGCCATCGCTCGTGACGGCGAGCGCTCCGTCCGGCGCCCAGACCACGCGGGCTCCCACGCCGTCCGGCGCACGGAGCATGCGCGCCGCGCCGCCCGCGACGTCGATGAGCGCGAGCAGGCCGTCGTCCCGTCCGACCGCGAGCGTCCGTCCGTCCGGCGAGAAGGCGACCGAGCCGATGGGAGCGCCCAGCTGCCACACGCGCTGCGCGACGCCGCGCGCCACCGCGTCGGCCGCGACGCGCTCGGCGCGGGACCAGTCGCCCGCAGCGAGCGGATAGCGCTTCAGCCATGCCAGAGAGGCCGTGGGGTCGCGGGTCAGCTCGGCCCGCGCCTGCGACAGCACGAGCGCCTGGTTGCGCTCCTCGAGCCGGCGACCCGCGGAGTCGGCGCTGGCGCGCTCGCGGCTCGCGACGTCGCGCTCCTGGATGACGCGCAGCAGGCTCACCAGGGCAACCACCAGCACGACGAGCGTCATCGCCGCGCCCGCGAGCACGCCCGCGCGGTGCCTTTCGATCCAGCGCGCCACGAGCTCGGTGCGCGTGTAGCGCCGCGCCCCCACGAGCTGCCCCGCTTGGAAGCGGTGCAGCTCGGTCGCGAGCTCGGACGCGCTGGCGTAGCGGTCGGCGGGGTCGGCGGCGAGACACTTGGCCGTCACCGCGGCGAGATCGCCGAGGGACGGGGGCAGGCCCTCGAGGCGAGCCCGCCCGTCCGGCGTGGCCCCGGCGAGGACCTCGTGCAGAATGGCCCCGAGCGCATAGACGTCGCTGCGCTCGTCGCAGGCTCCTCCTTCGCGCTGCTCCGGCGCCATGTACGCGGGCGTCCCGAGGACGGCGCCGGCGTACGTCTCGTGCCCGTCGCCCTGGACGCGCGCGAGGTCCGCGCCAGAGTGCGCGACGTCGGGCTCGCGCAGGCGCTTGGCCAGCCCCCAGTCGGCGACGAAGACCTCACCGAAGCTGCCGACGAGCAGGTTGGCGGGCTTGAGGTCCCGATGCACCACGCCGCGGCTGTGCGCGAACGCCACGGCGTCGGCGGCGGCCACCACGTGGCCGAGCAGAAGGACCCGCTCGCCGACCGACGAGCACGCGGCCAGCCTCCGGTCGAGCGGCTCTCCGTGCACGCGCCGCATGACGAAGTACGGCTCGCCGCTCGACCAGACGCCGGCGTCGTACACGGGGATGATCGCCGGGTGCTCCAGAACCGCGGTGATGGCCCGCTCGCGCACGAACCGCGCGACGCGATCGGCGCGCTGGGCGAGGCTGGCCGGCAGGAACTTGACGGCCACGATCCGGCCCAGCTCCAGGTCCTCCGCCTCGTAGACGCGCCCCATGCCCCCCTTTCCGATCATCCGCACGACGCGATAACGGCCCACGGTTTCGCCGACGGGGTCGTGCAGCGAGACGGCGGGCATCTGCGCGACCTCGCGCAGGAAGCTGTCGATGGACGTCGCCGAGCTTCGCCGGTCATCCATCATCGTGTGACCAATGTAGCCCGCGGCGCTTCACATGGGCGGGCGACGAACGTCTACCTCACGGAGACGTCTCCACCCCGCGGCGACGGCCGGGGTCGCTCCCTGGACGACGCAGAGAATCAGAGAATCAGGGTGTGGCGCAGTACGTCTGAACGGCTGAAAGAGGACAATCCCATGCGAAGGTCGATCATCTTCGGTTGCGTGTCTTGCCTTGCGGCGGTGGTGGGTTGCTCGCCCTCGAGCGGCGGCGCTCCGGATGCGGGCGGTCAGGAGGCGTCGAGCACGTTCGACGCCGGCGGCGGCGGGAGCGAGGCGGGCGCGGACGCGTCGGCGGAAGCGAGCTCGGGGAGGGACGGGAGCACGAACGGGGGCGCGGATGCCGCGATGGAGACCGGCTCCGGCGACTCCGCCGGCTGCACGCTTCCGTCGACCATCACCGCCAGCATGACGCTCGACACCTCGTGCAACCCCTGGATCGTGCCCTCGGGCGGCACGACCGTCGCGGGCACCGGGTCCCCCGTGCTCACGATCGATTCCGGGGTCACGGTGGCCTTCGACCCGGGCGGATACCTGGCCATCGGAGACGGCGGCGCGGGCGGGCTGCATGCGGTGGGCACGAGCGGCGCCCACATCACCTTCACCGCGAGCACGGCGGGCCCTCAGGCCGGCAACTGGAACGCGGTCGAGATCATGGACAACACGCTCGCGGGGTCGACCATCGCCTACGCCGACTTCGACTACGGGGCGGGGACGAGCGGAGCCACCGGTTCCTACCAGGGCCCGCCCGGCGCGCTGGTGGTCGACAGCAGCACGACCACCTTCGAGATCGCGCTGCACGATCTGACGTTCAAGAATAACCAGGGCAACGGCCTGGTCATGTACGGGACCGACGTCGGCTTCGCTGCCGGCTCCGGCAACCTCAGCGTCAGCGACTGGGGCACCGGCTACCACCCGTTCGTCGTCGCGGCGAACGTGATCGGCAACTCGCCCGGCGGCCTGTCCACCGGCCTGCCCACGACGCTGACCGCACCGGCCACCTCCAACGGCAGTCCCGCCGTCGTCGACGTCGTCGGCGGCGACGGACAGGGCGGTGGCACCAACGGGCAGGCGGTCGTGCAGGTCACCCAGACGTGGCCCGCCATCGGGCTTCCGTACCTGGTCGACGGCGACAGGGAGGGCTCCGGCTCGGGCATGCAGATCGAGGGGACGGGCACCACCTCGGCCACGCTCACGATCGCAGCCCCCAACACCCTGCAGTTTCTGGCGCAGGGCTCGCTCCAGGTCGATCCCTTCGGCAGCGGCCTCGCGAACCTGGTGGCCACCGGGAACATCACCTTTACCGCGGCCAGCGCGAGCCCCTCGCCGGGCATCTGGTACGGGATCTCGTTTCTCCTGCAAAATGGCGGGCTGCCCAACTCGACGCTCAGCGGCGTCACGATCGACTGGGCGGGCGGCTTCTACTCCTCGAACGACAGCAGCGGCAACACGTTCTACGGGCCGGTGTGGCTCAACGGGCCGGTCCTGGGCTCGGTGGCCGGGCCGACCATCACGGGCTGCACGTTCCTGAACGTGCCCACGAACCCGCAGAACTGCGCGATCGTCGCGACCGGGGTCTCGGCGAGCTCGCTGAGCAGCTACTCGTCGAACACCTACGGCGGCACGAAGGCGTGCGGCACCTGAGGCCGCGCGGGTTCGCCCGCCCGGCCCGTGAGCCGGGCGGGCTCCCTCACTTCTCTGCGACCGCGTCCTGCGGCCGGGCGAGGAGGCGCTCCTCGGGGATCAGTCGGGCGCTGGCGCGCGCGGGGGCCAGGCGGTCCAGGCTCCGCACGAATCCCGAAGGAGTCTTCAGCTCCTCCGGCAAGAGCTCCCAGTGCCTGCCCAGCATCCGCTCGAGCACGTCGAAGTAGCGCCGTGGCGGCTCGCGCTGCGCGCCGCTGTACGACCGGAGGTAGCTCGGGTCGGCATCCATCCAGGCTCGCGTCTTCTCGTACTCTCCCAGGCGCCAGCGTCCCTCGGTGACGGCGCGCGCGACGTTGACGACCTTGACGATGCGATCGGCGTTCGCGCGAGCCCGGCGGTAGATGGCCTGCGCGCTCCACGTGTGCTTCTGCACGCCGATGACGTGGTCGTAGAAGGCGCGCAGCCCGTAGTTCTTCAGCCGGACGTTCATCGCGGCGGTGTTGTCGAGGAAGGGAAAGGGGACCGGGAACGTGCGCCCCGCCGCCGCGAGCTGGGCGCTCAGCGGGGAGTTCTGGAAGTCGGTCACCAGCGAGTACCCGGGGAAGGCGCCCGGGGCGAGATCGACGAAGGTCTTGGTGAGCTCGAACGGCTCGTCGCCCGCGTCGTCGTCGAGCCCGAACACGAAGTTCGTCTGCACGTACGGCACGTAGGACAGGATGAGGTTCACGTGGTCGGCGACGCGGCGGACATTGTCGCGGGCAGCCCCGGACCTGGACGTGGCTCCCTTGCCGTGAAAGCCGTACCAGGACTCGATTCCGGGGACCTGCACGACCCAGCGGTTCTGCTTCATCCGCTTCAGGTTCTTCTCGCCCAGCAGCGACAGGCTGCTCTCGCCGCCGTGCATCAGGCGCGTTCCCGACGCCTCGATGAGCCCCATGTACTCGTCGAAGCGCACGCCGAAGTTCGGATCGTGCCAGAATACGCACGTGTCCTCGCCGTACCGCGAGCGGACGAACCGCAGGTCGGCGACCAGCTCGGCGTAGGGGAGCGTCTGGTACGGGACCGGCGCGTCGACGCAGAAGGTGCAGCTGTACGGGCAGCCGAGGCTGCCGATCATCGGGATCGTGCGGAAGAACTTCCGTCCCGCGTGCTTGGCCAGGTTCGCGTCGATGAACCGCGCGCGCGACTCGACGCCGGGCAAGCTCCTGGGCTGCGACTTCGCGTCGAGGACGACCCCGCGCTCGTGGTGCGAGCAGTCCCGGAGGATCGACAGGATCGTCTCCTTGTCGGTCAGCTGGCACACGTAGTCGAAGTAGCCCCGCGCGTGCTCGGCGAACGAGCGCGCGTGGGGGCCGCCGAGCACCGTGACGACGCCCGCGGCGCGGAAGCGCTCCGACAGCGCGTACGCCAGGAAGGACGCGCGGCTGAAGCAGGAGAGGAAGACGACGTCGAGATCCCCGGGGAAGGAGCGGTCGAGATCCTCGCGCCCCGAGTACGTCTCGTAGAAGACCTCGCAGCCCTGCTCCTCCGCCCACACGCCCACGCACTGGGGCATGATCGACGCGAAGTTGGGGAGCATCACGCGGCTCTCGAACCAGCCGTCGTCCGTCTTGTTCGTGAGAAAATCGAGGATCCCGACTCGAAGCTTCTTCTTCATGTCGCCTCTTGGAGCGTCGCCCCGTCACGAGCCGTGCTCGCAGAGCGACCGGGCCGCGGTCGTCATGGCCACGACCGGACGTGATCCTGACGGGCGCGTCCCGCGCGTGCGGCGCGAGCACGAGCTGCGTCGACGTGGCGGCAACGTAAGGCCCGCTCGTCCCTGCCGCGGGCCCGCCAGGTCGTCGTGACACGATCGTGGCAATCGTCCACGCCGGCAGCGGACCGGGCCTCCGTGGCCTCGCCCTTCACCGCGGGGCGACCGAGGCGGGCGCCCCCGCCGCGAGCCCGTGCGCGCGCTGGACGCGGGCCACGGGCGCGACGATGTCCAGGTCCCCGACCGCGTCGTCGAACGCGTCGCGGTCCAGCTCCCCGCGCTCGAGCAGCGCCCCGGCGACGGCCTCCACCACCGGCCACACCGCGCCGAGCGACGCGCGCGCGATCTCGTAGAGGCGCTCGACCTCGCGCCGGATCTCGTCGTCGCTCTCGTCGGCCCCGACGGCGAGGACCAGCCGCACGGCTCGATGCCCGTCGCGATCCCCGGCGGCCTCGACGGCGCCGACGAGCGCGCCGTCGCGGCGGGCGAAGAGGGCGAAGCCGATCTCCTGATCGAGCTGCCGCGGCCGTCGCCCCGCCAGGACGTGCTCGGCGGCGAAGCCGGCCAGGTGCATCTGCACGAGCGACGTCGGTCCCGCGGCCATCCGCGCGCTGCTGCGGCCGAGCGTGTGCCCCCTCGTGCGGATGCTCACGACGTACGGCCGGTCGTCGAGCGCAGCGCTCAGCACCGCGTGCCCGGCCTCGTGGTAGGCGGTGCGCACTCGCTGACCGACGCTCGATCGCCTCCGGGCGGGCACGGCGGCAAGGGTACGCCCGGAGCGGGCGGAGCGTCAGCACGCTCAGGAGGGACTTCCGGAAGCCATCTTCGCCGGGGCCTGCTTCTCCTTCTCCGCGATCTCCGCCCTCACCGCGTCCATGTCGAGCGCGCGGGCCTGGATGATGAGGTCGTCGAGCACGTGGGACGGAAGCATCCCCGGCTGGGAGAAGATGAGGATCCCGTCCTTGAAGATCATCAAGGTGGGGATGGAACGCACCTGGAAGCCCGCGGAGAGATCCGGCTGCTCCTCGGTGTTGACCTTGCCGAACACGATGTCCGGGTGCTGCGTGGCGGCGGCCTCGAAGGTGGGGGCGAAGGCGCGGCACGGCGCGCACCAGCCGGCCCACCAGTCGAGCAGGACGATGCCGCCCTTTGCGATGGTTGCGTCGAAGTTCTGGGCCGTGATCTCGACCGTGCTGCTCATGTGAGCCTCCAGACGGTGAGAGCCACCACGTCGCCAAACGGGTTCGCGCAACGATCGGCGGAGGACTCACCGCAGTTGTTGGTGGGCTCGACGCCCTCGACGCGCACGAACGTCCACAGGGCTTCGCTGGCCTTGAGCCGCTTGGCATGGAGCGCCACCGCGTGCGCGCGTACCTCCGCAAGTACGCGATCGAGAAGGCCGGGAGCTGAAGGTCAGAAGGTGCCGACGGCTCCCATCGAGCCGGGGCCGAGGAACGGCGTGACGCGAAGGCCCGCCGTGGCCGCGGGCGGGGCCGCGTCGCCCTTGGGCTGCAGGAGGAGCAGCGTCACGCCGGCCGCCGCGCCGACGCCCGCCACGACGAAGCCCACCGTCGAGAGCATGGACATCGTGTGGTAGCTGTCCAGGTTGTCGTACTGCGACGGGGGGCAGCTGCCGCCGGCGCACTTGCTGGCGAGGTCGCCGTGCTTGCCCATCGCGAGCACGCCGGTGATGACGCCGAGGCCGAGCCCCGCGCCGCCGACGCCGAACGCCACCCAGGGAAGGATCGAATGGCCGCCCGGGCTCGCGGGCTCCGGCGCGGGAACGGAGCCGGGGGCGGGCGCCGGGGTGGGCGCCGGGGTGGGGGAGGGAGCCGGCGCGGGGCCCCGCACGGGGGCAGGGGCCGGAAGGGCCGCGCCGGCGGTGTCCTTCTCCATCGACACCGGGGCGTCGATGCTGCCGCCGTCCGGCACGGTCACCTTGAGCTCGACGCTCTTGAACCCCGCGGCGGACACCTTGATGACGTGCGCCCCCGGGTCCACGAAGCGCTTGATGCCGAGCGACGCGGCGCTGACGGGCGCGTCGTCGAGGATCACCTTCACGTCCGGGGGCGCCGCGCCGTCCTTCGCGGTCACCTTGATCGTCATCCCGCCGATGTGCGGGGAGACCGAGTCGACCTCCTTCTTCGCGTCCTCGATGGCGCGCGTGAAGGCCTCGGGCGCGCCGGGCGCGGCGCCCTCGCGGAGGATGCGCCGGTAGGTCTCCTGCGCCTCGACGAACTTGCCCCGGCCCGCCAGCGCGCGCGCGAGGCCGAGCAGCAGCGTGGGAGCGTGCACGAGCGAGTCGGCGCGGCGGTAGTCGTCCTCGGCGGTCTTGTAGTCCCTGGCGTCGAGGGCCCTCTGACCCTCCTGGCCGAGCCCGCGCGCCGTCGCGCGATCGGAGTCGGCCTGCGCGAGCGCGCCGGGGGCGCCGGTCGTGAGCGCGGCGAGGCAGGCGAGAGCGACGAGACCAGTCTTCCGGGAGTGACGCATCGTGGGTACCTCGTGGAACCGTTTGTCTCTCGGGCCGGGCGCGGACGCGGGGCTCACTTGGGGATGCGGGCGATCTGGCTGTTCGTGGAGTTGACGAAGTAGACGTACGAGGCGTCCACGGTCAGGGCCTGCAGGCCCGCTTGCTTCACGAGGGCGAACGGCGTCCCGCCGGTGACCGGAGCGCGGTAGATCGCGCCGTCCGTCGTGTCGGTCCAGTACACGTTCACGCCGTCGGAGGTGACGTAGGCCGGGCTGCTGAGGCTCGAGGCGATGGTGTTCATGGCCGACACGTCGTCCTTCGCGCGGCGCACCGAGCCGTTCCCGCCCGTCCCGCGATCCAGGTAGTAGACGTAGCCGCCCGTCGCGAACATCCGGCCCGGACGGGTCATGCTCGTGTCGAAAGCGAAGTTCTGCGGGTACTGGACGGCGCGGAAGAAGAGCGGCTCGGTGAAGAAGAAGTCCCCGTTCTCCGCCGCCAGCCCCGCGATGTTGGTGTTGGAGATCGGACCGCGGACGCTCACGTTGTTCGCCGTCGAGACCGTGTACTGGTAGATCGTGTAGCTGCCGCCGCCGTAGGCCTCCCAGTAGAGGGTGTTTCCTCCGACCTGATCGAAGGCAATGCCGTTCGGGAACTGGCCTGGTCCCATCGGGCCCACCGCGAGGACGGCGAGCGCGGCGCCGAGGTTCGTCACGGACATGAGCTTGGGCTGGGCCCCCGCGTTCTCCAGGGTGAAGTAGACCATGCCGGCGTGCGCGGCGATGTCCTGCGGGAAGCTCACGTTCGTGGCGATCGCCAGGTAGCCGCCGCCGCTGCCGCTGACACTCCCCACGGTGCCGGGGTTGGCGTAGTTGGTCCAGAACACGTAGCCCCCGTCGGTCGCGATGTCGTACGGGGCCGAGACCTGGGCACCCGATGCGAGGACGACCGGGACGCAGTAGCCGGCGTTGCAGCTCGTGCCGGCGCACACCTGCCCGCACGCGCCGCAGTTGTTGCTGTCCGTCTGGAGGTTGACGCAGCTGGTCCCGCAGAACGTCGTGCCCCCGCCGCAGACGCACTTGCCGCTCACACACGTCTCTCCGCCGGTGCACTGGAAGCCGCACGTCCCGCAGTTGTTCGGATCCGTGCTGGTGTTGACCTCGCAGCCATCCGTGGGGACCATGTTGCAGTCGGCGTACCCCGGGTTGCAGCTGCCGATCGCGCAGGCGCCGCCCACGCAGGCCGGCGCCGCGTTGGGCAGGACGCACTTCAGGCCGCACCCGCTGCAGTTGTTCGGATCCGTGTTGGTGTTGACCTCGCAGCCATCGGCCGGGTTCATGTTGCAGTCGGCGTACCCCGGCGTGCAGGTCCCCACCGTGCACTGGCCGCTCGTGTTGCAGCCGGCGCTGGCGTTCGGGACGACGCAGGGCGTGCAGCTCGTGCCGCACGAGCCGGGCGAGGTGCTGTTCGCGCAGCTGTTGCCGCAGACGTGGAAGCCGACCGAGCAGGTGAAGCCGCACGCGCCCATGCTGCACGTGGCGGAGCCGTTGGGGACGGTCGGGCACGCGTTCGCGCAGCCGTTGCAGTTCTGGGGATCGGTCTGGAAATTGGTGCACGTCATGCTGGACGGGCAGTAGTCCGGCGTCGCGCCCGAGCAGCTCGTGCCGCAGCCGTAGCTCCCGGCGCCGCCCGTGCAGACCGGATCTGCGGCGGGGCAGACGGTGCCGCACGTCCCGCAGTTGGCCGGCCCGATCGTCACCTCGCACCCGTCGTCGGGCTTCGAGGAGCAGTGCAGGTATCCGGGCGCGCACGACGTCGCCGGGACGTCGCAGACTCCCGCCGAGCAGGTCGTGCTCCCGGTCACGTTCGGCAGGGCGTTGCAGTCGTGGGTGCAGGAGCCGCAGTGGGCCGGATCGTCCTTGGGGACGCAGACTCCGTTGCACGCCTGCTCGGTCGACGGGCAGCCGCCGTCGTTGCCGTCGCCGGCCAGGCCGCTGTCGGTCGGGCCGGAGTCGTGGTGGCCCGAGTCCACCCCCGAGCTGCTCCCGTCCCCGCCGGAGCTGCTGCCGTCGGTGCCGCTGCTGCTGCCGGCCTCCGCGCCGCTGCTGCTGCCGCTCTCGGACAGCGAGGCGTCGGTGGTCGAGCCGTCACCCGGGTCGGCGCCCCTGGAGAAATCGCCGAGGAAGCTGGAGCACCCCGGAGCCGCCAGGGCGAAGAAGGCGAGAGCAAGGCACGCGGGTACGAGAAGCGAACGAGGCATGGGACCCCTCCGACCATGCCAAGGCTACGCGATTTTCGACCCTCTGCGCCGGGATGGTCGAACCCCTGGGGACTTCTTTGACGCGGCCCCCGCGGCGCCCCATACTCGCCCTTCGGGGCTCATGCGGCGTTCACTGCCACTGGAACGGCCCACTCACTGGCGTCGGGTTCGGGAAGTACGCGTTGCCCGTCGCCCCCTTCACGACGCCCGTCGCAAACGTGAGCCACGCCGGCACGTTGCGCGGCAGGCGGAGGATGGCGAGAGAGCGCGCACTTGCGGGGTCCGCTGCCGACGGAAGACCGGGGCGCCCCGGATCGCGAGCCGCCCCGCGACGATCCCGAGGAGCGCGGCGCGTCTTCGAGGGATCGCGTCACGGATCTC
>JAJYCT010000138.1 GCA_021778125.1 Myxococcales bacterium
GTTGCCGCGCGCGAGCCCCGGCGCCGCCCGGCGCGACGCGAACGAGATCATCGGGTGCATCTGGGCCACGCCCGCGCAGTGGCCGCGCAGCGGCGAGAGCGGGCTCGCGTCGAGCGCCCCGGCCACGTGCACGACCACGGCCCGCCGCGCCACGACGCCCACCAGGGCTTCCGCCGTCGGCCGCAGATCGCGATCGCGCACGGCCAGCACCACGACGTCGGCGTCGATCGCGCGCGGGACCCCGCGCCTCGCCGCCCGCAACGTGACGCGCACGCCGGCCGCGCGAAGCGCGCGCGCCAGCGCGGTGCCGAGCTTGCCGGCGCCGAGCACGTACACGGTGAGTTCGCGATCACGTCGGCCGGCCATAGAGCCCCCTCGCGCGGATGTGACGGATGACGGCGCGCGGCACGAGCGGGTCCACCTCGTCCCACGCGCCGCGCGCGATCGCGTCGCGAACGCGCGTGCTCGACACGTCCGGCAGCAGCGCCGGACCCGGGCCGCCCGCCGCGACGCCGGCCCGCGCCAGCACCAGGGGCGGCGCGAGCCTCTCGATCGCGTCGAACCCGAACCAGCGCGGCGCCTCGGCCAGGATGTCCGCGCCGATGACCAGGCGCAGGCGCCAGTCGGGGTGCGACCGCGCGAGGTGCTCGAGCGTCCGCAGCGTGCGGCTCTCCCCGCCGAGCTCCTCTTCCACGCGCGACACCTCGACGGCGGGCATCGCCGCGAACGCCGCCGCGCACATCGCGACGCGATCGGCGTAGGGCGCGAGCTCCTTGGCGAACGGGTGGCGGAACGCCGGGACCACCAGGATCCGCTCGACGTCCTCCATCGCGAGCACCAGCGCGCACGCGAGCACGTGGGCGACGTGCGGCGGGTTGAAGCTGCCTCCGTAGACGCCGACGTTCACCGTGGCGGGCAGGGTAGCCGATCCTCGCGGGAACGCGCGCCCGCGCCGCGGCGGGGCGTCAGCCCTGCACGCTGACCTTCGCGCCGCGCGCCGCCGCGAGCGACTCGGTCCTCACGACCTGCCCGTCCGCGCCGTAGAGCGTGGCCGTGATCGGGTCCACCGAGTCGTCGAGGACGATCGCGCCTCCTCCGGCCGTGCCGGCGGGGCCCGGCGTCAGAAACCAGCGCGGCCCGATGCGCTTGACGAGCGGCGCGTCGCTCTTGCCGTAGATGAGCAGCGACGCCGAGAAGATGTCCTCCTCGTCGAGCAGCGCTTTGTCGTGGATGAGCACCGCCACCCGGTCGCCGAACATCTCGACGCTGCGCAGCTCCAGCGGCGAGAGGCGCTCGAGCGACTTGAGGCGCAGCCGGCCGCGCTCGGCGCGGAGGAACGCGTCGATCTGCGCGGGGTTGCCCGCGGCCGCGACCTCGAACGCCCGCTCCCACACGCCCGCGTCGCTGGGATCGGGGCCGACGAGCGACTCGGCCCAGAGGCCGACGGTCTCCTCGAGCGCGTCGTCGGCGCCGAGGTACACGGCCCGCGTCACGCGCGCGCCGTTGAGCAACGACTCGGCCGTACGGGCCAGCGCCGTGAGATCGCCGTTCGCGGGGCCGATGAGGCCGAGTCGCACAAAGGTACTCTAGCCGCACCCGGGCCGCGCGCTCCAGCGTCGCGTGAACGGGCTGCGCCCCGAACCCGCCTCCGGGCCCCGGGGGGGGGGCCCAGGGGGCGCGGGCGCCTCGATCCCCGGCGCGCCGTGGCTATGTTGAGCCGCGTGCCGCCCTCTCCGACGCTGCTGGATCCCGCCAAGGCGGGCGCGATCCTCCGGGAGCGGATCGGTCCCGTCGATCCCGCGCTCCCCATCACGGTGGCCGACGCCGCGGCGCGGTCCGGGCTGGCCCTGCGCGACGCCGAGGCGGGGCTCACGTGGCTCTCGAGCGAGTACCGCGGCCAGCTGCGCGTCACGTCCGACGGGGACCTCGTGCACGTCTTCCCCACCGGCTTCGCCAGGCCCTGGGAGCGGCGCGACGCGCTGGCGCGGGCGGCGGCAGCGGTGAGCCGCGCGTCGATGGGAGCGCTGCGCTTCCTCGTGCGCGCGTGGGTGATGGTGGTCCTGGTGGGCTACGCCGCCCTCTTCCTCGCCATCGTGCTCGGCCTCGCGTTCGCGCAGCAGCAGGGCGACTCGCGGCGCCGCGACGGCGACGGGCTGCCCGGGGGCGCCATCGCGTACGCGCTGCTGCGCGTGATCGGCGACGCGCTCTTCTGGACGTTCCACCCCTGGTCGCCGTTCTCGGTCTACTACGCGTCCGATCCGTGGGGGGCGCCCGGCGCGGCGCGCGCGCAGGCCGCGCGGCGCCGCCGCGACGAGCCGAAGGTCCCGCTCTACGAGCGCGTGAACCGCTTCTTCTTCGGGCCTGCGGCGCCGCCCGAGGATCCGCGCGAGAGCGAGCGGCTGGTCCTCGCGGCCATCCGCGCCGGCAAGGGACGCATCGGCCTGGTCGACGTCATGCGCGTCACGGGCCTGCCGCGCGAGCAGGCCGACCCGATGATGGCGCGCCTGATGCTCGACTACGAGGGCGACGTGGACGTCAGCGAGGACGGCGGCCTCGTCTACCGGTTCGAGAAGATCCGCAGGACCGCGAGCGACGAGGTCGCCGCCGAGCCGCCGCCGGCCTGGGCCCGGACCCGGCCCCTGCCTCCCCTCACGGGCAACCCGGCGGGCGCGAACGTGATCATCGCCGCGCTCAACGCCTTCAACCTGCTGATGGCCGCGTGGGCGCTCGAGAACGGGATGACGATCGAGCGCCTCTCGCACCTGTTCGATCGCGTGCCGACTCCGGTGCTCGACACGGGCGTGCCCATCGTCCTCGGCGTCGTGCCCCTGGTGTTCTCGGTGCTCCTGTTCCTGCTGCCCGTCGCGCGCCTGCTGCGGCGCCCCGCCGAGCTCCGGGCGGCGGCGTACGAGAAGGGGCGCCTCGCCGTCCTGCGCGAGGTCCTCGAGCGGGTCCGCGGCAAGCGGCCGGTCACCGACGCTGCCGTGGCCGAGGCCTGGCGCAAGGCCACCGGCGAGCCCGCCCCCGAGAAGCGCGTCGACCGCGAGCTGGTCGCGCTCGGCGGCGACGTCGCCATCGCGGAGGACGGCGCCACGCGCTGGAGGTTCGCGGAGCTCGAGGCGGAGGCGGCGGCCGTCGAGGTCGAGCGCCAGGCGGCCGGCGAGGACGAGGCCCGCCTCGGCCGGATCGTGTACGCGACCGACGAGCGTTGAGGGCGGGCGGGAATCCCGGCGCCCCCCGGCGTGTTTTTCCCGGCGATGACCTCCCGCAAGATCCTCCCCCTGACGGCGCTGGCCCTCGTCCTCGGCACCGGGTGCCATCACTCCGCCTCGGCCTCTCCTACCTCCGACGCCGTACCGCAGACCCCGGCGCCGTTCGCGACGCCGCCGGTCCTGACCGGCACGCCGGACGTCGCCACCCTGGTGGCGAAGGTGAAGCCCGCCGTGGTCAACATCACGACCGTCCAGGAAATCAAGGTCGCGCATCCGTCATTCGGGGGGGCCGAGCTGGGCGACCTGTTTCGGTTCTTCCGGCAGGGCCCTGGCGGCGCGCGCCCGTTCCCCGGCGGCGAAGGGGGCGGCGACGAGGTCATGAAGCAGCAGGCGCTCGGCTCCGGCTTCCTCGTCGACGCGCAGGGGCACGTCGTGACCAACGCGCACGTCATCGACGGCGCCGACGTGGTCAAGGTCAAGCTGGCCGACGATCGCGAGTTCCGTGCCAAGGTGGTCGGCAAGGACACGCGCCTCGACGTCGCGGTCCTCGCGCTCGAGAACGCTCCGCGCGACCTGCCCGTGGCCTCCCTCGGCCAGAGCGACGGCACCCGCGTGGGCGAGTACGTCGTCGCCATCGGCAACCCGTTCGGCCTCGGCAACACGGTCACCATGGGCATCGTCAGCGCCAAGGGCCGCACGATCGGCGCCGGCCCGTACGACGACTTCATCCAGACCGACGCGAGCATCAACCCGGGCAACAGCGGAGGCCCGCTCTTCAACCTGCGCGGACAGGTGGTCGGGATCAACACGGCCATCAACCCGAACGGCAAGGGGATCGGCTTCGCGATCCCCATCGACGCGGTCCGGCAGGTGCTGCCGCAGCTCCTCGCCACGGGCCACGTGCAGCGCGGGCGCCTCGGCGTCGTCATCCAGCCCATGGACGGCGATCTGGCCAAGGCCCTCGGGCTCGATCGCGCGCGCGGAGCCCTCGTCGAGGAAGTCGAGCCGGGCAGCCCGGCCGACAAGGCGGGCGTGAAGGCCGGCGACGTCGTCCTCGCCGTCGACGGGCAGGACGTCCCGCACTCCGAGGATCTTCCGCGCATGGTGGCGCCGCACGCTCCCGGTTCGCAGGTGCGCGTCACGGTGTGGCACGACCGCAAGTCGCGTGACGTGAGCGTGACGCTCGCGACGATGAAGGACGACGGAGCGCCGGGCGATCCGGGCCCCGCGGGGCCGGCCGAGTCGGGCGCGAAGACGTCGACGCTCGGCGTCGCCGTGGCCGACCTGGACGGCAAGGTGGTCGTGCAGCGCGTCTCGCCCGACGGTCCTGCGGACGGCAAGCTGCGCCGCGGCGACGTCATCGAGGAGGTCGACCACGCGCCGGTCACCACGGCGGCGGATCTCGGGGCGGCCCTCCAGGCGCGGGCGGTGCCCGGCAAACCCGTGCTGCTCCGCGTCCGTCGCGGCGATCAGTCGCGCTACGTCGCCATCGAGCGCTCCGCCGGCGACTGATCCCCCCGGGGCGCCGCGCTCGGATATCGTCGCCGCGGCATGGCCGCCGCGGCGCCCACTCCGGACGAGAAGCTCGCGTCGGCGCGACGAGCGACCCTGTTCGTCCTGTGGACGACGTACGGCAGCTTCTACCTCTGTCGCGGCAACCTCGGGCCCGCCGTCACATCGATCCGCCATGACCTCGGCCTGTCCGCCGTTGAGGTGGGGCTCGTGCTCGGGGCCGTCAAGCTCGGCTACGCGACGGGGCAGCTCGTCAACGGCCAGCTCACCGAGCGCCTCGGGGCGCGGCGCATCCTGGGCACGGGCATGGTCGGCTCGGCGATCGCCACGCTTCTGTTCGCGGCGGCGCCCTGGCTTGCGGGCCTCCCCGTCCTCGGACCGCTGGCCGCGGCGCTCGCGCACGCCGTCGGGACCCTCAGCCGGTCGGTGGGCATCGAGCCGACGACGGGGGGCCTGCTGGGCGTGATGCTCGGCCTGGCGTTCGCCAACGGGTGGTTCCAGGCCGGCGGGTGGCCTCCCTGCGTGAAGATCGCCGGGCGGTGGTTCCCGCTCGCGCAGCGCGGCCGCACGATGGGGATCCTGGGCACGAGCTACACGGTGGGCTCGGCCCTGGCGATCTTCGCGGTGGGCGCCCTGCTGCAGGTGGCCGGGGGCACCTGGCGGGTCGCCTTCATCGTGCCGCCGCTGCTCTTGCTGGCGTCCTTCGCGCACACGTCGCTGCGCCTGCGCGAGCATCCGCCGGACGGAGCGGGGGACGCGGGAGCGCCGGCCCAGGACCGGCTGCCCCTGCGCGAGGCGCTCGGCGTCACGCTGGGCAACCCGCGCATCTGGGTCCTCGCGTTCGGTCTCTTCGGTGTCGACGCCGTGCGCTACGGCTTCCTCGACTGGGCGCCCGGTCACCTCGCCGAGGTGCAGCACACCGGCGCCCTGTCGGCGGCGTGGAAGGCGGCCATCTTCCCCCTGGCCGGGGCGGCGGGCACCCTCTCGTCGGGGTGGCTCACCGATCGATTCTTCCATTCGAGGCGAGCTCCCGTGTGCGCCATGCTGCTGGTCGTCGTCGGCGCGCTCACCCTCGCGTACCGCGGCGTCGCGACCCTCGGCGCCGCGCCCACCGTGGTGTGCCTGGCGCTAGTGGGCTTCTGCCTCTTCGGCGCCCACATCCTGCTCGTGGGCACGGCGGCGCAGGACTTCGCGCGCCGCGGCGCGACCGCTGCGGCGGCCGGCTTCGTCGACTTCATGGGCCACGTCGGGGCCTTCAGCGGGGACTTCGCCACGGGGCTGATGCTGCGCCGCTACGGATGGGGCGGCGCGATCGCCTGGTGGGCGTGCGCCGGCCTCGTCTCGGCTGGGCTCGTCGCGACGCTGTGGACCGCGCGGCCGGGGCCGCAGGAAGCGAGACGGGGATGAGCATGCATCTCGTGTGGCGAAGCTCGCGGGGGCGACGCACATTCATTTTGAAGGTGGGTGCATTCGATGATCCGCCACGCCGCGCCGCTGTTTCTGTTCGTCGCCTCGCTGTCCGGGTGTGCCGGGAGCAAACCAGCCCCGAAGGACGCCCCCTCGGCGCAGTTCACGACCGAGGAGCAGCGCATGATGGCGTGCCTCGACCTGCAGGATCACATCGTCGCGCTCTACGCGGACGAGTACGTGCAGGAGCAGGGGCTCACGCTCGACGGTCGCGAGCGCGACGCGTTCCGCAGCGGATGGGCCGAGGAGCTCGCGCGCAAGGGGACCTTCGAGCGCTTCGAGCAGTCGTGCTTCTACGGCCTGACGCCGGGCCGGTACCACTGTGGCATGGCGTCCAAGACGACCGACGGGCTGGTGGCCTGCATGAGGTTCAGTGCTCGATGAACGAACGACGTCCCCCTATGCTCGGGCCGCATGGCCGCTTCCCTCGAGCTCCGGGAATCCGGAGCCGTCGGCTCCTTCGCGCGCTTCGCAGCCTCGCAGAAGCTCTTCGTCTACCTGTGCGCCGTGTTCGTCGCGTGCCTGCTGCTCGGGGACGTCATCGGAGGCAAGATCATCCGCACGCCGCTCGGGCCCATCTCGGTCGGAATCATCCCCTTCCCGGTCACCTTCCTCCTGACCGACGTCGTCAACGACTTCTACGGGAGACGCGGGGCGCGCTTCCTGACGATGCTGGGCTTCTTCATGGCCCTGCTCGCGTGGCTGCTCCTGCAGCTCACGACGCTCTTGCCCGTCGACGGCTCGACCTACTTCACGCAGGCCGAGTACGCGAAGGTCTTCGGCGGTAGCGCCCAGCTCTTCGTCGCGTCGATGGTCGCGTACCTCATCGGACAGTTCCTCGACATCCACGTCTTCCATTTCTGGAAGGCCCTCACGCAGTCCCGGCACCTGTGGCTGCGGTCGACGGGATCGACGATCTTCAGTCAGGCGATCGACACGGTCACGATCAACGTGATCTTCGGGCGCGTCACGGCGGGGTGGGCGTGGGGCTTCATCGGCGCCAAGATCGGCCGCGAATACTCCATCAAGTTCCTCGTGGCGGTGCTGCTCACGCCCGCCATCTACGCGGTCCACGGCGCGATCGTGCGCGGCCTCGGGATCGATCCCGAGGGGCACGGCGGG
The DNA here is from genome assembly GCA_021778125.1 of Myxococcales bacterium. GTDB lineage: Bacteria > Myxococcota_A > Polyangia > Polyangiales > Polyangiaceae > Palsa-1150. Next base: position 7,314 of record JAJYCT010000138.1, read on the forward strand.
TGAGCTAGGGCCCGAAGCAGTCGATCGCGCTCCCGTTCATCGCGTCGGGGGCGTCGATGGCGGCGAAGGCCACCACGCGGGCGACGTCCTCGGGCGCCATCTGCGGGACGAAGCCGCCCACCTTCACCATGGGCGTGTCCACCGAGCCCGGCAGCACCGAGAGCGCCTGCACCCCCGAGCCCCGCAGCTCCTCGGCGAGCGATTTGGTGAAGCCGACCGCGCCCCACTTCGACGCGCTGTACGGCGCGAGGCCCGGGCTCCCGAGCGTCGCGGAGATGCTCGCGATCGTCACGAACCGGCCGACGCCCGCCTCGCGCATCGAGGGCAGAAAGGCGCGCGTCACGAGGAACACGCCGCGCAGGTTCGGCCCCATGACCGCGTCCCAGTCGTCGGCCGAGAGGTCCTCGATGCGCGCCTTGCGGCCGGCGACCCCCGCGTTGTTGATCACGACCCGCGGCGTCCCTACCTCGGCGAGGGTCCGCCTCGCGACGCGCTCCACGTCGGACTCGCGCGAAATGTCCGCGACGAGCACGCGCGTGCGCGCGCCCACGGGCGCCCGGTCTGCCGTCTCCCGGAGCGAGCGCTCGGTGCGCCCCACCAGCACGACGTCCAGTCCCCGCCGGCCGAGCTCGAGCGCCGTCGCCCTCCCGATGCCGCTCCCGGCTCCCGTCACGACGGCGAGCGCCACGCAAGCTATAGGAGCACGCACGGCCGTCGTGCGTCCACCCATGCGGGTTCATCTTCCGAGCGGGCGCGTCGTCGTCCTCGAGGGCGACGTCGCCGCGCCGGCGCGACGCGGTCCGCGCGACGCGCTCTTCTCCGAGCTGTCCTCGCTCGCCGCGGCGGGCGCCCTCCGGGTCCGGCAGGAGGGCAAGGACGTCGAGCTCGGCGCGCTCGAGCTGCGCGACTTCCACGCGCTGCGCGCGGTGGCGGCGCGTCTCGGCTGGATCGCGGAGGACGAGGTCGCGATCGCGTGCCGCAACTGCGGCGCCGAGGTCCGCGTGGCGCCCTGCGCCCGGCTCGAGCTCGGCCCGTTCACCGACGGCGAGCTCGACGACCCGGAGCTAGACGCGACGCTCGACCTCGGCGTCGCGCACGTCATCCCGCCCGTCGCGCTTCCGGGCGGCCGGACCGCGGAGGCGGTGACGCTCGCGCCGATCCGCCTGGCGCAGGCGGTGCCTCTCCACCGCGCGCTGCGCCGGCGGCCCCTCGCCGTGTCCGAGGGCGTCGTCCGCGCGATGGGGATCGCGGCCCTTGGCGACGAGCGCGACCCGCGCGCGATCGCCGCGGCCCTCGCGCGCTGCCCCGACGACGCCTGGGCCGGCGTCACCGATCTGTTCCTCGCCGCCCACTACTCTGCGCGCCTCGGCGCCGCCGTCCTCTGCCCACGTTGCGGCGCGCGCAGCGACGTCGACGCGCCCTACGACCGCGAGTTCGAGCCTTCTCCGTCGGCGCGCGAGACCAATGACGAAGTCTTCCCGCTCTTCGACGTGTTCGCCTCGTACGCGGAGTCGCGCTTCGACGCGCTCGGCGAGGCCCTCGCGCGGCGCCTGCGGCTCGTCGTCGACCGGGGCACGCCCGCCTGCGACGACGGCGGCGAGCCGCTGCTCGGCTCCTACCTGGCGCCGGGGGGCGATCCGTCCGCGCCGGTCGGCGCCGGCGAGATCGTCCTCTACTACGCGACGTTCCGCGCGGTGTGGGACGAGGACGGCCTCTACGACTGGCAAGGGGAGGTCGACGAGACGCTCGAGCACGAGCTCGAGCACCACCGCGGCTGGCTGGTGGGGCACGACGACGTCGACGACGACGAGCGCGGCGTGATCGCGAGCGAGCGCGCCCGGAGGGTCGGGCGGGCGGTCACCGTGCGTCGGGACGTCGCGGCGCTGGGCTCGGATCTGCGCGGTTTCATCGCCCGGACGTGGCCGATTTGGGTGATTGTTGCCGCGGGAACGATCGCGATCAGCGTGTGCGATCGCTAGCGCCGTGCGCGATGTGAGCCCGTGCGACTTCGAGCACAGGCTCCCAGGGCGAACCGGTTTTGACGCGCCAGGACCGAGTGGGTATCGTCACCGCGATCTCACGACTGACCGAGCCGAGGCACGACATGGCCAAGACGATCCGCCCCACCCCGAAGCCCCCGAATCGTCGCGGAAGCCCGGAGGCGATCGAGAAGCGGCGCGTGGCGCGCCTCTTCAACGACATCCTCGGGGGCCGCCGCGCGGGGGCGCACACGCACGACGGTCGCACCGAGAAGCGCAGGCAGCGCCTCATGCGCGAGCTCGAGTCCGGCAAGGTTCGGGGGGCGCGCGAGCTCAAGCCGCTCGACGTCCTGCAGCGCGTCAACGAGCTGCTCGACCTGGGCGAGCCGATGAGCTCCATCCGGAAGGTCACCAGGGTCCGCCGCACCGCCGTCCCCGCCGAGTCGATGGTCGAGGTGGTGAGCCGCCTGCATCGCGCGTACGGCTTCCGGCCGGAGTGCTACCGCTTCGTGGGAGTGACCGAGGACGTCCTGCGCAGCGCCGGGGTGCTCGGGGGCGACGCGCCTCGCAAGGCGCGCACGCGCCGGCGCGCCGCCCGAACGGCTTGACCCGCGGCGCTCCGGGCGTCTACTCGAAGGCCATGCGTCGCGTTCTCCTCGCCGCCGCCGTCGGCGCGGCCCTTGTAGCCGTGCGGCACGACACGCGGGCGGCCGATGCCGGCGCGCCCCCTCCGGCCGCCTCCAAGGCCGACCCCGCGCGCCGCGCCTTGCCGGTGGCCCGGATCGGGGACGGGACGATCGTGGTCGGAATGCTCGAGGACCGGCTCGCGGCGCTGCCGCCCTTCCAGCGCGCGGCGTTCGGATCGACCGACGACGAGGTGCGCCGCCGCTTCCTGCTCGAGATCATGGTCCCCGAGTGGCTCTTCGCGATGGGCGCGGTCGAGGAGAAGCTCGACCAGCAGCTGCCGACGGCGTTCGACATCGAGCGCGCCCTCTCGGGCGCCGAGCTCCGCGTGATCCGCGACGGGGTGGGGCCGGCGTCGGCGATCCCGATGTCGGACGTGCAGGCGTATTACGACGCGCACCGCGACCACTACGACACCCCGGAGCGCATCCAGGTGTGGCGCATCCTCTGCAAGACCGAGGACGAGGCCAGGGCCGTCCTCGACAAGGCCAGGGGCGATCTCGATCCCAAGGACTTCGCCGACCTCGCGCGCGATCACAGCCTCGACAAGGCCACCAACCTCCGCGGGGGCAACCTCGGGTTTCTCACGCCCGAGGGCAGGTCGAACGAGCCCGGGCTGCGCGTCGACGTCGCCGTCGTGAAGGCCGCGCAGGGGGTGCACGACGGGCAGCTCGTCCCCTCGCCGGTGCGCGAGGGCGACGCGTTCGCCGTCGTCTGGCGGCGGGGCACCGTCCCCGCCAACAAGCGGAGCGTCGACGACGCCGCCGCGCAGATCCGCGACGCGCTCTGGAAGGCCCGCGTCAAGGATGCCACCGACAAGCTCATCGCGTCGCTGCGCAGCGCCAAGCTGCGCGACCTCGACGAGAAGGCCCTCGACGACCTGCCCGCGCCTGCCCTCGGCGACGCCGGGGTGTTCGCGGCGCGGCGCGACGCAGGCTCCTAGTAGCCTGCCTCACGCCCCCACGGTCGCCAGCGTCGCCAGCGCGTGCGCCGCCGCGTCGCGCTCCGCCAGGCGCTTGCTCCGGCCCTCTCCCCGCCCGAGGGGGTGCTCGCCGACCAGGACCTCGACCGTGAAGGTCTGCGCGTGCGGCAGGCCGCGGACCTCGGCCACCCGGTAGGTCGGCGCGGGCATGCCGCGGGCCTGCACGCGCTCCTGCAGGGCGCTCTTCGGGTCCGCGGCGCCGAGCTCTTCCACGCGATCGAGCCGCTCGGCCACGATGTCCCGGACGAGCGCGCGGGCCCCGTCGAGCCCCCGGGCCTCGTAGACGGCGGCCACGAGCGCCTCGGCCGCGTCGGCCAGGACGTTGGTCTGCTCGCGCTCGCTCCCGAGCTTGGCACCCCGGCCGAACGCGAGGCTCGCGCCGAGTTCGTGCTTGCGCGCCCACGCGGCGAGGGCCTCCGCGTTGACCAGGGCGCTGCGCATCCGCGTGAGCTTGCCCTCGTCCGCCTGCGCGTGGCTCGTGGCGAGCAGCTCACTCACGCAGAGCCCCAGCACCGAGTCGCCCAGGAACTCCAGGCGCTGGTTGTCGATCTGCCCGGTCTCGTTCGCGAAGCTGGGGTGCGTCAGCGCCTCCTCGAAGCGCGCGATGGGCCCCGGCCCCGCGGTCGCCTCCAGGTGGGCGAGCAGCGCCGCCCTCGCGGCCGCGAGCGCCTCCACCTCGTTCATTCAGCGGCGCGCCTCGTCGCTCGCCCCGGCGGCGTCGAGGTCGAGCTGCGTGATCCCGCCCGCGTCGTGCGTCGTCCACACGAGGCGCACCTTGCCCCAGCCGAGCTCCACGTCCGGGTGATGGTCCCGCTTCTCGGCGCCGCAGCCCACGCGCACGACGAAGGCCAGCGCCTGCGCGAAGTCGGCGAACTCGAAGCGCTTCGCGAGGGCGTCCCCCTCGCGCTCCCATCCCGGATGGGCCTTGAGCCACGCGTCGACGACCGGCGCCTCGAGCCGTGCGGAACGAGCCATGCTTCCAATGTACTCCACTGGCCCCCACGCGCCGCCCCGGAACCCGCGGCGCGCCCGGCTGTCATGGTCCCGCATGACCGTCCCGTCCGCTGCGCCGCGCTATGCTCGCTCCGTGTCGCTGCTCGCCTGCCCCTTCTGCCGCGAGATGTACCGAGAGCACGAGCTCGACGCGTGTCCGGTCTGCGGCGTGCCGCTGGTGGCGCACGAGAAGCTGCCCCTCTCCGACGACGCGCTGAGCGAGGACGGCCTCTCGCGGCAGCCTGAGTGGGACCTGCTCCCCTGGACGTACCTCGGTCGAAGCCGCGGGCCCGTCGCGATCCTCGCCCTCGCCGGGGTCGTCGCCTTCGTCGCGCCCTGGGTGCACATGACCCTGCCCGATGTCGTCAACTTCTCGGGCTTCGATCTCGCCCGGCGCCTGGGGTGGGCCTGGGGCGCCGGGGTCGCGTGGTTCATCCTCGTGCCGACGGTACTCAGTCGTCGCACCATCATGCACATGCGCGGCGCCCGGGTGGCGGCGTCGTTTCTGGCGGCCATCCCCGGCTGCACGGCGGCGCTCCTGCTCGCCCGGCCGCCGCACGGCGCGCACGGCGTTCCCCTCCACTTCACGTGGGGATGGGGCGTTTTCGCGACGCTCGCTCTGTCCGTGCTCGCCGTCGGCTTCTCGCTCTTCTTCGGGGGGCGGCTGGACGACATCCGCGTACCGCGCGGAACGTCGGCCGGGCAGGTGGTGCACTGACGGGCCGGCCGTGTCAGACTTTCGCCCGGGTCCGGGCGGCGGAGGTGGGGCACGATGGCAGCGCGGCACGAGCGGAGCGCGAGCACGCGCATCGAGATCGAGGATCTCCTCGACGGCGACGTGCCGGCCGCGGTCGTGTGCGCGCACTGCGGCGACGCCGACTGCCCCGGCTGCCTCCACGAGCAGACGCGCTCGGGGGTCGTCGCGATCGTGCCGTGGGAGCGCCCGGGCACGCCGGCGCTCGAGCGGCTCTGGGCCACGGCGCGCGCCACGACGTTCGAGGCCGACCGCTTCTTCGCGACGCTCCCCGACGGGCCGCTCGTGCCCGCGCTGCGCTTCGCCGTCGCGAGCGAGATCATCGCCTCCACGGCCATGGCGATCTCGCTGCTCGTTCCCCTCGGGCTGCTCGCGCCGGCCTGGGCGAGGGACGTGCTGCTGCACCAGACGGCGACGCTGGCGCGCGTGTTCGTCGCGGGCATCCTCGCGCTCGCCGCGCTGCTCGTGGCCGCCCACGTCGCCCACGGCTGGGCGCTCGGTCGCGGGGCGCGCAGGAGCGGCGCGCCGAGCCGGTCGTCGCGCGCGCTTCGCTTCGGGCTCTACGCCACGGGCTGGGACGTGGTCGTCGGCCCGCTCGGCGCGGTCGTCGTCGCGCTGAAGGAGGGTCTGCGCGCGTCGGCATCGATTGCGACCCTCGGAGTCGGCCTTTCCGGGCGCAGTGCGCGCGCGTTCCTGGACGCGTACGGGCTCTGCCGGCAACGTGAAAATTG
>JAJYCT010000139.1 GCA_021778125.1 Myxococcales bacterium
AAGGGCGCGCGGCTCGCGGTGGCCGGAGCGCTCGGCGGCGAGGCGCGCGAGTCGATGTTCGCGGGCGCCGCGCTGCTCGAGGCGCGCATCCACCCGTACGAGCCAGCGCCGCTGGTAGCGTCGGCCGCTCCGGCGGCGCGCCTCGCCAACCTCGAGCTGTCGCCGCCCGGGGCCGATCCGCGGCGCCGCGCGATCGCCCTCACGGAGCTCGGCGACGCGCTCGGCGCCGACGCGGGCACCGACGCGACGTTGCTGGCGGGGTGGTCGTCCTTCGCCGCCACGGATTTCAAGGGCGCCGCAGCCGCCTTCGAGCGAGCGGCGGCGGCGCACCCGGAGGACCTCGCGGCCTGGGAGGGACTGCGCGCGGCGGCGGAGCAGTCCGGCGACCGGCCGACGCGGGCGCGCGCGGCCGAGGAACTCGGCGCGCGGTGCCACGACGCGGGGCGCGGCGCGGCGTTCTGGGAAGAGGCGGCGCTGCTGCACCTGGACCTCGGCGGCGGCGAGCGCGCCGAGCGGGCGCTCGATGCCGGGTTCGCCCGCGATGCCACGCGCGGCGTGACGTTCGACAAGCTGTTCCGCCGCGTGCGCGAGCGCAAGGACAACGACAAGCTGCTGGCCCTCGTCGCCCGGCGTCTCGACGTTACCGACGAGCCGCAGGAGATCCAGAAGCTCTTCTGGGAGCAGGCCCGCGTGCTCCGCGAGAAGGGCGATCATGCCGGGGCGCTCGCAGCCCTGGAGCACGTCACGATGCTCGATCCGGATCACGTGGGCGCCCTCGCGCTGCTCGGCGAGATCAACATCAAGCGGGCCAATTTCGAGGAGGCGGCGGAGGCGCTCGGGCGGCTCGCCCAGCTCGACGCCGCCCCCGGCAAGAACCGCCTCACCGCCGGCATCGCCGCGGTGGATCTCTACGAGAACAAGCTCAATCGCTTCGACCGCGCGCTCGAAATCCTCCTGACGCTGCACCACGCGAACCTCTCGTCGCTTCCGGTGCGCGAGCGGCTTGCCCGCGCCGCGGCCCGCACCGGGTCGTGGGTCGAGGCGACCGCCATCCTCGAGACGCTGATGCACGAGCGCTCGTCGGCCGAGGGGCGCGTCGAGGCGGCCCGCCTGGCCATGGCCATTTACCGCGACCGGCTCTCGAAGCCGCAGGAGGCAGCGCGCGCGATCGTCAAGCTGCTCGAAGAGTCGCCGACCGACGGCGAGGCGCTCGACATGCTGCTGTCGACCGAGCACGTGCGCGAGGTGCGCGAGCGGCTCCTCAGGTCGGCGCGCGAGGAGCTCGTCGTGGCGCTCCGGACGCGCCCGACCGATCTCGCGTTCGTGCGGCGCCTCGCGAAGGTGACGCGCGCGCTGGGCGACGAGGCGCTGCAGCAGGCCGCGCTCGGGGTGCAGCTCGCGCTCGGCGCCGGCGACGCGCAGACCGAGGGCGCGTTCGCGCAGCTCTCCGCCCGCAAGGCCCGAACGCCGCAGATCGCCATCTCCGATTCGACGCTGAGGTCCATCCTCGCGCGGGGCGACGAGGGGCCGCTCGCCGACCTTTTCGTCCTGCTCGGGCCGACGCTAGCCGAGGCGCTCGGACCGAGCCTACAGGCGTCCGGCGTGGGCCGGCGCGACAAGGTCGATCCGCGCAGCGGCCTCGCGCTGCGCAACGAGATCGCCTCGTGGGCCGGCGCCTTCGGGATCAAGGAGTTTGATCTGTACGTCGGCGGCAAGGACCCTCTCGCCGTTCAGGGCGTCCCGGGCGAGCCGCCATCGCTGATCGTCGGCTCCGGGGTGACCGCGCCGCTGGCGCCGCTGACGCGGGCCCGGATCGCGCGTGAGTTGCTCGCGATCACGCGCGGGACGACGGTGGCGCGCGCGCGCGACGACATCACGGTGGCGGCGGTGGTCGTCGCCGCGTGCGGGCTGGCCGAGCTCCGGGTCGACCACCCGCCCTACGCGGTGCTGGCCGAGGTCGAGCGCCTGCTCGGGAAGGCCATCGCGCGCCGCACGCGCAAGGCGCTGCCCGAGATCTGCCAGGCCATCGTCAAGTCCGGCGCCGACGCGCGGGCGTGGAGCCGGCGCGCGCTCGCATCGCACGATCGCGTCGCCGTCGTCGCCAGCGGCGACCCGAGCGCCGTCCTCCTCGACGTGCTCGGGACGACGCCTGAGAAACTGGGCCAGGCGATCAAGGGCAACGCGCGCGCCGAGGAGCTTCTGCGCTTCGTCCTGTCGCCGCCATACCTCGAGATCCGGCGCGCGCTCGGACTGGAGGGGAGCGCATGACCGACGACAAGAAGGCTCCTGACATCGAGGGGTTCGACTGGGACAAGGCCCTGTCGGAGTGGGATGACAAGGGCTTCGCGCCCGAGATCGCCAAGGACAAGGAGACCGACAAACCCGCGGCCCCCCTGTCGGGCAGCTCGACCTCGAAGCCGCTCTACCGGCCGCCGACGGCCGCCAAGCCGCCCGTTGCGAAGGCGGCCGCTCCTTCCCCACCGCCGCCTCCGGAGCCCGAACAGGACGTCGAGGAGGAGGAAGGCGGCGCGACCGTCGTCGCGGCGATCCCGCGCGAGCTGCTGCGCACCGAAGAGGCCCCCAAGTCGTCGTCGCGGGCCGGCCTCGGGCAGCTCTTCGGTCGCGAGGAGAAGCGCGACGTGAGCGTCGAGGTCTCCTTCGAGGAGTCCATTTCCAAGGTGGAGACGGCGCCTGCGCGCGAAACACCGAGCGAGGTGTTCACGAGCGCCAGGCCGGTCGTCGCGGCCCGCGCCGGCGAGCCCGAAGCGCTGCGGCGCCCTTCGCAGGTGGCCCGCGGGGAGCAGGTCCCCGAGGGCGCGATGTTCGACCCGTTTGCCGAGGACCACGAGCCCCGGTCGGAGCAATCGACGCGGCCGGCCGAGGAGGAGCTCGACAGCTTGCTCTCGGACGTCGCGCCCGCGTCCGCCGGCGCGACCGGTACTCCGACGCTGCCGCCACCGAGCGAGGCCCCGCCGGAGGAGCAGCCGTCCGGGCGCGCGCCATCGCTGCTGGCCCCCGACGACCGCCGCTACGATCCGAACGAGGAGACGATGGTCGGCAAGGACGCCGACGTCGAGCGGGTGCGCCATGCGGCCGCGGCGCTGCGCACGCAGGCGGCGCGTGCCGAGGCTCTCGCGGAGCTGGCCCCCGAGGCCTCCGTCGCCACGCCCGCTGCGCTGCCGCTCCCCGCGACGCGCGGCTGGCCCGACGAGAAGCCCGCGAGCGCCTGGCTCACCGAGGCGACGCGTCGCCAGCTCGAGGAGCGCGGCGCGTGGCTGGAGGGCGAAGCCCGCACCCTGTCCGACAAGATCGCGCGCGCCCGGGGGTTGCTCGCGTGCAGCGAGCTGGCGGCGACGGTGGGAGACCACGACCGTGCCCTCGCGCTCGCCGTCGAGGCGCGCGACCTCGCGCCGTCGCTCGCGCTCGCGCACCGCCAGGCGCGCGCGCTGATGCCCGATCCGCCCGATCCGGAAGAGGTCCTCGCCGCGCTCGACGCAGAGGTGAAGACCACGCCGGCCGGCCCGGCGCGGACGCACTCGGCGCTGCTCGCGGCCGAGACGCTGCGCGCGGGGGGCGATGACGAAGGCGCATTCAAGCGCCTCGACGCGGCCGCGCGCGTCCCGGGCGACGCGCGCGCGGCGGTGCTACGCGCGGCGCGAGCGCTCGGGCGCGGCGAGACGGCGAGCGCCACGCTGCGAATGCCCGAGGGCGTGCCGGAGCTCTCCCCGGTGGCCGACGCGCTACAGATCGCGCTGCGCCTGCGCGGCGCCGAGCGCAAGGAAGGCGCGCCGGCCGAGCCGTCTCCTGGCGACATTCTGCTGCAGGCGCGCGCGGCGCTCGACAAGGCCGACGTCGCCGGCGCCGCCCCGCTGCTCGCCGGGCTTGCGGCCGTCCCGGAGCTCGCTGGGGGCGCGACGTGGCTAGCGGCGGCACTTGCCGCCACACGCGGCGCCTCGCGCACCCAGTCGGTAATGTGGCTCCAGGGCCTGGCCGCGGGCGGCGATGACGCCGCGAAGCGAGCGCTGATCGCGCGCGCGATGGAGCTCGACGACGCCGCCTCGCTGGCGCAGGCCGCCACGGGGCCGGCCCCGCTGACGTCGGCCGAGCGCGTCGCGCTCGGCGCGCTCACGGCGGCCCCGCTCTCGCCCTCGGACGCGCACGTCGAGGCTACGGCGGCCATCGATGGTCTGCTCTCGCTCGTCGCGGCGTCCGCAGCGCTCGCGTCCACGCCGGCCGACGAGGCAGCCGGCAAGCAGCGGGCCGAACGCACCGCCGGATCACCCGCCTCGCGGCGCGCGGTCCAGCTCGGGCGCCTCCTCGGCGCCTCCGCGGGGCCGGTTGCCGTGGAGGCGGCCGCGGCGCCGCTCGAGGCCGAGCAGCCGTCGCGCGTGCGGGCCCTGGCGCTCGAGAACGCCGTGCGCTCGGGCCGAATGCTCGATGTGAGCCGCGAGATCGAGACCTGGGGCGCGTCCCGTGGCTCCGCCGAGGACCGCGCCTCCGGGGCGCTCGTCGCCGCCCTAATCGCCGAGCGCGCTGGGGAGACCGGCCGCGCGCTCGAGGCGTACAAGACGGCCCGGGCGACCGAGCCCGCCAACGAGGCGGCCCTGCGCGCCGTCGCGGCGCTCGAGAGCGTCGACCTCGTGGGAGAGCTCAACGCGCTGGCCGACGAGCTCGGCGAGGGCCCGCGGGCGGCCATCACGCGCCTCGAGGCGATCGCCCGGGGCGAGGGCGTGCTGCCCGATTCCAGCCGCGCCGACCTCCTCGAGCGCGCGCACCGCGCGGCGCCTTCCCTGCCCCTCGCGGCGTTCCTCGCCGAGCGGCTCGCCCGCAAGAGCGGCGACGTCGAGGGCGTCCTTCGGTGGATCCGCGAGCGGCGCACAACGACGTCCGACGCGATCGAGGCGGCCCTCGAAGGCGTGCGCGAGGCGCTGCTCTTGGCCGACCGCGACCGCGCCCTCGCCTCCGAGCGTCTGCACGAGGCCACGCGCGCGCGCCCCGGCGACGTGGCGCTCCGCCAGCTCTTCGAGCGCACGGCGCCCGACGCGGCCGACGACACCGCCGAGTGGCGCGAGCAGCGGGCCGCCGAGGCCACGGGCGACGCGCGGGCGTTGCTCTTGCTCGAGGCCGCCCGCGACTACGAGCGCGCGGGCGACGACGCTGGCGCCCTGCGGTGCGCCGAGGCCGCCGTCGCGACCGATGCGCCCCTCGCCCGCGTGGCGCGCGAGCGCACCGCGCTGCGCGCGGCGCAGGCCGCGCGCCTGGCCGACGAGCTGCTCTCGATCGCCAAGTCGACCGAGGACATCCGCGTGCGCCGCGAGGCCTACGAGCGCCTCGCCGTGCTCGACGCGACGGCGCGACACGACCCCGCGAGCGCCCTGCTCTGGCACCGCTCCATCCTCGAGGAGCTACCCGGGTATCTGCCGAGCCTTCGCCACGTCGAGCAGCACCTCATCGGCGAGGGCCGCGACGACGAGCTCGAGCCCACCGCGAGCGCTCTCGCGGTCGCCCTGCGGGGCACGGGCGCGGGCGAGGCCACCGCGCACGCCGAGCTCGCGGCGCGCCTTCGCGGACGCGGCGCCGAGGGGAGCTGGGAGGCGGGGCGCGAGATGGTGGAGCTCGCGGCCGCCGAGCAGAGCCCCTCGCTCTGGGCGCTGCGGATGCTCGAGGCGCACAGCCGGGCGCGCAAGGACGACGAGACGTACCTCAGGACGACACTGCGCCTGGTCGAACAGACGTCGCGGCCACTGGAGTCCGCGACCCTGCTGCTCCACGCCGGCCGGGCCGCGGCCCGCCTCGGCCGCACCGACGAGGCGCGCGCCTTGCTCGAGCGCGCGGCCCTCGAGGATCCGGGCGACGCGCTCGTGTGGGGGCTTCTCGCGGCGGTGCGGCAGCAGGCCGGCAATGCGCGCGGCGCCGCCGAGGCGTGCGAGGCCCTCGCGCGCAGCAGCGCCGCGCCCGCGCACCAGGTCGAGGCGTGGTTCGAAGCCGGCCGGGTCTGGCAGGACGAGGCGAAGGACAACGACCATGCGATGGTCTGCCTCGAGGCCGCGTCGGCGATCGAGCCCGCCTACAAGGACGTCTTCGATCGTCTCTCTCGCCTGTATGCGACGCTCAAGATGCAGCCCGAGCTCGCGGCGCTTCTCGAGCGCCGCCTCGAGAGCATCGCCGACCCCGACGAGCGGCTGGCCATGGAAGTCCGCCGCGGCAAGATCCTGCTCGAGGTCGGCGACGCGGGCGGCGCCCTCTCCGCCTTCCAGTCCGCGCTCGCGCAGCGCCCCGACGACACAGCCGCGCTCTTGGCGTACGCCGATCTCTGCACCGCGCAGAAGGACTGGGACGCGGCCGAGCGGGCGCTCGTGCGCCTGGCGCGCCTGCTGCCGACGGCCGAGGAGCAGCGCGGCGTTTACACGCGCCTCGGCGATCTCTACTCGCATCACCAGCTCAACCTCTCGCGCGCCGAGGTGGCGCTCAAGGAGGTCCTCAAGCGAGCGCCCGATGACATCGAGGCGACCGAAAAGCTCGTCGACGTCTACCGGCGCCAGAACGACCCGGCGCGCGCCATCGAGGTCCAGCAGGAGCTCATGGCGAAATCCACGACGCACGAGGACAAGCGCCGGCGCCTCATCGCGCTCGCATCGATCCACGAGCAGACCGCGCACGACGTCCGCAAGGCCGAGCAGACGCTCGAGGCAGCGCGGCGCGAGTTCCCGCAGGACGTGGGTGTGCTGCGTGCTCTGGCGGAGTTCTACATCCGGCAGCAGCAGACGCCCGCGGTGCACGTCCTGCTCGACCGGGCGGGCGCCGACGCGCGGCGCGCCGTCGCGGCGGGGCGGATCTCCCCGGCGGTGTTCGAGGTCCTCGCCGCGGTCTTCGAGCTGCGCGGAAGAAAGGACGCGGCAGCGGTCACCCGTGCCCTGCTCGGCGCGCTTGAGGGGCGACCCGGCGACATCTGCGGCGCCGCCGAGCGCGCCCTCGACCCGCGCCTCGACGACCTGCTGGCCCCCGAGGTCCTCTCGCCGGCAATGCGCGCCCTGCTCGCCCGCACGGGCGACGCGCTCGACGCCGCCCTGCCCCTCGATGTCCGCGGGCTGCGCGCGACCCCGATGCCGGCCGACGCGCCCCTGGCGCGGATGGCGGCGGGGCTGGCCCAGGCCGCCGGCCTCAGCGCCGTGCAGGTCCTGGTGTCACCCAAGCTCGGCGCCCAGTGCTTGCCCGCGAGCTCCACGCTTCCGACCATTGTCGTGGGCGAGGCGCTCGGCGGCGACGAGCGCGTGGCGCGCTTCCTCGTCACACGGGCCCTCAAGCTCGTCCAGGCGCACGCGTCGGCCTTCGGGCGCACGCCACCTTCGGACCTCGCCGTGCTCGTGTCGGCCTGGCTTAAGTGCTTCAACCCGACCTGGCAGCCGCAGGGCGTCCAGGCGGCCGCCCTCAATGCCGTCGGCGGTAAGGTCCAGGCTGGTCTGCCGCGCAAGCCCGACCCCGACCTCGTGATGATGGCCATGGAAATCTCCGGAGCCTTCGGCACCCAGGCGGCCACGCTCGGCCCCAGCGCGCTGGCGTGGGGCAACCGCGTGGCGCTCCTGGCATGGGGCGACCCGAACGCCGCGATCGACGCCATCGCGCAGGCGGGCGGAGTCGCCGGCGGGGCGCCGACCGACCCAAAAGAGCGCACCACGTTCGTGACGCGCACGGCCGAGGCGCGCGATCTCGTGGGCTTCGGCGTGACCGACGCATTCGCCGAGGCCCGCGCCCGGCTCGGCCTCGACCGCTGAAAGCTGGGGCTCGAACGGGCACGGTAGCGCGTCCGGCTCTGGCAATCGCGCGCCCGACCCGACGCCCGCGCCGCTTGCTGTGCTTGCGCCAAAGGCCGGCGGAGGCTAATCCGTCGCGCCCGCATGAACCCCGCCCCGCGCCCGTACAGTCTTCGAAACGTCGCCATCGTGGCCCACGTCGACCACGGCAAGACGACGCTCGTCGACCACATGCTCCGCCAGGCGGGGACGTTCCGCACGAACGAGGTCCTCACCGACCGCGTCATGGACTCGAACGACCTCGAGCGCGAGCGAGGCATCACGATCCTCGCCAAGAACACCAGCGTCCGCTGGAAGAGCGCCGACGGTTCCCTCTGCAAGATCAACGTTATCGACACACCTGGCCACGCCGACTTCGGCGGTGAGGTCGAGCGCACTCTGCTCATGGCCGACGCGGCGCTGCTCCTCGTGGACGCCGCCGAGGGACCCCTGCCCCAGACGCGTTTCGTCCTTCGCAAGTGCCTCGAACTCGGCTTCCCAGTCATCGTCGTGATCAACAAGATCGACCGCAGCGACGCGCGCCCCGAGGAGGTCCACGAGGAGATCTTCGACCTGTTCTGCGATCTGGACGCGACCGACGCACAGCTCGACTTCCCGCTGCTCTACGCCATCGGGCGCGAGGGCATTGCCAAGCGCAAGCTCGAGGACGAGAGCAAGGACCTCACGCCCCTCTTCGACATGATCCTCGAGAAAGTGCCGCTCGCCCCGGGCGACCCCGAGGCGCCGCTGCAGATCCTGGTCAGCAACGTCGACCACGACGACTACGTCGGCCGCCTCGCCATCGGGCGCATCGTCGCCGGCACGGTGGAGGCGAACCAGCCCATCGGCATCATCAAGGACGGGCGCACCGTCAAGGCAACCGTGAAAGTCCTCTCGACGTTCGAGGGCCTGCGCCGTACGATCGCGCCGAGCGCCTCGGCCGGCGAGATCATCGCCCTCGCGGGCACCGATGACGTGGATGTGGGCGACACCATCGTCGACCAGAACCCCGGGTGGGAGGGGCGCGTCCTCGGACGCATCCACGTCGAGCAGCCGACCATCAAGATGCGCGTCGGCGTCAACACGTCGCCGTTCGCGGGCAAGAGCAAGGCGAGCAGGTACCTTACGAGCCGGCACCTGCGCGACCGGCTGATGCGCGAGACGAAGAAGAACCTCGCCATCCGCGTCGAGGAGACCGAGTCTCCCGACACGTTCGTCGTCCTCGGCCGCGGCGAGCTCCAGCTCGCCATTCTGGTCGAGACGATGCGCCGCGAAGGCTACGAGCTGCAGCTCGGCAACCCCGAGGTCGTCACCAACACGGTCGACGGCGTGCTGTGCGAGCCGATGGAGCTCGTGGTCATCGATGTGCCCGAGCAGTTCATCGGCATCGTGACCGAGCGCATGGGCGAGCGGCGTGGCCGCATGGTCAAGATGGCGAACCCGGGCTTCGGGCGCGCGCGCATCGAGTACCGCGTGCCGAGCCGCGGGATGATCGGCTTCCGCGGCGAGCTCCTGACGGCCACCCGCGGCACCGCGCTCCTCAACTCCCTGTTCGAAGGGTGGGAGCCGTGGGGCGGCACGATGATGAAGCGCGCCACCGGCGCCATCGTCTCCGACCGCGCGGGCGTCGCGACGCCGTATGCCCTGCACCACCTGCAGCCGCGAGGCTCGTTCTTCCTCGCCCCGGGCGCGGAGGTCTACGAGGGGATGATCGTGGGCGAACACAACCGCCCGAACGACACCGACGTGAACGTCATCAAGGAGAAGAAGCTCACGAACGTGCGCAACCACGGCAAGGACGAGAACGTGATGCTCGCCCCGCCGCGCCTGCTCACGATCGAGACGGCGATGGAGTGGATCGACGCCGACGAGCTCGTCGAGGTGACGCCCGACGCCGTGCGCGTGCGAAAGCAGATTCTCCAGATCAACCTGCGGCCCCGCCGGAGCGAGGCGATCGAAGAGGCCCAAAGCGTCTGATACGCTTTGGGGTGAAGTGTCTGCGGCGCGCTTCGTCCTCGGCTCGACCCTGATCGCGGCGACGCTCGCCGCGCGGCTGGCGGACGCCTCGACGACAGGCGACGAGCTCGTGCGCCAGGCGCGCGAGCACGAGGCGGCCCACGAGGAGGACGTCGCGGTCGCGCGGTACATGGACGCGCTGGGGCTCGAGCCGCAGCACGAAGAAGCGTGGCTGGGTCTGGGCGCCCTGCGCCTGCGCATGGGCGAGCCGCGCGAGGCCGAACGGGTGTACGACGCCGCCCTGCGTCGGGTCCCGACGCTTGCCCGCGCCCTCTGTGGCCGCGCGCGGGCACGCTGGGCCGAGGGCCGCCGTGGCGAGGCGGAGGCCGACCTGGAGGCCTACACGCGGGATGCGACCGACACGGACGCGCTGCGCGAGCTAGCCGGCTGGTACGGCGCCGATGGGCGCACCCCGGCCCAGCTGGCGGCGTGGCGGCGCCTGCTCGCCACGGCCGCCGACGAAGCGTCGGCGCACGAGGCGCGGCGCATGGTCCGCGCCCTCGTCATCCTCGTCGATGCGGCCGACCCGGTGGCCTCGCCGCCGACGCGCGATCCGACGCGGCGCGGACTTGCGGCGATCGCGCGGCGTGGGGGATAGGAGAGAGTTCAAGGAACTCGGCTCTCCACGAACGCCCGGTGCAGCGCGCGCTGCGCGTCCGTCAGGTGCGCCGCGTCGATCGTCGCGCTGAGGCGCAGGGGCCCTGCGTGCACCGCTCGCGGCGGGGCGCCAACCTCGTCTAGGGCAGCGAGCGTCTTCGGCAGCGCGCGCGCGCCCGTCGTCAGGCTGTCACCCACGACGCTCACGATCGCGCAACCCGCCGTCAGCACCAGGCCGTGCACTTTCTCCTCGAGCCGCGCCCGGCACCGCGCCCAGTCCGGCACGTTGAGCAGCGGCACCCCGCACGTCGCGCTCTCGCCCCACGCCGCCACGTCGAGCAGCGGCACGTCGAGCGCGCCCGCCGCTTCCGACAGCGCCCGCAGCTCGCGCGCGGGCAGGCTCGCGTGCACCACGCGGTCCAGGCCCACCACGGCACGCATGTGCGCCGGCTCCTGTCGCTCGACGCACACCGTCTCGCGCCCGGCGCCCACCGGATCGCTCGTCTTGCGCGCGTGGACGGCGATCTTCGCCCGCCGCGCCCACTCGACGGCCTGGGCGTTGAGCACCTTTGCCCCAGCCTCGGCCATCTCCTGCAGACTCGCCAGATCGATCTCCGGCAGGTGCGCCGCGTCGGGCACCACGCGCGGATCGGCCGAGTAGACACCGTCGACGTCGCTGTAGATCTCGCAGCGCTCCGCGCCCAGCGCCGCCGCGAGCGCCACGGCCGTCGTGTCGCTGCCGCCGCGGCCCAGCGTCGTGATCTCTCGCCGGTAGCTCATCCCCTGGTAGCCCGCGACGATGACGATCTTGCCGCGCGCCAGCTCGTCGTCGATGCGGTGCGGCCGCACCTCGAGGATGCGCGCGTCGAAGTGCCGGTCGTTGGTGATGATGCCGCTCTGCGAGCCGGTGAAGCTGATCGCGTCGCCGCCGCGCGCGTGGATCGCGATCGACAGCAGCGCCATGCTCACGCGCTCGCCGGTCGACACGAGCATGTCGAGCTCACGCCGCGGCGGATCGCCCGAGACCTGTCTGGCCAGGCCGAGCAGCTCGTCGGTCGTCTTGCCCATCGCGCTCACGACGACGACGACGTCGTGGCCGCCTTGCTTTGCCGCGACCACGCGATCGGCCACCTTGCCGATCTTCTCGACGTCCGCCACCGACGAGCCCCCGTACTTCTGGACCAGGATGGGCATGATCGGAAAAACGCTCCTGAACGGCGCTACCATGCCGGGCACTCCCGGGGCAAATAGGTAGACTGGGGGAATGCACGAGCGGGACATGCTGGTCTTCCTGCTGTCCTTGGCCGTGCTCCTCACGGCGGCACGCCTGCTCGGCGAACTCGCGCGACGCCTGGGGCTGCCGCTCGTCTTCGGCGAGATCGCCGCAGGGATCGTGCTCGGCCCCACCCTGCTGGGGCGCGTGTGGCCCGCCGCCAACCAGTGGCTCTTCCCGTCTGCGGGGGCGCCGCAGGTCATGCTCTCCGGGTACACGACCGTCGCGGTGGTGCTCCTGCTCGTCGTGGCCGGGCTCGAGGTCAACCTCGGGATTGTGCGACGCCGCGGACGCAGCGCCCTGCTGACGTCCGTCATGGGCATCGCGATGCCGCTCGGCGGCGGCGTCGTGCTCGGCGTCCTGCTGCCCGACTCCGACCTCGTCCGTCCCGACCACCGCACGCTCTTCGCCGTCTTCCTCGGCGTCGCTCTCTCGATCTCGGCGCTGCCCGTCATCGCACGGACGCTGCTCGACCTGGGCCTGTTCAAGACCGAGGTTGGCCTGCTCGTCATGGCGGCCGCCACCGTCAACGATTTGGTGGGCTGGCTCGCCTTCTCGGTGCTCCTGTCGCCGATGCAGGGCGGCGCGTTCGAGCTGCGCGTCGTCGTGCGCGCCGTCGCGCTCACGCTGGCGTTCATCGCGGCCGCGCTCGTCGTCGCGCGCCCCCTGCTCGGGCGCCTCATCGCACGCCTCGAAGCCGACAGCCACGCCGGGCCGCGGCGCGTGCTCTCGCTCATCATCCTGCTCTCACTCTTCGGCGCGGCCTTCACCGAGTGGGCCGGGATCCACGCCGTCTTCGGTGGCTTCGTTGTCGGCGTGGCCGTGGGCGACGCGCCCGTGCTCAAGGAGCGCACGCGCGTCATCGTCCACGAGTTCGTGACCAACATCTTCGCGCCCGTCTTCTTCGCCTCGCTCGGCCTTCGCGCCGACTTCGTCGCGTCGTTCGACCTGCGCCTGTGCGCGCTCGTCTTCGCGGTTGCGAGCGGTGCCAAGATCATCGGCTGCACGTTGGGCGCCCGCGCCGGCGGGATGCGCCTGCGCCCCGCAGCGGCCGTCGGCTTCGGCCTCAATGCGCGCGGCGCGATGGAGATCATCCTCGCGCTCATCGCGCTCGACGCAGGCCTGCTGCGCCCGCGGGTCTTCGTCGCGCTCGTCTTCATGGCGCTGGCCACGTCGCTCGTCAGCGGCCCGACGATGAAGTGGATGCTGCGCGGCGTCGACGAGGAAGACCTGCCGTCGCTGCTGCGGCGCGGCGCGTGGGTCCCGCGCCTCGCAGCGACGACGCCTGCGGGGGCGATCGAAGAGCTGGTGGAGGCCCTGAAGGGCCGCCTCGGCGACCTCGCGCCGCGCGCGCGGCAGGCGGTGCTCGACCGCGAGGCAACGGCGCCCACCGGCCTGGGCGACGACGTGGCGGTGCCGCACGCCGCGGTCGCGGGACTGACCAGGCCGCTGCTGGCACTGGGCTTCGCGCCCGACGGCATCGACTTCGACGCCCCCGATGGGCAGCCAGCGCGCGTGGTGTTCCTGCTGCTCATGCCGCCGCGCGCATACGATCAGGAGGTGCGCATCCTGGCGCACATTGCGCGCGCCGCCATCGAGCCCACGGCGCGGGCGCGCCTGCTGGCGGCGGCCGATCTACGCGAGGTGCTCGCGCTGGTCGGGCAGGCGGCCTCGCGCCCCGCGACGGGGCGCCGCCGGGCGAGCCTGGCGGACATCTGACGCGCCGCGGGCGGGCGGCGCGTCAGG
>JAJYCT010000140.1 GCA_021778125.1 Myxococcales bacterium
GCGGGCGTCGCGGTCGGAGCCGCCGCAGGCGCGGTGGCCGGTGCCGGCACGGCCCCGGACGGGGCGGGTGCCGCGCCCGGAACGGGAGCGGGCGCGGGCCCCTGAGCCCCCACGGGCTGGGCCGACGCAGGCAACACGAACGCCAGCAGGCACGAAACGGAGGCGGTGGAGGCGAGGAGACGGAGGGGTCGCATCAGGTGGATTCCTCGGACGCGCGTGGCGGACGTCGTTTCGGTCGACGCGCGTGGCGGACGTCGTTTCGGTCAGTGCGTGTTGGCGTTGATCTGCGAAAGGGTTCGCGGGTGGACGCAGGCCACATTGGAGGGCAGCGGCGTGCCGTGGGGATCCGCGATGACGTCGTCGTCGCAGCGTGCGTTCATCGTGAACTGGCAGCCACCGGAGAAGTACGCGAGCAGGCCCGTGAACGAGCGCACGGGCAGCGGGTTGCCCGTGGCGTCGCGCTGCTCGACGGGGTTGAAGGAGGCTGCTGCCGCGGCGTTGGCCTGCACACGCGCCTTGGCTCCGGTGCTCGAGTCGACGACGACGAGATCGAAGTTGTTCTGCGACTGGAACTGCGACCACTCGCTGCACTCGAAGTCCGTGGGTGCGTTCGCACAGGTCCCGACGCAGACCTTCGAGCAGTCGTTCTCGGCCGCGTCGGTGAAATCTACCTTCCCGTTGCGGTTGAAGTCGCAGCTGCTGTGCGTGTTGTCGGGCGTGTACGTCCCGTTGACCTTGGGGATCATCCCCGGCCCGAAGTGCTGGGCGACGTGAGCGCTGATGGTGCCCGACGTCTGCACGCGGACGAGCGTCGCCTCCTCCTGCCAGAGCCGATTGTTGTTCGCGAGATCGGGCGGACCTAGCACGGTGGGCTCGGGCACCATGCAGGGGCGGACCGCCGGGTTCCAGAACTCGATCTGCCACGTCGGGTAGTTGAGCTCCGTGAACCCGTAGAAGTCGCTCGCGGTGCCGCTCAGCAGCTGGACGCGATCGCACACGTCCATGTTCGTCGGCGTCGAGAAGTTGTACGCGTAGAGGCCCGTGTACCCGGTCGGCTGGTCGGTCGACGCGTTCTGGAGGTCCTGCACGTAGAAGCCGGCGGCGGTCAGGCCGATGACGACGGTGCTGAAGTCGTAGCTCAGCGACCCCCGCCAGCCCGTATCGATCGCGATCTGCTGGTGCGGGAACGCGGTCGCGTTTCCGTTGCCGTTGTTGCCAGGGTCGTAGCCGCGGACGAGTGGGATGCGCGGGAGCGCGAAGTGCAACGGCTGGCTCACGCCCTCCGCGTACGTTCCGAGGGCCTCGGTGTCGTCGACCGGGGCGTAGCAGCCCGGGTCCGCTGGATAGTCGATGAGGCCGTTGCCGTTGTTGTCGATGCCGTCCGAGCACTCGGGGGGGGGCTTGCGGTCGGGAGCCGCGGGCTCGTAGCCCAGGTCCGTCGCCTGGAGGTGGGCGTCGCCAAAGGCGCCCGTGATCGGGACGACCACGTTGTCGAGGACACCGGCGTGGAGCTGGACGTTGCGCACCGTGAGGTCGACGACGGTGCCCGGCTCCGCCGTGAGGTTGACGTGCCCGTTGAACGAGGTGTCGACCGTGCCGTCGGGCTTCAGCGCCTCGAGGCGCACCGTGAACGTCGCCGGATTTGCGATGTCGGTGGCGATCGGCAGGGGGCTGTTCTTCGAGCCGACGTCGCCCTTGAGGATCGTGATGGAGATTGTCCTTCCCTGTCCGATGCTGGGGAAGCCGCCGTTGCAGGCGGGCACCAGGGCCGTGACGAGCCCGAACAACGCGAGGAGAGCGCGAGCCCTTCTCATCGACCCACCACCGCCACACGGTTGTCGGTGAACGCCCCGACAGAGGTGTCCACGCACCCAAGGATCTTGCACTCTTCGCCGCCGAGCGAGCAGGAGTCGAGCTCGGTCTCGCAGGTACTGAGGGTCGGGGAGCCCTGGCACATGGTCTCGTGGTACGTGGCGATGCCGTCGCGGCAGTCCTGGCGAACGCAGCGGCCGACGCTCGGATCGCACGAGCCGCTGGTCTGGCATGTCTGCGCCGTGTTGGTCCCCGTCGCCTTGACCTTGCCCGGGCACGCACACACGAAAAGCGAGCCGAGCGCCGGGTTGCTCTGACAGTCCGCGTCCGCCGAGCAGGCGAGCAGGTGGTCGTCGGTCTTGAAGGCCGTGCTGTACCCGCAAGGACTGGCGTTGCGGATCATGTCGATCACTGCGTCGCGCTGCTGGATGCCGGTGTCGACCTGCGTCGTGTTCCGCTGAAGGACGCGGAAGCCCGACCCACCGGCGGCGAGGTAGTTGCTCGTCGCGAAGTCGTAGTCGCTCTCGAGCTGCAGCGGCGCGAGGCAGGTGCCGGTGGCCTGAGTGTTGCCACTGGTGTCGCACTGTCCCGGAAGCTTGTCCGGGCAGTCGGAGTCCCGGCTGCACTTCTGCGAGAGGTGCCCGATGAAGAGCTCCTCCGAGCACGCGGTGACGTCGCAGGTGCACTTCGAGCCGGGCAGGCAGCCCGCGCCTGACGCGTCGACACACGTCCCCGGGATGGCGCCGATGCACTGGTCGTCGTGCTGGCATGGGGTCCCGGTGCTCCCGGCGCCCTCGCGCGTGGCGCCCGCGGGACAGTCGCCGAAGACCTGGAAGCTTCCGCTGGCGCGGTCGTGGCACATCGTCGGCCTTCCCTCCGACGCGCACGCACTGCAGTTGAGCACCACGCGCGCGCCGGCGACCTGTGCCTGCGAGACGCACCCGCGTCCCTGCGAGCGGCCCGCGATGAAGTCGAACATCTCCTGCACCTCGGTGCCGGAGAGCTGCATCTTGGTGATCGTGTTGTTGAAGGGGAAGATGTTGTACATCTCCTCGATCGTCACGGGCCCGGGGATCAGGTCCGTGCGGATGCCCGTCGTGTTGGTCATCGAGAAGTCGGTCTGCACGCCCAGGCGCAGCCACATCGAGTCGGCGATCATGTTGCCGAGCGGCGAGTCGCCCCCCTGCGGCGCGGAGCGGACCGCTCCGAGCGGGGAGAATCCCGCGAGGAGCGCGAGGTCGGGCACGTAGTCGAGCGCCCGCCGGTACGGAAGGAGCATGTTGACGATGTTTGGATCTTCCGGGACCGACGCGTCGATCGGGAAGGGGACGTACGAGTGCGCGACGACCTCGAAGCCGTTGGTGGGGTCGTAGTCCGCCGGGTTGCCGGTCGGCGACACCTGCTTGGGGTCGTTCGAGAACGTCAGATCGAGGCGGCCGAAGTACTTCGCGAACGCGCCCGAGTGCGAGATGATCACGTTCCGCGGCACGCACGCGCGCGGGAAGGCGTTCGGGTGCTGCTTGAACGTGTCCCGCGGATCGTAGATGGGGTTCGACGGGTCGAACGGAATGTTGGGGTTGACCGCCCACACGTACCCGGGGTTCGCCGGGTCGGCCGAGCAGTCCTTGATGACCTGCGGCGGGTTGATGACGATGTGATTGTGTCCGCCCTCGACGACGTCGATGCCCGTCGTGCCCTGGACCATGAGCTGATCGACGTCGAGCCCGAGGTGGCTGACGACGATGACGACGTCCACGAGGGGGCGCAGCAGGTCGACGTACCCCTGCGCCGTCTCGACGGTGTTGAGCGCCATGAGCCCGAGGCCGTTGGGCTGCTGGAACACGGAGCCGAGGCTCGAGAAGTTCGCCATCCCGATGACGCCGACCTTGAGGCCCTCGAGGTTGAAGAGCGTGAAGGGCTTGAGCACGGTGTCCACGCCCGTGTCGTAGGGCGTGTTGCTCTTCGGGAACGCGTAGTTGGCGGCGAGGATCGGGAAGTCCGTCCAGGCCTGGAGCTGGCGGACCGCGTTGATGGCGCCATCGTCGAACTCGTGATTGCCGATCGCCATCACGTCGGTGCCCATCATGCTCTGCGCGCGGGCCTCGGGTTCTCCCTTGAAGAAGTTGAAGATTGGCGCGCCCTCGAAGATGTCGCCGGAGTCGACGTGCAGCACGCGATCGGCGCGCGCGCGCTCGCGGTTCAGGGCGTACGAAAGACGCGCGACGCCGCCGACGTTCTTGACCTCGTCGAGCGATCCGAGCCCCAGCTCGGAGTCGACCTGGAGGATCTGCAAATCGTAGGGGAAGATGCGCGAGTGGATGTCGGCCGTATGCAGGAGCGTGAGGCTCACCTGGCAGGTTGCGCCGGGCGGGCAGGGCGACTGGATGCCGGCGCCGCCGCTCGTGCACCCGGGCTCGAACGCCGCCAGCAGCGCGGCCGCCGCAGACAGCATCGCCCCGGCAAACCGAGGACGGATCAATGCGCGCAGGCCACATCGCCCCTTCGTGTGACGAAGCCCCATGAAACGTTCCTTTGGTGCTGCACGCGTCGACTCGCGCGGGCAGTGGAAAGCGCCCCCAACTAGCCCAAGGGCGCGACGGAGGGCAAGCGCTATTCGCGCTCGGTCGTCGGCGTGGCCAGGTGGCGCTCGGAGTCGGTCGGCGCCCCGTAGGTGCCGCCCTCCGAGGTCCCGGCCAGGAGATCGAACAGGCCCGGGGCGAACGTCCCAGCCACGAGCTCTTCGACGGCCTCCGCGGTGTCGAGGGCCAGGGCCGCCTCCGCCGTCGCCTCGCAGTCCGCGAGCGTCACGCGGCGAACGGCCTCCTTGATCTCCGGGATCGCCGCAGCCTCCATCGAGAGCTCGCGCACGCCCAGGCCCACAAGGAGGACCGCGGCGAGCGGATCGCTGGCCATCGCCCCGCACAGCGCGACGGGGACGGAGTGGGTCGCCGCGGCGCGCACGACCTGACGGATCATGCGCAGAATGGCGGGGTTGAAGGGGGAGGCGAGCGGCGCCAGCGATCGGTTGCCCCGATCGATCGCCAGCGTGTACTGGACGAGATCGTTGGTGCCGATGCTGAAGAACTCTGCCTCGCGGGCGAGCACGTCGGCCATGATGACGGCGCTCGGGACCTCGATCATGATGCCCAGCGGGATGTGCCGCGCGCGGGCGTGGCCAGCGGCGTCCACGTCGGCAAGCGCGCGAGCCAGCAGGATGCGCACCTCGCGGAGCTCGTGGACGCTCGCGATCATGGGCACCATGATGCGCAGCTCGCCGTGGGCGCTCGCGCGGATCATCGCGCGAAGTTGCGTCAGAAAGACCTCTGGGCGCGATAGCGCGAGGCGAACGGCGCGCAGGCCGAGCGCGGGGTTCATCTCCGCGGGAAGCTGGAAGCTTGACGCGAACTTGTCGCCACCGATGTCGAACGTTCGCAGCGTCACCGGGCGCGGCGCGACCGCCTCGACGACCGCGCGGTAGAGCTCGTACTGCTCCTGCTCCGACGGCATCGTCGAGCGGTCGATGTAGATGAACTCCGTTCGGTACAGGCCGATCCCCTCTGCGCCGTGGTCGAGCGCAAGGATGGCTTCGGCCGGCAGCTCGACGTTCGCCTTGAGGGTGACCGACTCCCCGTCGAGAGTGACGCAAGGCTGGTTGCGGGCGCTGAGGAGCCCGCGCGCGAAGGCGAGGTGTCGAGCGCCGCGCCCGCGCGCCTCCTCCACCGTGATGTCGTTCGGATTGACGACGACCTCGCCGCGAAGGCCGTCGACGACGACGATGTCGCCGGTCCGGATGACCGACAACGCTTCGCCCGTGCCGACGACCGCCGGGATCTCCAGCGCGCGCGCCATGATCGACGTGTGACTGGTGCGCGAGCCGATCTCCGTGACGAACGCGATGACCGGCTCGCGGACCATGGCCGCGGTGTCCGCGGGGGAGAGGTCGCGGGCCACGACCACCATCGGCTGGTCGAGGCGAGGCACGAGCTGCTTCGTGTCTCCCGTGAGCTCGCGCAGGAGCCGGTCACGCACGAACTCCACGTCGTGGCGTCGCTCGGCGATGTACGCGTCACGTTCCGAAATGTCGGCCGGGGAGAACATTTTGCCGATCTCGTCGCACGCCTGGGCAACCGCCCACTCCGCGCACTTGCGCTCGTCCCGGATCTTCACCGTGACGCGATCCAGCAGCATTGGATCGCCGATCATCGTGAGGTACGCGTCCAGGATCGCGTTCGTCTCCAGCGGGGCCACCGGGAGCTTCGCGGCCACCTCGCGCACGTGCTGCCTGGCGTCGTCCACGGCGCGCTCCAGCCGGAGGACCTCGGCCTCGACCTGGTTGGGCGCGACGTGCCGGCGCGTGTAGGCGGCCTTGGTGTCGCCCACGACGAGCGCGTGCCCCACCGCCACGCCGGGGCTACCGGCGATCCCCTTGAGCACCACGCCGCGCGGCGTGCTGCCCTCGGAGGGCGGCGGCCGGCTCGGGCGTGGCGGAGGAGCTCGATCGCTCATCGTGGCTCCCCGAAGCGGTTGGCGATGAGGTCCCCGATGGCACGGACGCACTCGTCCGCCCGGTCGCCGCGCGCGCGCACTTCGATGACCGTGCCCTTGGACCCGCATAGGAGGAGCACTCCCATGACGCTCTTGCCGTTGGCGCTCTGCTCTTCGCGTGCGACCTCGACGTCGCACGGGTACCTGGCTGCGAGCTGGACGAGCTTCGTCGCAGCCCGGGCGTGAAGGCCGAGCTGGTTGACGATCGTGAAACGGCCGGTGGCTTCGCTCATCATCTGGCCCCGCGGCTTCCGACCGCCGGCACGGAGGGGGGGGGCGTCGTCGCTCCCTTGAGCTCCAGGGCGCTCAGCCGCTCGTCGTGCGTGTCGTCGGGGGAGGGGGTGGAGCGTGGCCCCGGACTCGAGGTCTCGGAAGGCGCGACGGCGCCGCGATGGACGTCTCGGTGAAGCACGGTAATCGTCGCCCCCGAGGGCGCCGCGAGCTCGCGGGCGAGGGCGTCGGCCACGACGACGGACCGATGGCGTCCGCCGGTGCAGCCGATCGCGATCGTCAAGTAGCTCTTTCCCTCGCGCTCGTACTTCGGCATGACGTACGAGAGAAGGTCGCGAGTGCGGCGCAAGAACTCCTGCGTCTCGCGGCCCCCGAGCACGTGCTGGATGACCGGTGCGTCGAGGCCGGACTGGGGCCGTAGCTCGGCCACGAAGTAGGGGTTGTCGAGGAACCGGACGTCGAGCACGAGGTCCGCGTCGACGGGCGTGCCGTACTTGAACCCGAACGATACGATCCGGGTGACCATTCGAGGGGCTCCGCCGGACGCCGGGCCGAAGTGGGCGACGAGAATGCGGCGAAGGTCGTGGACGCTCGTGTTGGTCGTGTCGATCACCCGCGTCGCGCTCGCGCGAAGGGGAGCCAGCCTTTCCCGTTCGACCCTCACTCCATCGAGAACCGCCAGGGCTCCCTCGTGGCCACTCTGCGCCGCCAGGGGGTGGGGCCGACGCGACTCGCTGAAACGCTGTAGCAGTCGCTCGTCGCTCGCGTCGAGGAAGATGACCTCCACCTCCCTCTGCCCGCCGGCCTCGAGGAGCCGGAGCACGTGCCCGACCTCGCCCAGGAAGGCCCGGACGCGCACGTCGATGCCGAGCGCGACACGTGTCATCCCGCCGCGCTCGCAGAGCGCGACCGCCTCGGGAGCGAGCGCGGTGGGGAGGTTGTCGACGCAGAAGAAGCCCAGGTCTTCGAGCGCATGCAGGCCCTGCGACTTCCCCGCGCCGGAGAGGCCGGTCAGCACGACGACCATCGGGCGAGCCGAGGTGGCGCTCACTCCGTGGGCTCCTTCGAAGGAGCTGCGGCCGGGATCCACGCCGAGCTCTCGGTCCCGCTGGCATGCGGAATGAGCGTCGACCAGGACGGGGAAGGGGCCGGAAGCGGCAGCGCGCCTTCGCCCGTCCAGCGGTCGACCTCTTCGACACTTGCGTCACTGGTCTGGCGGGTCACCAGGTGCGACTCGATGCGCTCGAGGAACTCGTGGGCCGTATGGCGTCCATCGCGACGGAGGAGCTCGTTGCGAGCCGCCATCTCGATGATGCTGCCCATGTCGCGCCCCGGCCGAACGGGGACGCGGAGCTCGCGGATGGGCGTGCCGAGGATGGCGTGAAAACGCTCCTCCACCCCCAGGCGGTCGAACTCCTCCTGCTCGTTCCACTCGCTGAGATGCACGACCAGGTCGATGCGCTTGCGATCGCGCACGGCCGTGATGCCGAACAGGGTCTGTAGATCGAGCACGCCGAGGCCGCGGATCTCGATGTGGTGCTTGAGGAGCTCCGCCGGCTCGCCGAAGATCTCGCCGGGCGGTCGCCAGTCGCAGCGGATGACGTCGTCGGCGACCAGGCTGTGCCCCCGGCGAACGAGCTCGAGCGCGCACTCGCTCTTGCCGATGCCACTCTTGCCGAGGAGGAGGATGCCGACGCCGAACACGTCCACGAGGACCCCGTGCAGGCGCGTATGAGGCGCGAGCAGGTCATCGAGCAGGGCATGAAGCGCGTTGATGGTCCGACTCGAGCGTGCGTCGGTGACGAAGAGCGGCGTTCCCGTCGCCTCGGCCGCCGCGACCAGCGCGCGCTGTGGCTCGTGCCCCCCCGCGACCACGACGCACGAAAGGCCGAGAGCGAAGAACCCCCGCGCCGCGACGCTCCGGGCGTCCGGGCTGAGGGACTCGAGGTACGAGAGCTCGGTCTCGCCGAGGACCTGGATCCGTGTCGGGACCACGCCGTGGAAGTGCCCGGCTAGCGCGAGACCGTTCTTCTGGACCCGCGGGTGGCGCAGGGGACGATTGAGCCCATCCTCCCCGGCGATCCGCCGCAAGCTGATCGCGAGCGCGGGCCCCTCGATGACCTCACGGACGGTCAGCTCGGGGACGTGCTCGTCACGCGTGTCCGGCGGCATGTCACCCCCCCCTCGCCGCCCATGGGTTCAGGCATCCCATCAGCGCTCCCCTTCCTCGCTCGCGATCAGAGCGTACGCCTCTTTCGGCGCAGGCGCCGCAATCAGGCGATCGCGGAAACCCTTGTTTCGGAGCAGGCGCGAGACCCGGGCGAGCGTTTTCAGATGCTCGCCGGTCGCGCGCTTGGGCGTGATGACCGCGAAGAGCAGGGTCACCGGGAGGCCGTCGATGGCCGCGAACTCGAGGCCTCCCGGCACGATCAAGAGGGCGGCGAACTGCGCCTCGAGCTGGGGGAGCGCCCCATGGGGGATCGCGACTCCCTCACCGATGCCGGTCGACTGGAGCTGCTCACGCTCGGTGAGGACACGCTCCACGTCCGCCGCGCCGGCCCGGGCACCCCGCGCGAGCATCTGTCCGAGGATCCGGAGAGACGCGGGCTTGTCCAGAGGCTGGGCGCTGCCGGCGTGGTGAATCGCCACCCGGTCGTCGGTGAGGAGTTCGCTGAGACGCATGGGGGGAGCCGAGACTGTAGATCGAGATGGCCATCCCCCGCACGGTCTCTCGCACCGCGGGGGAGGTCAGTCCTCTCCGACGTCAGGTAGCAGGCGCTGCGAGGCGCGCTCGGCTCCCTTCTTCTTGCCCGCCACGGCCTCCTTGGCGGACAGGATCTGGCGCTCGATCTTGTCGATGACCTTGTCGATCGAGGCGTACATGTCCTCGCTCGTCTCGTGCGCGTGGAAATGCGCGCGCCCCGAGTGAATCTCGACCTCCACGCGGTGCAGGCGATCTTGCTGGCAGCTGAGCGTGACCTGACTCTTCATCGGGGCGCGGAGGAATCGTTGCATCCTCGAGACCTTCTCGGTCGCGTAGCCCTTGACGGCGTCCGTCGCATCCATGTGTCGGAACGTGACAGCGATGTTCATCGTGCTGGCCTCCTGCGGGAGCAGTGGGTCGCGTGACAGAAGCTCTAACGCGAAGCGAGGCGCGTCGTTACCGCACCCAACACCGAAATGTAACACCGCCGGCAGAGCTTCTGCACGCTCGCCGTGGCAGCCAGGCTAGAAGAGCTTCTTGCGCTTGCTGGAGGAAAGTATCCCAAGCATTTCCCTGTACTTGGCGACGGTTCTGCGCGCGATCTGGATGCCGTCACGCCTCGCCAGGAGCTCGACGATCTGCTGATCGGACAGCGGATTCGCTTTCTCTTCTTCGTCGATGATCTTCTTGATCGCCTGCTTGACGCTCTCACTGGCGATGTCCTCGTCGGCGACGCGCCGGATCGACGAGTTGAAGAAGTACTTGAGCTCGAACAGGCCCTGCGGCGTGTGGACGTACTTGTTCGTCGTGACGCGGCTGATCGTGGACTCGTGCATTCCGACGGCCTCGGCGACGTCGCGCAGGATCATCGGCTTGAGGAAGGCCACGCCGCGCTCGAAGAACTCGCGCTGCTTCTCGACGATGCACTCGGTTACCCGGATGATCGTCTTGCGGCGCTGCTCGATCGCGCGGATGAGCCACTGCGCGTTGCGGAGCTTCTCGCCGATGAACTCCTTGGCCTGCGGGTCCTTGAGGAGCTGCTTGGTCAGCGCCTCGTTGATGTAGAGGCGCTGCACACCCCGGTCGTTGTCGCTGACGGTGAACCGGTCGCCGTCCTTGAGGACGTACACGTCGGGGGTGATGGCGATCGTCTTGTCGTCGGTCTCGGTGAAGTTGCGCGCCGGGCGGCTCTCGAGCTTCTGGATCTGCTTGACCGCCTCGTAGATCTCCTCGACGGTAACCTTCAGATCGCGGGCGATCGCCTGGTAGTTGTGCTTCTCGAGGTTGTGCAGGTGGCGATCGATGATCGCCAGCTCGAGGTCGTCGTAACCGAACGTCTCGGCCTGCACGCGAAGGCACTCCTGGAGCGAGCGGGAGCACACGCCGATCGGGTCCCACTCCTGCATCTCGCGCAGCACGACCTCGGCGTCCTCGGGATCGATCTCGGCCTCGTGCGCCAGATCCTCGATGCCAAGGTCGGGCGTGCGCTCGCCGTTGTCGCGCTCGGTTCCCTTGAGATCGAGGAACCCGTTGTCGTCGAGGTTGCCGATGACGAGCTCGGCGAAGCGGCGCTCGGATTCGGTGAAGTCGCTGAGCTGAAGCTGCCACTGCAGATGATCGACGAGCGACTGGGTCTTCGTCAGGTTCTGCTCGATGGGGGGCAGCTCGTCGTAGCCGCCGCGGCTGGTCGGCAACGGCTGCTGGAGCGTCCGGTTCTCCAGGAACTGCTCCCAGTCGATCTCCTGGACGGCCTTGTCCTCCGAGCGTTTCTCGAGGTCGGACGCCTGCATCTTCTCGGCGGTCATGGCCGGGGCGTCGGGGGATTTCGGTTCGATGGTCGCGTCCCCGTTCCTTCCGTCGCCGTTGCCGCGGGCGCGCGGGTCCACTTCCTCGTCGGCCAGGACGGGGTTCGCGTCGAGCTCCTTCCGGATCTCGTCAATCAGCTCGAGCCGGGACAGCTGCAGGAGGCGGATCGCCTGCTGCAGCTGCGGCGTCATGACGAGCTGCTGACTGAGTCTGAGTTGCTGCTTGATCTCCATCGGGCCCGTCGCACCGAAGGCTAACACCCTGCCACGACCCTCGCAGCAGCATTATGGCGAGTTTCGTGCCAGCCACGGATTTTGCTTGAAAGAGCTAGATCCGAGCCGCTTCTGGCTCGAGCGTGCCGAGGTATCGACCACGCACCAGCGGGTGCTCGCGGAAGCCCTCGGGCGACGCGTCGGCGGCGATCGCGCCGTCGAGCAGCAGGAGCGCCCGGGAGCAAACGCGGAGCGCCTCGGCGACGTGGTGATCGGCCAGGATCACGGTCGCCCCTCCCTCGGCGAGGGTGCGGAGCAGCTTGCCGAGCTGCTCGGCGCCGGCCGGGTCGACGCCGGCGAACGGCTCGTCGCAGACCAGCAGGCGAGGCGAGCGCGTAACGGCGCGGGCGACCTCCAGACGGCGTCGTTCGCCGCCCGACAGCTCCCCTGCGCGCACGTCGAGCCGGCCGCCCAGCCCCACCCGGGCGGCGGCCTCGTCGGGCGGCGAGGGGGGCAGGCGGGCCACGCGCCGGTAGGCCACGAGGTTCTCGCGGACCGTCAGATCCCACAGGACGCTCGGCCCCTGCGGAACGTAGCCGACCCCGGCGCGCGCGCGCCTCCACAGCGGCCAGCCCGTGACGTCCTCTCCGGCGAGCATCACGCGCCCGGCCTGGGGGGGCGACTCGCCGACGAGGACCCGGAAGAGCGTCGACTTGCCCGCGCCCGACGGGCCGAGCACGCCCAGCACCTCGCCGGCTCGTGCCTCGAGGGCGACGCCGCGCAGGATCGCCTTGCCGCCCCGCACGACGCGGACGCCGCGGGCCGCCAGTACGACGTCGGCCAACTCACGGCCCCTTGGCCACGGGGATGGATCCCTTGACCTGCGACAGCGACACGTGCGCGGTCTGGATCTCGATGCGCGCGGAGTCGGCGGTGAGCCAGCCCTGGCCGCGCGAGAGCTTGACGCCGCCGCGGAGGTCGAGCACCTGCTTGGCGAGGTCGAGCTCCACCGAGGGGGCCTCGGCGTGCACGCCGCGCACGTCGGCCGTGACGCCGCCCGAGCCCTTGGCCCACGTCACGTGCGGGGTCTGGTCGAAGCGCAGGTCGATGCGCGGGCACGACACGACCAGATCGCCCTTGGAGAGGGTCACCTTGCCCGTGAGCGTGGCCTCGCCGGCCAGGATGTCGATGTCGAGGCGGTCGGCCTGGAGCGAGACGTTCGAGTCGGCGCCGAGGAGCGGCTCGGCGCGCGCGATCGTCGCCGGCGCTGCCAGCAGCGCCAGCGCAAGGGGCACGGACACGAGCCGCATGAACCGAGTGTAGAAGCCCCGCCGCGAAATGGCACGGGCTCGCGTCGGCTCCGGCACGGCGATCCGCCGGCCCTCACTCGAGGGCGCGGGCCAGGCCCTGGAGCTCGCGCAGGAGCCCGGGCGCCTCGGCCACGGAGACGGGGGGCGCCGACAGGGCGAAGAGCTGCTCGACCAGCGTCGCGAGGGCCGCCCGGGCGAGCGGACGCAGGGGCGAGGCGAGCCCCGGGGACGCGGCCGTCGCCGCCCGTACGAGGGCGCGGGCCGTGGGGGCGAGCTCGGCCGGCGATAGCTGCGCCTCCGCAGCCAGGGACGCGAGCGCGCGCGACAGGGGCGGGGCGAGCGCCGAAACCGCACGGTCGGCCCGGTAGCGCGCCAGCGTCGGATCGCGCTCGGCGGCGTCGGGATCGCGCCCGACGAAGACGACGGCGACGTCGCGAAGGTACGTCTCCGCGGCCGGGGCGAGGGAGGCCGCGAGCGGCTCGGCCAGGGCGTCCTGGCCGCGCTCGATCTTCGCGGCGAGGGCTCCGGTCGCGCGCGCCTGCTCCGCCCGCGCGGCGTCCCCGACGCGCTGCCGCTCTGCCCGGGCCGTCGCGTCCGCCGCCAGGCGCGCCACGAGGTGCGACGCGCGCCGGCGCAGCGCACGCTCCTTCAGGGCGCTCGCGCGCGCCACGATCCGCTCGTCGAGCAGGCGCTGCACGGCCGGCCACCCCGACCGCGCCAGCGCCGCCGCGTCGCCGAGCCTGCCCGCCAGGGCGCCCTTCGCCGACAGCGCGAGCGGCG